>JBASRM010000437.1:0-4078 GCA_049273835.1 Blastocatellia bacterium | reverse complement strand
GGCTACGATAACGGGAGCCACCCAAACCCGGTCCTCGCGGGTGATACGTTGTACAGTGCTTCGCGGGTGATAGAAAAACAGGATCGCGACGAGCAAACCGGGGTGGTGCGGTTCAAGCTTGTGGGTGTTAAGAACCGGCGGCCGGCGAGCTTGATGGAAGCAGGTCTGGATTTGTTTGACGGGAAGTTTGACCAGAAGGTCTTCGAAATCGAGCGTGCTGTCTTGCTACCTAAACGCATTGCTGTTTGATTATTACGCATGGGGAATCGTGGTCCTTCACGGATCACAGTTCGGGAAGGGCCGCCTCCGATGGTGGGTTTCCTCGAAAGCCGACCGCTTCTTGAGTCGTCTCTACCTGACGTTCTCTCTTTAGGGATGAGGAGGGGCGTCCACGGATGGATGCCCCTACAAGCTATTTGCCGCTTCCCAGAAACTTGATAACCGCCGCGTTGAATTCAGCAGCCTTTTCAAGCTGTGGAACATGGCCGCACTTTTCTATGATCAGAAGCTCCGAGCCCGCGATCTCTTTTTTGAATCGCTCGCCAATTGTCAACGGAGTAAGTCCGTCTTCCCTGCCCCACACGATCAACGTTGGTTGCTTGATAGCCGCGAGCCTGTTATCGAGTACGTCTTGTCCCTGGGTTATTGAATCGATGAACCTCTGAATCGTATACCCGTCGCCCGCGGCGATCTTCCTGGCGAAGAACACATCTATGGCCTCGTCGCTACCGAACAACTTCTTGTTGTAGAACACCAGATCCATTACCTGCTTTACAGCATCACGGGTCGATGGGTTCAGACCGTTGAGAACGCGCGGATCGAGATCGCCGGTGACCGCGAAACCTGCGGCGTCAACCAGCACAAGGCGATCGACTTTTTCAGGATGCGCCAGCGCATAAGCTGCAGCCGTCCAACCACCCAGCGAGTTCCCCACCAGCGAAGCGCGCGTTATACCCAGCTGTTTGTAGAAGGCATCCAGAAAATCAACCAGCGTCCCGACTCGATAGTTGATCAGCGGCTTATCCGATTTGCCGAATCCGATCTGATCGGGCACGATCACGCGATACTTCTGAGAGAGCGGGCCGATAGTCTGGGCCCAGTTGGTTGTATCTCCCCCGAGTCCATGGAGGAGAATCACCGCCGGTCCGCGACCGGCTTCGAGGTAATGAATTTTCATTCCGTAAACCGTCGCCCATCTATCCGTGGATTCAGCGTCCTGCCCCGCCCGGTCCATTTTGTCTGGCCGGTCTCGCCCCCCGGACAAACTGACATCGCGGGTCGGTTGTGGCGCTGGTTGCTTAGGCACCGGCCTTTGACCAAGCGAAATGACTGGCGCGACAGCCAGAAGAATCAAAGCAAGCATGACGTTGCGCAGGTTGAGCTGATTGTGAGCAAGTAGTCTTGGCATAATGTTCACCTCGTTTTGAAGAATAGTACTGCTACACCCAAACCTTCTCTAGCGGCTTGCCGGCTCTGCACATCGGGCACTCCGCGGGTGCATGAAATCGGATATCAACGTCAAGCAGCGAATAGTAAGGAATGTTGCCTGTATCGAAGTGGGCATCTTTGAAATGCACGAGCGAGCCTATCGCGACCACTTCGGCGCCGGCCTTACCGATCAAGTCTATCATATAAGTGATGACCTTTCCGGACCGCACCACATCGTCCACTAGTATACACTTCAGACCGTGGGCATCGAGGTACTGGCGAAAGTAATAGCGGCCGTCGTCCTTCTCGGCCCAGAAAATCTGATCGGCGTTGAGAGCCTCGCGCACGCCAAAGGCCACCGGGATGCCTCCGGCGGCGGGTGCGACCACAGCGCAGTTGGGCAGGGCTGCTAGAACTTCGGGTTCACGGCGAAGCAGGCGGGACAGCGCTACATTAAGCACTCGGGCGTTGCCGTGATAGCGCATCGCAAGCGGCATCTGAAAGTAGTGACTCGAGTGCTGACCGGTGGGAAATTCGAAGTGGCCTTCACGTAAGGCGCCGGTCTCGCCTAAAAGCTGGGTGACTTGCTCCGGCGAAGGGATGAGCTGAACCTTTGGAACTAGCATCGATCCTCCGTGCGAGTTGTCGGAAGCTGCAATTGGTAACTCATAGAACGGTGAGTAACTGGGATTTGAGCGAATGAGATTATAGGAAGGCGGGGGTGAAAAGGCAAACAACTGAGTATATGCCCTTCTCCCACCACATCTTGACATCCTCGCGCAATGAGCGGTTGAATGTCGCCACTTCAATTGTGGAGGATATCATGCTGTTAGCGAGCCTTCGTTACCTGACCCTGATGCTTGCACTCCTGGTCGTCATCGCGCCGGTCCCCGGAGCACCATCGCTTAAACCAGACAAGATCACCCTCGAGGATTTGCTTGCCGTCGAGCCGGTGGGTACGCCGGTCCTCTCTCCCGATGGGACTCAGTTTGCCCTGGTCCGTAACGAGCAGATCGTGGTGATGCCTTCCGATGGAGGCTGGCCATCGACACTGACTACTACGGCGGGCGGAAAGTCGGGACTTTCATGGTCGCCGGATGGGCAGATGCTTGCTTACGCGAGTCAAGGTGGAATCTGGGTCGTTGATGTCCGCGGCGGTGAGCCGAGTCGTTTGACCAACGCACCGCCCGGAGCAGGTGATCCTCGAGGGGCGGCTGATCGACAGCCACAGTGGTCACCAAACGGGGCGTGGATACTATTTGAGACCGGCCGTCGCGGCAACAATGACTTGATGGTCGTAAGCGCGGACGGGATGACTTCAAGCTATTTGACTATCACTGATGCGGATGAATCCGTGCCCGCGTGGTCACCGGAGGGGACGAGAATCTCTTACACAGCGCGCGCGCCGGAGTATTTCAGCGGCAAGCTGAAGGTCTTGAGTTTCGACTCGGCGGCTGGACGCTCGAGAGGCGAGCCCGTCGAGTTGTACACCGCGCCAACGGATCGCGGAGGTGGCTGGGCGATCCGTCGTGCGGCGTGGACACCTGATGGGAGGAATCTCGCGGTGGTGCTTCAGCAAAGCGGTTGGGACAAGGTGTACTTCATTCCTGCCACCGGCGGCGCCCCAAAGCAGATCACGTCCGGCGAGTGGGAGGACGACGCGCCGGTGTTCTCTCGCGATGGCAAGTGGATGGCTATCGTTTCGAATCAGCTCAGCCGCGAAACGCGCGACATCTGGATCGTGGGCTCGGATAAGTCCTCGAGCAAACTGCTCTGCGAAGGAGTGAAGCCTGCCGGATTCGAGACTAATCCTCAGTGGTCACCCGACGGCAGTAAGATCTACTTCATGCGCAACACTCCACTCGAGACTCCTAACCTGATGGTCGCGACGGTCGCGTCGCCGTCTTCGCCGAGATACTTGACTCGAACTCTGCCGCTGAATTTCGCTCGAGCTGGCTTTCGAATGCCTGAGCGAGTCAGCTACCAGAGCAAAGACGAGCTCGAAATCACCGCGATGCTTTACAAGCCGGCAGGGGCCAGGCCCGGCACGCGTTATCCGACGGTGCTGTGGATTCATGGCGGACCGGAAGGACAAGACGGTTTTAACTGGGACTCGTGGGCAATGTTCCTCTCACAGGAGGGCTACCTGGTTTTGGAGCCGAACTATCGGGGGAGCAGCGGCTACGGCGAGAAGTTCCGCAACCTGAACGTCGAGGACAGCGGAGGAGGAGAGATGGATGACGTCGCCGCGGGCGCGCAGTATTTGATTGCCCGCGGATTAGCCGATCAGGCTCGGATTGCTATTGGCGGCGGGAGTCACGGCGGTACGATGGTGGCTTACGCGGTGACCAAGCATCCCGAGATGTTCAAGGCGGCGATTGAGCTTTACGGGGTGGTGGACCGCGCAACGTTCAATGAACGGACGAATCGGAACTCGGCGGTTCGTTGGATGATGAAGATGGGAGGTTCGCCGGACCAAAAACCGGATGTTTATCGCAAGGCGAACTCGCTGGCAGATGTCGCGAAGATCAAAACCCCGCTGTTGATCATGCACGGCGAACAGGACCCGCAG
Organism: Blastocatellia bacterium; assembly: GCA_049273835.1. Classification (GTDB taxonomy): domain Bacteria; phylum Acidobacteriota; class Blastocatellia; order UBA7656; family UBA7656; genus Onstottus_A. The sequence goes on along the minus strand of JBASRM010000437.1, from coordinate 78 downwards.
GTCCCTCCGTATGAATCGGCCCAGTTTGTCCAGGCGCTTAAGAGACAGGGGAAACCTCACTGGTATTTCACATACCCG
>JBASRM010000433.1:0-5311 GCA_049273835.1 Blastocatellia bacterium | reverse complement strand
CAGTAAAGGTGGCACTACCGTCCGGGCGGGCGGGCGGGGCGGCGTTTGGTAACTGGTCGGCGGCGTATAGAAGTTCGATGGAGCGCTCGTGCCCGGTGGCGGAGGAGGGGGGACTGAGGGAATATAGCCCGATGCCGGCCCCTGGCCCTGCTGAGTCAGCGGCGCCGAGCAATATCGGCAAAAATTTGATCCTTCACGATTCTCCGCGCCGCATTTCGCACAGATCATAGTTTCTCTCGTTCCAAACCGGTGACAATGTCTTGCAGACTAGTTGGTCAGCGACGCCGGTGTCAAACTTGAGTGAGCGGGGATGCGTCAGACGGGAAGTAGACCTCAAGTGCATCACTTATCAAAGAGTCCAGCCATATCCCACTTGCGGCGAGTCTCGAGAATAAGCTTCGCCACTTTCTCTGTCACCCGCGCGAAATATGCGTCAGCCTTTGTTTGATCGAACTTCACATAGCCCTGGCCTTCCTTGTACAACCCGATCGAAGACGGAGCCGGATAAGCGGAATAGGAGCCGGCAACCGGGTTAGGTGTCGCGAGGTCATCAGAGTAACGTTCCTTATGTACAAGCTTCGGATCGATCGCCTGCACAAGTGCAGTCTCGTTCCAACCGGCATGGCCGCCGTCCTCACCGAAGACCGACAGCGTCACATCTGAAGCATAGCTCCACCAGTTGATCACCAGGGTTCTGACTCGCTTGTCCTGACCTATCTCAGTCGCGAGCTGATTGAGCACTGCGGTTTGAGGCCCTCCGTGCCCGTTGATGACGATGATGTTGCGAAAGCCATTCTTCGCGAGACCCGCCATCACATCTCGCGTGAACGCGCGGTATGCCGCCTCGGAAATAGAAAACGCACCGGGATAGGCGTCCATGCTCCCCGTGATTCCATAAGGAATGATCGGCGCGATCATAGCGTTGACTTCGCGCGCGATCTTTCGCGCGATCCCCAGCGGAGCGGTGATGTCCGCGCCGTTGTTGATTACCCCGTGGGGTTCGAGCGTCCCGGTAGGAAGTATCACGGTATTGATCTTCGCAGGAACGACCTCCTTGAACTCCATCCAATTGATGTCGGCCATTTCGCGCGTACTCACCAGATCCTGCGTTTGTGCGCCTGCCGACGAATACCCGACCTGTACCACACAGAGCGATGCAAATACGATCCAACCGCGTATCATTGCCGTTTCCTCCTCAAAGATTGTGGCCGCGCCAGATTCTTTGTCTAGCCGGGTAAATTTGTCAAGAAAAGTGAATTTGAGGTAGTGGTTCAGTTTGCGGGAAATTCAAACTGAACCAATACCGAATTTGAACAGAGGGTGGTTGATGGATGTCTTAACCAGCGTTCGAGCAGTGCCGGTAAACTGCCTCCGCGAACCGGCGCTTTACGATTAACATTTCGCGAAGGGCATTGGTCGCCTTCTCCATCATTTCATCAGTATCCGCGTACGCTGCTATCAACTCGAGCGCACGGTTGGCATGTGTCTCGTCCTCGCCGACGTGGACGGATAGATACTCGACGTCATCGCGTGACAGCCCGTAATGCAAGCACAGGCTTTCAGCCAGGACGCCGAAGAAAGCAGGCATAAAGATCTCAACGCCGATACCCAGCGCGGTGATCGACTCGACGAAAGAAGCATTGCGTGTCACGTTGAAGCAGTGATCGAGGTAATCGGCGGTCTCCGGCAACGGCTGGGCGTTATCGAGCTCAGAATCAGTTGCACCCAGGCTACGCGCAAGCTTTCGTACGAGGGCATAGTGATCGCGTTCACGGACGCCGCGCCCATGCTCTTCCCAGAGATTCTCCGCCAAAAGCTGTTGGGCATCGCGGTGGGGGCAGTTAGCATGGATTGCGCTGATGAAGCGCGTGAACACTCGGACGACGAGTGAAGCTTGCAATGTCCAGAGGCGAACTCCGGTTGGGCTCATCGCACCGCTGCGTACGGAATCAACCATCGGGTCTCGGAATGAATTGTCCCGTAGAACCGCAAATAATTCGTCAACGAATGGCTTATTCGTGGTGGTGGGATGAGGCTTGGGCATCCTGAGCTCGGCGATCCGGTTCCTTATGACCCCGATCGGCTCAAATGAGCAACTTGAAGCGCGAGTACCGACTCAACTTCGCGAGCGACGATCTCGTGCCCGTACTCGCTCCAACGGTGGTTGTTTGGAGTGAACACCTCACCGCCATATTCCGCGAGCGCTTCCTGGGCGCTGACCGCGGGCACGTTGAATCTGTTGCCAAGGCGCTGCACCATTTGATTGACCGAAGACCAAACTTCCGGTGAGTGCACAGCATAGTCTTCTATCGTCTCTTCGTTGAAACGTCCCGGCCCCAGGAGCACAAAGCGGCATGGGGTTGCCCCTACGCATTCCTCTAACGCCTCCTGGACAAGGCGCTCGTACTCTGCAACTGAGAGGGGCCGCCGGAGTGCGAATGCCTTATCGATCATCGTAGTCATTTCAGGAGGACCGGTGTTTCCTTTCATCTTCGCTTCAATCTTTTGCATGAACGAGCGTGCAGTATCCACGATTTCCGGCGCCATCTCGTAGACAAGATTGACGCGCCAGGTGGTCGCAGCAAACATCGCCGGCAGGTTAAGGAGAGCTATGTCGGGGGGATAGAAAAACATCCGGTGCTTGAGGAGGGCCTTGAGCCCGGCCGGGTGATACAGGTATTTGAGATCGAACTTGAATTTCAAACCGGGAAAGCGCGCGCGCAGCATTGACGCAGTCAGTGATACATACGTAGATGCCTTGCCCACATTCCCATATCCATACTGAAGGCACTGTCCGAGAAAGAGCACCTTGATGCTGCCGGTGTTCGTGGCCTGATCATGCGCTGTCACCTGAAACTCCTTGATCTTACTGATCATCAGTGCGAAAGAATACCATTCGCACGCGCGCAGCTCAAAACACTGGATCGGCAAGCTTCCCGAGCATCACCGCAGACGCCTTCTCGACATCTGCGTGCAGCGAGTTGCCGTGCGCGTCCATCGTTACAATTGCCGGAAAGTCGTGAACCCGCAAATGCCACATCGCCTCGGGGATTCCGAACTCGAGCAGGTTCACATCAAGCACCCGCTCGATACAGCGAGCATAGTATTGAGCAGCACCCCCGATCGCGTTCAAGTACACAGCGCCGGCTTCCGCCATCGCGTCGAGAGTCCGCTTCCCCATACCGCCCTTTCCCATCACCGCTCGCACGCCATAGCGCTTGATGATGTCGCCTTGATAGGGTTCCTCGCGGATGCTGGTGGTCGGACCCGCGGCGGTAATTTTGTAGCTGCCGTTTTCTTTGAGCGCCACCGGGCCGCAATGATAGAGCACGGCGCCCCGCAGATCTGCAGGTGGCTCGTGCTTCATCAGGTATGAGTGCACCGCGTCGCGTCCGGTGTACATTTCGCCGGAGATCATAACCACATCGCCAACGTTGAGTTCTCGAACCTGTTCTTCGTTTATGGGCGCAACCAGGCGCTTCTCGGAACCGGTCAATCGAAACCCTTCGCCCGCAGCCAGCCGCTTTTCGGGCTTGTATTCATCGCGATAGAGCCACCGTTTGATCTCTCCTGTTTTTGCGTCCAGCACGACTCCGAGCCTGCGGAACGCCCAGCAGTCATAGGCGACAGATACGAAAAAGCTAGCCGGCAGACGATTGAGCGCGCCGATCTTGCAGCCGATCAAGGTGACCCCGCCGCCGAATCCCATTGTCCCGATGTTCAAGGTGTTCGCGGCTCTCATGACATAGTCTTCGAGCGACGCAAGTTTCGAGTCCGGGTTTGCGTCGTCGAGCGTCCTGAAGAGCTGCTCTTTAGCGTGCTGGTAACCAGTGGTGCGGTCGCCGCCTATGCACACGCCAAGCGCGCCCGCACTGCAGCCCTGGCCTTGCGCTTGCCAAACCGCATGCAGGATACACTTGCGCACGCCGTCCAGGTCGCGGCCCGCGCGCCCGAGATGTGGAAGCTCTGCCGGGAGCGAATACTGAATATTCTTGTTCTCGCATCCACCGCCTTTTAGCAGCAGCTTGACCTCTATCTCCTCGTCGTTCTCCCACTGATGGAAGTGCATGACCGGCGTGCCGGGCCCGAGGTTATCGCCCGAGTTTACGCCGGTGATCGAATCAACCGAGTTCGGCCGCAGCTTGCCGCGCCGCGTGGCTTCGGCGATAGCTTCGCGAATCTCGCGGCGCATCATTATCTGGTTTGTTCCGACCGGGGTCTCGATCTCGAACGTGGGCATGCCGGTGTCCTGGCAGATCGGGCCCTCGTTATCGCAGGCCATATCAATGTTGGTCGCGATGACCGAAAGCGCGGTGCCGGCGCTTGTGGCAGGGTTTTCTTGTTCCACCGCCGCGGCCATTGCGGCCCGGACGTCCGGTGGAAGATTGGTGGAAGTTTCGGTGATGAGTTTGATTATGCTGTCTTTGAATGATTGCATCGCGTCCTCTTTGAATCCGTGCAGGGGGAATGCACAGGCTGTGCTGCTCTTAAAAAGCTGCGGCCTGCACCTGGGCATTGCTCAGAAGGCCAGTTTATCGCCCCTTTGTAGAAATAAAAAGGGAGGCTTCGCCGCCTCCCTCTCGTGAGTACCGGGCTTGCCTTCCCGATCACAGCTTTAGATAAGCCGCCAGGAATGTGAACAGCACCAGCGTTTCGATCAGCGCGAGACCCAGAATCAACATCGTGAAAATTCGGGGCCCGGCGCCCGGATTGCGCGCGGTTCCTTCGCACGCCGCGGCAATCGCGCGACCGTCCGCCAGCGCGGCGCCCAGTGCCGCAATTGCAACGGCGAAGGCGCTCAGTGCGGGAAAGAACCACGAGCCGCTTGGGTGTGCGGGTTCGGCGGCAGCTTCGGTCTGCGCTGCCGCGCTCCCGACAACCAGCAACATCATTAGCGCCGAGATCGCGATCATTCTGACTTTGATCATAATTTCCTCCTTAGGTCATCGACCTCAATACCGACGCGGTTGCATCGGCAGTTCGCGCGAACGACCTTCCGTTCGCAAGGTTATCAATGGAGGAAGTGTTACAGTCAGGCTCGGTTATTATTTCCACCTGCTCGGTATTCGCTTGCCATCCCCCCAATTGCGGCAAGGCTCCTGCAGCAGCGTGCGATCAAGGTCTATGAAAAAGAACCAGACTCTAAGCTTCCTCATTGTCCGTAGTTATGAAGCCGTCGTTTAGGTTTTGGATTGAGAAGTCGCGCACGCCAGGATCCAAATTCCAAATCAAAAATTATTAGTGGGCCTCAGCCACCGCTTCCGTCCCGTGAGCGTGCTCTTCGTCGCCGTGATCGTCGTGCGGCACGGTC
>JBASRM010000429.1:0-2056 GCA_049273835.1 Blastocatellia bacterium | reverse complement strand
CGTCACTTCCTCGCCCCGATGCAGGACGGCCGTTTTCAGCAGGGACAGATCAGTCACCCGATCGGCAGATCGATCTTCGTTTTCGCGGGTGGTGTCAGCGAGAGCATGGAAGGCTTTGGGGCGGATGATCAGAGCCAATTCCGCGCGGTCAAGGGACCTGATTTTGTAAGCCGGTTAAAAGGCTACGTCGATATACTCGGTCCCAATCGCCAGAATACATCCGATCCATATTACCTTCTCCGCCGGGCTATTCTGCTCCGCTCAATCCTCCAGCGAGACGCTGCTCAGCTCTTCGAAAGGAAAGATGGAAAAGAGATCCTGAATATCGACTCGGGAGTCTTGAGGGCGCTGCTTCAGACTGAACGATACAAGCACGGTGTGCGGTCAATGGAATCAGTCGTGGCGATGAGCCAATTAACAGGCACTCAGCGATTCGAACGATCGTGCCTGCCGGCGATCGAGCAGCTCAACTTGCACGTGAATGCGAGAGACTTCCAGGCGCTGGTACAACAGATCGATCTCGAAGACGAGCTTCTTGATAAGCTGGCAAGGGCAGCTCACGAGTTGCTTCTCAAGAAGCTGCGTGATGACGGTTACTCCTATGGCCCGGTGACCGATGAACGGCTCAAGAACCACAGTTCGTTGATGTCTTTTGAAGAATTGCCTGAGGAGGAGAAAGAGCAGAATCGCAGCAACGTGCGTGATATTTCAAACAAGCTGATTCGCTCGGGATACGTGATGATTCCGGCTCGCAGCAATGAGCCGCCGTTCGACTTCCCCGGCGACGACCTCGAGTTGTTAGCTGAAATGGAACACGCGCGTTGGATGAAGTCAAAGCTTGAAGCCGGATGGCGGTGGGCCAGTGAGACCGACAAAGCCAACCAGCTTCACAAGGACCTGGTTCCCTGGCACAGGCTGAGTGTGGAAGAGCGGGCCCGGCTTGGCCCCGATGAAGCAGCGGCGATCGGACCCGACGAGCTGTCTGAGCAAGACAAAGAGAAAGATCGGGTGATGGTTCGAGGCATTCCCAGGATCCTCGCACGAGCCGGCTACACCGTTGTTAAGGTTCGCAATGAGAATTAAGAGACTTGACGTCCCACTTATCACACTCGCGACAAACGAAGACCCTGGTCTTCTTCGTGCAGTTTTGTGACTTAGTGTCTTTGTGGCGAGACGGGCTCCACCACACGACTGCTCCCGTTTCCGATCTGTTGTGATCGACATTCTAAGCCGGCCGATCCTTCGGCAATTGACCCCTGCTCGCATCTCATTCAGAATCCCACCGTGGTGAAAGATCAATTCGAGGATAAGCTGCGCAGCCGCGCGGAGCAGTTTGTAAAAGCGCTTCAACGTTCAGGAATAGATGCCGCGATCGTGGAGAACTCCTTTCGCCAGTACAGCGTAAAGGTTTCCGTTTCAACCGCTGCCACGAACCTTGGAATGGTCGTTATCTCCTATTCACCGAAATCCGATTCGTTCTCGATGAAGAATCATGAATTGAAAGACAAATCGCTTTCGCCGGGGTTGCAAGCCGCCTGGCAAGGCCAACAACAGACATTCTCGGAGCATTCGGCATCGCTATATGAGATTTATGTTGATGGTTCATTCATCAACGGTTCAACCGGGTACGGCGCGGTCATACTAAAGGATGGAAAGGTCGTCGACGAACTGTTCGGAGCGGTGGACGCTGCGGAGGTCAACGGAACCCGCCAGATAGCGGGTGAGTTGGTAGGCGCAAAGGAAGCATTGAAGTGGTGTGCCCGGCATTCGGTAACTGAGGTTTCGATTTATTACGACTATCTCGGCATTGAAAAATGGGCGACCGGGGAGTGGAAAACAAATCAGTCCTTGACCCGGGAGTATGCGAGGTTTATTCGCGAGTGTCCGACCAGGATTCACTGGCACAAGGTTGACAGCCATACAGGAAATCGTTGGAACGATCGCGCGGATGCGTTAGCTAAAAAAGGCGCCGGTTCGATTCAGGCGGCTGCTGTGGAGACTGACCTGGTCAGCGAGCTGATCCAGAAGACTGAAGGATGGATCGAGTTCTTAATGG
>JBASRM010000423.1:0-9842 GCA_049273835.1 Blastocatellia bacterium | reverse complement strand
GATAGAAACATCGCACAATTCGCAGATATACCCAGTCCCAGATACATAGGTCTGGCCGCATGTAAGACAGCCCTCGCTGCCTGATTCAAGCCACCAAGGTTGTTTCTGCGCCGGCTTGCTCATCGGTGAATATCATCGTTTGCATCTAACAAGGCGCTCGGCTCAACGGAATGCTGAACAATGCCGAGCGCCTCGCCACAACTCGTGGTTCAAGTTATCGCGGTAAGGTTAGACCAAGTTGGATCCTTGATAGGCATCGCTATCAGGGCTTGGCCGCCTTCTTGACAGCCTTGCCGGTTTTCTTGGCAGCCAACCCGCTTCCTTTTCCGAAGTGTTTCCCCGCACGGTACATGTGTTTGCCAAAGTGCTTGCCCCCACGAGCTACTCGACCGTGCTTCACGTTCGTGCCGAGACCTTTGCCAGCCTCTTTCACTTCCTTGCCGCTTCGCTTCATTTCACCCTTAACAGACTTATTGCTGTTCGCATTAGTTTGCGGGGTGAAAGCATGCGCCGGCTGGCAAGCGAAGATCACCATAACCGCCAGTGTTGAAGTCAGTATCTTTAGCTTCTGTTTCATATGCCTCCCTGAACCACCTCTGTGCATTTGCGCTAGAGCGCGTGGAATGACTACTACTTGCGCCGGGCCTTTTGATCGCCGCGATCACCCTGTCCGGCCGGCACTTTGGTTTTGGCGGTGTTTCGCACATCCTGCGACAGAGACCGTCCGACATCGACGACCTCCTCAAATTGGCCTTTTTCGTCACGCCTTACATAACGCTTGTCTTTGCCAGTATCGATCAATTCTCGTTTGCTGGGTTTTGCTTTGGCAGCCATAACACCTCCGTTTCGATTTGTCGTTTCTCGTACACGCGTCGGGCCAAAAGTGTCTTTATTCGGGCCACGTGAGCCCGCCCAACGCGATCTACGTGGTGACGTGCAAATCGCAAACCAACGGATGGATAAAGTGAAGTGTTACCTGGCCTTTCGTTTTAAGAGACGTAGCAGCGCCCTTTCGGCTTTGTGGAGTTGCGCTCCTCGATGGTTTACAAGATCGCCAGTAGTCTCAAAATACTGATCGATGACTTCTCCCCGGTCGAAGCGGGAAAGCACCTCCGGACAGATATACGCTGACCGGCAAACCGCGGGAGTATTACCCAGGATCTCGGCGGTTTCCTTTATCGCCTTGACCACCTTCTTCTTTCTTGAAGTCGGGGTTTCTTCTTTGCCAATTCCCGCCCGGGCGAGCGCGCTGGCGCAGATCAGAGTCGCTGCCCAGGTGCGAAAGTCCTTCGAAGTGAACCGCTCGCCCATCACCTCTTTGATATGCCCGTTGATATCTCTCCTCTTGATGTCGACGAAATGTCCGTCGCCGTTTTGATACTTGAAGACTTCCGGCGCGCGATGGCGCAGAAGCTCGCGAATCACTCTTGCAACCGCGCGATCCTTCAGCTCTCTGTGCTGAACTACCTGGCTTTTTCCGGGAAAATTGAACTCGACAACGTCGCCACGCACGCGGACGTGCCTGGGCCGAAGCGTCGCTAACCCGTAGCTCCCATTCTCAGCAGCGTAGACCTGGCTGCCGCCTCGCATGAAGCAGGTCGACAAGATTCGCAAAACGCACGCCATCACTCGATCACGACTCAAGTCTCGCTTACTCAGATTGCTGCTGACTACTCGTCGCATTTTCGGAACCGCTTCGGCGAATATCACCAGGCGATTGAACTTTTTCTGCTCGCGTTTTTTGACGTGTTGCTCGTGATACAGATATTGCGACCGTCCTGCGGCATCCTTGCCGGCGGCTTGCAGCATGCCGCCGGCGGCTCCGTTGATGGCAACATCGGTCCACGCCGGTGGGATTCTTAAGGCCTCGATTCTGTCGAGATCCGCTCGAGAGACCTTCCGGCCATTGGCGGGAACATAGCGAAATCGCCCTTTTGTTCCGCGCCGCATGATACCGGTCTGCTGGAGTCTCTCAAGTCGAGTCATAGTGATTATGGCGACGCGATTGTTTGCGCCGGCAGAAACCCGCAAGCTGGAAGAATATCTCAAGCCTCGCCAACGCCACCAATCGAGATCAAATCACATACCACGCACTTTAATCCGAGGAAGAGGCATGAGAGGAGACGTGCTTTTCTAGGCAGGCTTGACAGAGTGTTGGAAGGCTTTGGCTCCGAGCGCGTTCAACACCTCACCGCGAGTAACCATGGCTCGACGCGCAAGACCGATACCGAACTTCAAATTCTCAAGATCGGAGATAGAATGCGCGTCAGTTGAGATGACAAACTTGATACCTCGCTTGCGCGCTTCTTTTGTCCACCGCGGCTCCATATCCAGCCGGTGCGGATCGCCGCTGATCTCGATTGCGGCGCCGGACTCTGCGATTACATCCAATATCTCTTCGACCCGGCAGGAAATGGGTGGCCGCCGCTGAACAAGCCGTCCTAACGGATGGCCCCAGACCTTAAAGAAAGGATTTCGCATTGCATTGATGATCCGCCGTGTCATTTCATCTTCGTCCAGCTTGTAGCGATTGTGAATGCTGGCGATGATCACATCGAACTTTTCCAGAATGCGATCTGGATAATCCAGCGCGCCGTCCCGCAGTATGTCTGATTCTGTTCCTCGCAACAGCTTTATCGACACATTCTCCTGGACGCGGCTGATCTCCTCCCATTGCATTTTTAGCCGATCGGCCTTCAGACCGCCGGCGTAGTGAGCAGTCGGGGAATGATCCGTGATAGTCATGTACTTCATTCCCATCGTCTCAGCCGCCCGCGCCATCTCTTCCACCGTGTTCCTCCCGTCGGAATAAGTTGTATGGCAGTGGACCATCCCTTTGATGTCACTGATTTCGATCAAGTCCTCCGGAATAGAGTGAGTGAGCGCGGCTTCGATTTCACCCTCGTCTTCACGTAACTCGGGCGGCACATACTGCATACCAAGATGCCGATATATATCCGGTTCGCTTTGAACTCTCAGGATTGTACGCTTGCCCACCAACTTGATTTTGTCAGGCAAGAGTTCCATGCCTTTTTCCGCCGCGATGCTGTTGAGCTTTTTCAGATGCGCCTTCGAACCCGTTTCGTGATGAAGCAGATTCCAATACTCGCCGGGACCGGCGACTGAGAGAGCTACCGTGACACCGTCGACAAGCCTTACCGTTGCAGAACGTTTCTGTTGTTCCACAACTTCCGCGATCAGCGGGAACTCTAGAAAATGGCCAATCAGTTGTTCCGCTCTGCTGGAGGCGCTGGCGGTAATGCGAATAGTCGATACGGTTTCCCTCCAGCGCCGGCACGATCCCGCGAGATCGATGTGGTCCATTTTTGATGCGGAGCGAAGGTACTCGATCGCTTTCTCACCGGTTCTCAAGGCGTGGATCAGCAAGATTTCATTATCGCGTGTCTCGTAACCAGCGATTTGTTCGCGTAACGTGTTTTCCGTTTTCGCTCCGAATCCGGGCAGATCGCGGACCTTACCGGCTTCAATTGCCGCCTTGAGCTCATCGATATTGCTGATGCCCAACTCGCTCAGTTTCTCGATTCTGTTCAAGGTCAGACCGGGAACTCTAGAAAGAGTAAGAACGCCGGGCGGCATTTCCGCGCGTAGCTTTTCGAGCAAAGACGAACGGCCGGTGTAATAGAGATCTTCGATGACTCCCGCGAGCGATTGGCCGATTCCCTTAATGTCCGTCAGCCGTTTTTGCTCAACCAATCCAGGGAAAGCAGTATCGACGATCTCGGCCACTGCCTGCGCGGCTTTGGTGTAAGCGCGCGATCGAAACTGGTCAGCGGTCTTTAAGCGCAAAAGCAAACCTATCTCTTGAAGCGCCGCGGCGACTTCGAATTTACTCATCGCAGATTGTGGTTGATTGCTTTTCATTCACACTCTTCTTGATTCAAGGATTACAAACTGCAAAAGCTATTCCTGTTATTGTAGCAAGAATAGATCGGGTGTGCGGCCGGTAAGCCGCGACTGGTGAATATCGATCTTTTTCTGGTATAGAAGAGAGATCATGAAAGTGAGAACTCTCCTGCTATCACTGTGTCTGGCGTTGTTGTGGACGCATTTTACGGCTCACGCGCAGACTCACAAAGGCTCGATTCGTGGCACGATCACTGACAGCTCGCGGACGCCCTTATCGAATGTCGCAATCAAGTTGGTTCAGATTGACACCAACGACTCGCGAATAGCGTCGACCGGCGATGAGGGTGCGTTCACGGTTTCGGCGCTGCCGCCCGGCACTTATCGAATTGAGGTCCAACAGAGCGGCTATAAAAAGCACTCAAGCCTCACAACGCTTCAGGTTAATCAAGAACTCCGGTTGGATATCCAGCTCGAGGTTGGCCCAATCAGCGAGGAAATTGTAATCAACGCGCCGGAGATTCAACTTAGAAAAGACTCGCCGGCGATTGGGACGGTGGTTGAGAACCGCCAGATAACGGGCTTGCCGCTCGACGGGCGAAACTTTCTGGACCTGACCTTGTTGGTGCCCGGAGCTGCGCCCGCTGCCCAGGGCTCCGCGAGCACCGTGAGAGGCGATTTCGCGCTGAGCGTGAATGGCGGGCGCGAGGACTCAAACAGCTATCTTCTCGACGGCGTTTACAACATCGATCCCAAACTCAACACCGCCGGCGTCAGTCCGCCAGTGGACTCCATTCGAGAATTCGAGATGTTGACGAGCACCTATGACGCGTCCTTTGGTCGCAACGGCGGCGGACAGGTGAACGTCGTTCTCAAATCCGGATCAAACTCTTTGCATGGAGCCGCCTACGAGTTTTTTCGCAACGGGGCTCTTGATGCTAGAAACGTCTTTGCGCCGGCCGGCGAGCAAGCACCAAAGTATCAGCGGAACCAGTTTGGCTTTGCGGCGGGCGGTCCCGTGGTCAAGAACCGTGCGTTCTTTTTTGTTGATTACGAAGGCTCGCGGGTGCGAGAAGGAATCACCCGCGTTTCAAACGTCCCGACGCTCGCGGAACGAATGGGTGACTTCTCGCAGAGTCTGCTCAAGGCGCCCATCAATCCGTTCACCCAACTGCCGTTTCCAGAAAACAAGATCCCTGATTTCTTCATCAGCCCGATAGGCAAAGCGATCGCCGCGCTCTATCCGGCGCCAAATCGCAACGTACCCTTCGCCAACTTCGTTTCTTCTCCGACTCTGCGCGGAAACAACGACCACTTCGATGTGCGGCTTGATTATTCGCTGAACAAAGCGTCCGCTCTTTTGGCGCGGTACAGCTTTTCCGACAGGGAACTGTTCGAGCCGTTTACCGGACCGACATTTCCCGCGGTGCCCGGCTTCGGTGACAACGTCCCGCGACGGGGTCAGAACTTCATGATCGGCGAGACTCACATATTCTCTGCTGCTCTGGTCAACGATGCGCGATTCGCGTTCAGCCGTGTTTCCGCCGCCGTGGTCCATGAGAACAGCGGAACGAGCCTCAATAAACAGGTCGGGCTCCCTGAGCTTTCAAAAAACCCGAGAGACTTTGGGCTGAGTTTTATCACGGTCCTCGGCTTTTCGCCGCTCGGTGATGAATTCAACAATCCCCAACAAAGCGTCACCAATATGTTTCAGGTGCTTGATGGCGCAAGCTACGCGCGAGGCAGGCACCTGGTGAAGTTCGGATTCGACTTTCGCGCTATTCAGCAGAATGCGTTTCGTGATGTTCAATCCCGTGGCTTCCTGACGTTTTCGAGCCAGATCACCGGCAATGCGCTTGCGGATCTATTGCTCGGACTTCCCGTGTTTACTGGAGGAGCGCGGCTCGACAATCATCAACACCTTCGCACCGAGAGCTACGGTTTCTACGTGAACGACAGCTTCAGGGTCAGACCAGCCCTGACTATTTCGGCGGGACTGCGTTATGAGTACAATTCGCCGCCTGTTGATGCATTCGACCGGGCTAATCTTTATGATCCTGAGACTCGGAGTCTGGTCCCAGTGGGAACCAACGGGGTTCCGAGGAGCGGGTTCGAGCCCGATAAGAACAACTGGGCGCCGCGCGTGGGCCTGGCGTGGACGCTGGGAAGCAGCGCGAACGCTGTTTTGCGCGCGGGCTACGGTGTTTACTATGACCAATCGTCACTAGCGCCGAGTGAAGGGCTCTATTTCAACGCTCCATTTTTTGATTTCAATCTCTTCTTCACGCTCCCGCAGTTGCCGTTGACGCTCAACGATCCGTTCCCAAATAAGTTTCCGTTTCCGTTGCCTCATTCGGCGTTCGGGTTTCAACGCGACCTGCGAACCCCGTATCTTCAGCACTGGAATGTGAGCTTGCAGCAGGCGCTCGGCAAGAGCCGAGTCGTCGAGGCCGCCTATGTCGGGAGCAAGGGAACGAAGCTGATCACCGCTCGCGATATCAACCAACCCAGACCGAGTCCCGCGCAATTCAATCCACGACCGGTGCCGCAGTTTGACGACATTACCTTCGAAGAGTCGAGCGCCAATTCGAACTACAACAGTCTCCAGGTGAGGTTTCAGCAGAGGCTCGATTTTGGGCTCTCGATTTTGTCGTCCTACACGTGGTCAAAATCGATCGATAACGCATCGAGTTTCTTCGCGAGCGCGGGCGATCCGAACTTTCCACAAGATAGTTTCAACACTGCAGCCGAGAGGGGCCGATCGAATTTCGATGTAAGGCACAGGCTATCATTGAGCTACGGGTACGATCTTCCATTTGGCGAAGGCCGAGCGTTGCTGGGCGACTCGGGGGTGTGGTCTAAGATCCTTACGGGCTGGCAGACTTTTGGCATTCTGACCTTGCAGAGCGGGCGGCCTTTTACGGTGGCGCTGCTATCGGAGATCGACAACAGCAACACCGGCCGGTCGACGCTTGGGTTTGGCGCCAATGATCGTCCGAATGTCGCCGGCAGCGCCGAGCTTTCTGATCGCACGCCCGATCGATGGTTCAACACCGCGGCGTTTGCATTTCCGGCGTTCGGCAGCTTCGGGAACGCGGGAAGAAACATCCTGGACGGACCGGGCTTTGAGAACTTCAACGCATCCTTGATGAAAACGACAAAGCTGAAAGAACGACTGGATCTGCAATTCCGCGCCGAGGCTTTCAATCTGTTCAATCATCCGAATTTCAACTTGCCGGATAACTTTGTGGGCTCGCCGACCTTCGGGCGGATATTGTCGGCGCAGAGCCCGAGGCACATCCAATTTGGATTGAAGCTGTTGTTTTGAGAGTTGTGAGTTCTTCAATCGCCGGTATGCACGAGTGCACCGGCCGTCAGTTGACATCTCAAAAGCTCTAAGTGATCCTCGACGGAAGCCTCGCGTCGGGTTCACCCAGACTCGCGAGCGCGTACGGGCGTCGAAGGCGAGTCCGATAGGTGATGAGTTGTTTGTTCTGTGATAGACGGCGGTGGTGTTAGAGGATCGGCGGTAGACAGTTCACTCCTCACAAGCATCGCGCGATCAGCGGCGCCCTCAATCAAGTCTGTCTGTGGAAGGTCCGGCGATTGGTCTGGCACATATTCCCTGGGGACCGTGAACAACAAGGCGTTGACAACAAGACCCAGACCGATAAGAAAAGCCGTCACCCCGAGCCCGCTCAAAAAGAGAACATTTATTTCGAATTGACCCCAAATCAGAAAGAACAAAGTGGCGCCCAGACCGATGGCGCTGGTCACGACACCTTCGCGGATGCCACGCAGGCGTCTGTGTTGTGGTGATTCCAGGAACTTCTCGATCTCGGGAAGCACTTCTTCTGCTACTTTGCTGAGGTCACTCGCTTTCTTGAGCTCTCTTATTCTATCTGCGATAGCACGCCCGATCTCCTCACGCGCCAAAGCCGCCGAGGCAGTGATAGCATCGGGCTTTTCGAAGGCCGCACGAACCGCGCGCAAGTCTGCGCCGCAGGCGCGACAGAACTGGCTGACCTGGCGTTCTTCTGATCCGCAGCTAGGGCAAAACATTTCTTGAACTCGCGGTGTGACCGGCCGCTTCTGCTGAATTCTACTTACCTGAAAGATCGAAGCAAGCCATCTGTGTTTGATTGCGAACGAGCAGCCTGCCGTCGGCGATTGCGGGATAGTTCCAGGTCTTTCCTTCGATGGCAGGGAATCTCGCAACCTCGGTGTGCTTGTCGGGAGCCGCCTTAACGAGCACCAGTTCTCCGGTGTCGGTGATGACAATCAAGTGCCCGCTCGCCAGGATGACTTGACCGTAACCGTAGCGCCCTCCCTTCCATCGACGCTCGCCGGTCTTGACTTCGACGCAAGTCAGAATACCTTCATCAAGCCCGTACACGTTTCCCTCGTACACCACCGAGCTGTTGAACTTATTCTTCATCGAAGAGTTTTCCCAGACCTTGCGTGCGGCCAGCCCACCTCCTGTGTTGCTTATCTCAACCAGCGCAGCTCCCTTGCCGTAACCGGAGGAGATAAAGAAGCTATTTGAATCGATGACGATCGGTTGAGAGACGTTGATTCCCATATCCGTATTCCAACTCGATTCCCAAAGCTGCGCCCCGTCCTCGACCGCAAGACCGACTATTCGATTGGCTGTGACGATAAGAATCTGCCGCTTGCCCGCCAGCGTTACCAGCATCGGAGAGACGTAGGCCTGGGTGTCACTGAGAGATCTCCAAACCGGCGCACCGGTGAGTTTGTTGTAAGCGACTACTGACTTTCCGGCCCGACCTCCGGGAAGAACGACAACTTTGTCGTCGACGATCAGCGGAGCGCCGGACATCCCCCACTGAAGATTCTCCGCCCCGTTGTCTTTAAGAATATTCTTCGACCAGTTCACCTTTCCGGTTTTTGCATCGAAGCAACGAAGATCACCTTCAGCGCCGAGCGCCCAGAGTCGTCCCGCTTCCCAGGTAGGGGTCGCGCGCGGACCGTCGCCGCCCATCGATTCCTTGAACTCTGCATCCGAGCCCTGGGTCCACAGCTCGCGTCCGGTTTCGACGTCGTAAGCGGCTACCACTTCCTGCCGTCGCCGTTGCTCGATTGTGAAAGCCGTTCCTTCGGCGATAACGAACGACGCGTACCCGCCGCCGACCGGTTGCTTCCAAAGTAGAGGCAGTCCTTCGGCTGGCCACGCAGTTCGAATCGGTCGCTCATCGTAGCGTCCGTCGCGGGCGGGTCCGCGGAAATTTGTCCAATAGCTCCGCGTCGACTTCACCGGCGCCGCCACGACTGCCGGTCTTGATTCATTGGAATTTGGCGCTGCTGCCGGAGCGGTCAACGGCGGCTGGCCGGCTGTCGACCCACTAGTCGAAGGGCCGGTCGCAGCCTCTTTTTGTTGCGCGCGCTGCCGTTCAAGCTCGGCGTAGTGCGCTTCCATTCGAGGGTCGGGGTTGCTGTTGCCAAACAGCAAGAAACCATACACAGCGCCCAACGCGACGATCCCGGCCGAGCCGAAGACTCTCTTGTCTGGCCCGATGTCGCTGCGCATCCAAAGAAGAATAAGCCCGAGCGGAGGAAAGAGGACAGCCGCAAGAATGACGGCTTTCCCGGATTGATACCAAGGCTTCGAGGCGGAAACCGTTTCCATTTGGAACTCCAGTGCGAAGACTACTTCTTAACGAAGACTCGCTTCGCCTCAAATGATCCTCTCTGGTCGTCGAAGTAATAGTCTACTGTCAACGTGCTTCCATCGGGCGAAAGCGTCCACTTGCGAGTGACCTGTTGAACGACCGGGCCTTTGGGAGAGTCAGAGGTGATATGGTCCTCGATGACCACCCCTCGACCGTCAGGAAGCCAGGACGCCTTGCGCTTGCCTTTGGCGTTCTGAGTTCCAGGCGGCGTAAACTCGGTCTCCTTGCCGTCGAGGTTATATGTCTCGCTGATCGCCTGCTCTCCTCGACTAGTCACTTGTTTGGAAT
>JBASRM010000516.1:0-5948 GCA_049273835.1 Blastocatellia bacterium | reverse complement strand
CTCTCCACCTCGCCCTCTCTCAGTGCGTCATCGCATAGATAATGACGTTGATCCCCACTCGATACGCAGCAAGCCCATACTTGAGTGGATAGCGGGGATCGTCTATCCACTCCCACGCATCTCCCAGGTCGCAGTTGCGCGCGATAAACGCAAACAGCCGACCCCTTTCATCCTGGATACCCATGTAGTGCGGAACAATGCCACCTTTCTCATGAGTGACACCGCGACCCAGCCACGAACCGATGCCCGGCACTTGTATGACCTCCTTGATATCAAAGTAACAATGAAAGAGTGAGTGATCGGGCGGCAGGTCCTTTATTTCATACTCAGGAAAAACCCGCCGCATCTGTTCACGCACATTTTCCCACTCATAGCTGCCCCAGAAGTCGTCCAGAAAGAGGAACCCGCCGCGTAACGAATACTCACGCAACCGCCGAGCCTCTTCTTCAGAGAGCTCCATGTATCCCGGCTCTACAAAGTATATGAGCGGATAGTTGAAGAGCTGCTCATCCAGGATATTGATCTGCTTTGGCTCCGCGGAAATGTTTAGATTTGTCCCCGCCCAGTCGCGCATACCGATGATGAAATGATAATCAGCCTCCGGAAAATCCACGGCCCAGGAGCCATCTCGCCGGCCACCGAAAGGAGAGTGGTAAATCATCCGCACAAAGGTAAACTCACCCGGCTGCTTTGGAGACTGTTTCTCAGGAGTATCAGAAAGCGCTCTGCTGAGAGAGAGTGGTACTAGCGACGACGAAATGACGAGCAGAGAGACAATGATGCCTAAGCAGACTGTTCTTTGCATATGACATAGAATCTTGCCACAAAGCCACTAAGTCACGAAGCTGCTCAAAGAACGGCTCCTTTTCCTCGAGCGTGTCCTTGTTCAAGATAACTGTCTTGCCACCAAGGCACCTAAGTGACGAAGCTGCGCCAAGAAAGGCTTTGTGAACCTTCGCGTCTTAGCGACTTTGTGGGCGAGGTGAGTGCTAACGGCTTGCCTTGATGTCGTAAGCCCACAATGTCCCGATATCCCGAATGTAAAGCCTCCCGTTAGCAATCACCGGATACGCCCACGCCTTCTCCGGATACGGCCCCAGGCGTTTACGCGTCGGCGGAGACGGCGGAGTGAAGCGGCCCTTTTCGCGATATGCCTCCGGGTTAGCCTCCACCAACGCGACATTTCCATTCTCGCCGTGAAGATATAAAAGCCCATCGGCGTAGGCTACCGAACCCCTGCCGATCCCTTCACTCTGCCATTTCACCTTCCCGGTAGTGAACTCCACTGCGACCAACCCCGTGCCCGCCGTGCCGTAGAGATATTCACCTACCAGCACCGATCCACCGATGCTGTTCGGCAAGTCGCGCGCGAAGTAGACCTTCTCTGCGGCGACTCCGCCGCCGTCCGACTTCAAACGGACGACTCCCCCTCCGATGCCATGGGCCCCGCCGTAAACATATCCGTCACGCGCGACTGGAGTCACCATCTGTGCCATACCCTTGGCAACCTCCGCGTAGCGCCAGAGGAACTGGCCCGTCTTCGCATCAACCCCGACTATGCCCTTGCTCAAAAACTGCACGTATTGTTTTCGCCCGCCTGCTTGAACGACAATCGCCGATGCATAACCCGCCGGGTCGCCGCCCGGGACCTCCGATTTCCAGATGACCGCGCCGGTCTTTTTGTTAAGCGCGACCATCGTGGCTTGCGCGCCGCCGGGGGTTACGACAACGACGTCGCCATCAACCAACGGAGACTCTGCATAAGCCCAAAAGCCATGCTGGCCAGCGAACTCTTTACGGATGTTCTTCTGCCAGCGAATCTTGCCGCTTTGGGTTTCGAGGCAGGCGAGGTCACCGTCCGAGCCCAGCGCGTAGATGAAGTCTCCGTCGACGGTCGGAGTGGACCGGGCTTTTGCGTATTGAAAGTCGGTCGCGTTGCCGACGTTGCCGACGCGCGTTGTCCAGATGACTTTTCCATCCTGAGTTGAGAGAGCCTGAACAAACTCATTCTCGAACCCACGGTTGCTCATCAGGTAGATCCGCGTTCCGACGACCGCCGGCGTTGAATAGCCGTCTCCGATGTCGTTGAGTTGCCAGAGCAGTTTGGGTCCCTCTGCCGGCCATTGTTTAAGCAGGCCGCTCTCGCGCGATATCCCGTTACGGTCCGGGCCTCGCCACTGAGGCCAGTCGAAAGTCGAAGCACCCGTGTTGGCAGACCCTGTGACGAACACGGCTGAGAAGCTCAAACAAAGCGCTGCAATCGTAGTTAGTAATCTTGACTTCACTGTCTTCTCCTTCTGACTATTCAAACAACACTAACGACCGAGACCAATGGCATTCCTAAATCTCGCACCTTTTTTAACAATCCATGCAACGCGGCTTGATCGACCACCGGGCCGGTTAAGAGAGTCTCGCCGTTGTCTTCCAGCGTGACGGTCAGGCCTCCAAACCAGTCTGTCCATTGAGAACCCAGATGGCCCTTGACCCTGATTTGATAGACCATCGGCTGACTTGGATCAGTTTTTGTGTCAAGTGTGTATGACATTACATGCGCCTTTTGTGGCCGGTCATCATAGTCCGCGCCGCTTGTTCAATGCATAGCTAACATATCTTCAATACGGTATCCGCGTATAGCTACTAAAGTACTGTTTTGCGGTATCGTTTTCGCTGCGTTCTTTGCGTCTTTGCGTAGCAAAGGCGCAGAGAGGAAGGTACAACCTTGAGTTGCGGTAGATGTTTTTTTGAGGTTTGGCTACAACAGGCCCAGCTCGCGGGCACGCGCCACGGCTTCAGTGCGCCTTTGGACTTGTAATTTGCCAAAGATTTTCAGATTGTGCCCCTTAACAGAACTCAAGGCGAGGAAAAGCCGCTCGCTGATCTCTCGATTCGAGAGTCCCTGGGCAATGAGTCGTAGTACTTCTAACTCGCGTTGGCTCAAGGGTTCGATAAGAGGCTGGGCCTTGGAGACATAAGATTTGGCTTCGCTCTTCTGTTCCTCAGCTTTAAATGCAGCCAGCAGCTTACCCACATATGCAGGCTTGATCCCATGAGCCGCTGCCCTCGACAATAGATGAGCCATCTGAGTACCTTCATCGACAAACAGACGGATAAAGCCGCCCGGCTCTGCCAGCGCGAGCGCGTCACCGAGCAATTGCACCGCCTTCTCGTTTTCGCCGTGCGCATGGTGCGCGACCGCTTGGAGAACCATCACCTTGAGCCGGTCATCCTCCCAACCCTTTGCCTCCGCGTTGCGGCGCAATGGCTCCAGTACGGCCAGGGCTGTCGAGGTGTCTCCCCGGGCCAGGTGTCCTCGGGCCTGGCTCATGGGGAGTTCGTGTGTCTGAGCAAGCTGAGCGGCTGCCGCCAGATTGCCCTGGTGAAGCAACGTCAGTACTTGTGCGGCGGCAACCTCAGGCATCCGATACACGAAGTCATGCTGGCGCGCGAACTGACCGGCCCTCGCTAAAATAGCGGCGGCGCCTGCGGCATCTCCCTGAGCAAGTTTCAAGCGGGCGAGAAACACCTCACAGGCAACGACTCGATCGGTCTTGTCTATCAGCCGCGCCAGATGGAGGCTCTGCTGCCCATGCTGTTGCGCGGCATCCAGGTCGTTCCGTTCGTAGAATATGCGCGCCAGGCCAAGACACGCTTCGCTGGCAAACGGCAAAGGATGTTCGCCAAACAATTGGAGGACACTCCAGTATGCCTGTTCCGCCAGATCGAGATGGTTTTCTCCTTCGTGTAAGACACCCAGCCCGATGGTCGCCAAGAGGGTGAAGACGACATTCCCGGACGCTTTGCCGATGGATATGACTTCGTTATATGCCTGGCTTGCCGCAGCACGGTCTCCCTGAAAGTGATAGGCATACCCCAGCTTACAGATAGTGGACGTGCGGAAAGCCAGGTTGTTGGGGTGCAGATACTCCAGGGCGCGGCGCGACTGAGAAATGATAGTTTCTACCTGATTCTGATTGACTGCGACGGTGGCCCGTATGGCGGCAATCCTTCCTACAAGGTCTTTGTTCTTTTCGTTCGGCTCGGCGTCCTGCAAGGCTGCTTCGGCAGCTTGTAGTTTCTGTTCTACGACGGTCGTTTGGCCTGTAACCAATAACACTGAGGCATACGACGTCCACAACGATGGCCAGGCATCCAATACAGTCGTGGGCAGTGAAGACAGCCAGTTCAATACCGGGCCCACCGCTCCACGAAAGTGCAAAGGCATTCCCTTTCCTTCAATCAGTCGCTCGGCGCGCTCAAAATCATCGGCGGCAGCAGCATGGTGAAAGGCTTCAATGTCCAGGCCGTTGTCTTCATACCAGGCGCTGGCGCGTTTGTGTAATTCGTCCACGCCCCTCTTTCCATCCCCTGAGGGCGAGGCGGCGCTCTGGTGCAGTCGCTGCCGCAGCAAATCGGCAAAGAGATGGTGATAGCGGTACCAACGCCGCTCGTTGTCGAGGGCGACGATGAACAGGTTGGCGTGATCGAGATATGCCAGGGTTTCCTGCACCGAAGCAGATGGTTCGAGGAGAACGGCCTCACACAGGGGGCTGCACATGCGGTCGAGGATAGACGTGCGCAGCAAGAAAGTCTGAACGCTTTCGGACTGCTGTTGCAGGACTTCTTCAACCAGATAGTCCATCACGAAATGGTGGCTGCCGGTGAAAGATTTGATGAAGCCGGTGGCGTCTTTATGTCCCCGCATTGAAATCGCGGCTAATTGCAGGCCGGCGATCCAGCCTTCGGTGCGGGTTTCCAGCGCGGTGATGTCTTCTGCGGATAGGTTGAGACCCATCACCTGGGTGAGAAATCCGGCAACTTCGCACGGCGTAAAACGCAAGTCGGCGGCGCGGAGTTCTGTCAATTGGCCGCCGGCCCGCAACCGGGCCAGCGGTAGATCTGGATCCTCACGAGTGGCAATGATCAGGTGCATCGGAGGTGGCAGGTGCTCGAGGAGAAAGGTGAGGGCGTTATCAATTGGTTTGGTATCAATGACGTGGTAGTCGTCAAGGACGAGCACGAAATTGTCCGGGATGGTGGCGATTTCATTGAGCAGGGCTGTCAGAATCGATTCGGTTGGCGGTGGTTGAGGGGATTGGAGCACGCCCAGCACCCCGCCTCCAATATGCGCTGCAATCGTCTGCAAAGCAGCAACGAGATAAGTCAGAAAGCGTGTGGGGTCGTTATCACCTTCGTCCAACGACAGCCAGGCGACCGGCCGCTGGCAACCCGCGGCCCATTCGCTCACCAGCGTTGTTTTACCAAAGCCTGCGGGGGCAGAGATGAGGGTGAGCTTGCGGTGCAGACCCTCGTTCAGCCGCTCGATCAGGCGGGGTCGGGAGACAACTCTAGGCCGAGGTGGAGGGATAAAGAGTTTAGTGGCTAAAACTGGCGTAGACACAGATCAATTACGAAACACCCACTTCAAAGTTCAAAAAGCCAAGACCTAAGGCCAGTATCACAACAAGCACTTAACGTTCCGGTTGACCTGGCTGCGGTATCTAGCATTGAAGCAACGTTAATGAACTCGCTTGCCGGCTACGGTTGAACCGCTGTTAGCTGCGCGGCTGACATACTGATTCCGGTTAAAAGCCCATCTTAAATACTGAATTACCAGACAGCAATTGAACGCTGATCTCCGCACCCTTGCGGATCTGGAGGACAAACCAAAGCTTCGCGGATTCGCACTGATCCGCGAGAATCAGCGTTACGAAGTCAGCGAGAATCAGCGGTCAATTGCTACGTTGTCAAATGTGACGCGCGCAATGTTGCTGATCTTGGATATGTTGAGTTCGCCGTTCATGCTGAACAGCACTTTGTTAGGCTTAAAAAAGATCGGCTCATCCTCAGGCTACGCTTCGCCGATCTCAAAACATCCAAGTCCAGGGGTCGGAATAGCTGCGGCGGGCGCCAAAACGACTGCCTTCGCTGCCAAACTCAATCCTTTGCAT
>JBASRM010000515.1:0-14016 GCA_049273835.1 Blastocatellia bacterium | reverse complement strand
GCTTTAGCAGCGTATGCAGAAGCACGTTCGCGCCGTTCGCAATGTCTTCCGGACGCGAGTACTCGCGCGGCGAGTGGCTGATCCCCGCCACGCTCGGAACAAAGATCATCCCGACTGGCCCGAGCCGAGCGATTTCTTGAGCATCGTGACCTGCGCCGCTTGGCAGCCATTTCGTCGTCATACCAAGTTGCCTGGCTGTATCGTCAATCAACTTTCGTATCCGTTCGTCTGTCGGCGCCGGGACGATGCTGTTGGTTTCGGTGAAATCAAAGGTCGTACCGGTGACCCCGGCAATCTGCGCGGCCTCATCGCGAATCTTCTGATACAACGTTTGAATCTTCGACGCGTCCAGGTCCCGCAGCTCGAGCCCGAGAACAACCTTGCCGGGAATCACGTTGTAAGCGCCGGGAAAGGCTTGAATCTTGCCTACGGTTCCGACCTGCCGGCCTGCAACACCATTAACGGTTCGATTCACTGCGTCGATGAATCGGGCCGCGGCCAGCATCGCATCGCGGCGCTGGTTCATCGGCGTCGTTCCCGCGTGATTGGCGAAGCCTTCGATCTTTACCTCCCACTGAGAGATTCCGACGATGCCTTCGACGACGCCGATATTGATTTTCTCGGTGTCCAGAATTCCGCCTTGCTCGATATGCAATTCCAGATACGCTGCGAGGTCTCCGCGTTTCCGTCTGATGCTTCCGAGCTTGGCGGGGTCGCCGCCGATAAACTTGATTCCGTCACGGATCGTCTTACCGCTGTTGGTAATCAGGTTCAGTTGTTTCTCGGTCAGTTCGCCGCTGATGGCGTGGCTGCCGATTGTCCCACCCTCTTCGTTTGCGAAGATCATCACTTCAAGTGGATGACGAGTTGTTACCTTGTTCTCGGCAAGCGTCTGCGCGACTTCTATGGCGCTTAGCGAACCGACGTCTCCGTCGTAGTTGCCGCCTTCCGGCACGGAGTCGATGTGCGACCCCATAATGAGGGGCTTGAGAGTCGAGTCGCCGCCCGCGCGACGGCCGACGATGTTACCGGCCGCATCCACGCTGACCTCAAGCACGGCATCTCGCATCAAGCCCGCCACGTATTCGCGACCTTGCCGGTCGGCTTCGCTATAGGCCACGCGGCTTACGCCGCCCTGCGGGTTCTTGCCGTATTGCGAAAGAGACATAAGGCGTTCGACTATTCGCGCGCCGTTGACTCTGAGCCGGGTTGCGGTCTGATAAGGCGCAACGACGTAGCCGCCTGCGGCTGCCAACATCGCGCGATTGAACTCTCGCCTATTCATAGTATCGCCCGTACAGCTCACTAATGGAATAGAATGCGTAGAAACTTTCGGCTGCCGACCTGGATCGATGTTTCGCCCGGCAGCGATCCGACTTCGAGTTTGACATCTGCCACCCGTTCGCCGTTTACTCGAACACCTCCCTGCGAGATCAGCCGCTGAGCCTCGGACACCGACGGCGCAAGACCTTCGGCAGCGAGCAGCTTTGCCAATCTGATCGCGCCGGCCGGCCTCTCGACTGTTGGAACATCAGACGGCGCTTGATGCTCCCGGAACAACTGATCGAACTCGCGGTTCGCGTCCTCGGCTTCGACTTGCGAGTAAAAGTCTGCGACGATGAGGCGAGCCAGCTCAGCCTTTAGGTCGCGAGGATGCCGCTCCCCGCTCTCGGCTGCCACTTTCAAAGCGGCGATGTCCATCGAAGACAAGTCAGTCAGCAGTTCGTAGTAGCGCCACATCAGCTCATCGCTGATCGACATCACTTTGCCGAAGATATCACGCGGGGGTTCGGTGATGCCTATGTAGTTTCCAAGGCTCTTGGACATCTTTTGCACGCCGTCGAGCCCTTCGAGCAACGGCATCGTCATGATCAACTGCGGCTCCTTCACCCCGTAGGCTTGCTGGATCTGGCGAGCCATCAACAGGTTGAGTTTCTGATCGGTTCCCCCAAGCTCGACATCGGCTTCGAGCGCAACCGAATCGTAGCCCTGGGCGAGCGCGTACATCAGTTCGTGGAGGCTTATTGGCGCCTGTGATTGGAACCGCTTCTTGAAGTCATCGCGCTCGAGCAACTGCGCGACGGTCGCCTTTCCCGCCAGGCGAACAAAGTCCTGGGCGCTGAACTTGTCAAACCATTCGTTGTTGAACCTGATCTCGGTGCGTTCTCGATCCAGCAGTTTGAAAATCTGTTGCTTGTAGGTCTCAGCGTTCTCGACTATCTGGTCACGGGTCAACGCGGGTCTGGTCACCGATCGTCCCGAGGGGTCGCCAATCATCCCGGTGAAGTCGCCAATCAGAAAGATGACCTGATGCCCCAGTTGCTGGAAGTGGCGCATTTTGCGAATAAGGACGGTGTGGCCGAGATGAATGTCCGGAGCTGTGGGATCAAAGCCGGCCTTGACTCGAAGCGGCTTGCCTGTCTTCTGCGAACGTTCAAGCTTGCGGCGGAGCTCGTCTTCTGGAATGCAATCGACGGAGCCTTTTCGAAGAAATGTGATTTTTTCGTCGATGGTCATCGTTGAGCTCTACAAGGAGTGTAACTCATGTACTCATCAGAACGCGGCCGCTAGTAGTTCGACACTGTTCTTCGCTCTTGAATTCAAGCCCGGTTCGTTGAGCAGCTCTTGTGCCTTATTGCGAAGCTGCTGATCTCCAGTAATTAGAAACGCCCGCTTCAAGTAGTCGATGGCGAGAATGGGATTTCTTTCAAGCTGATCTGCAACTAGCTCATAGTGGTTTGCCTGCTCCACCAGCGATTCAAGATAAGTAGCGAACTCTGTAGAGAAGCGGGCATCAAACTCAATATGTTCGGTGCGTACAAAATCGCTTGGAGTCTCTGAGCCTGGAGATTTGACTATTATGGACTCTTTGCCAAGTGCTTGAGCGATGCCAAGTTCATAGTAGATATTTGCTTGCGTCTTTGGAGGGATGTCCTCGTGACATATTCCTACCGATAAGGGCGCCGAAGCAATAAGCCGCCAGATTTTCAGCAAGAAGTCTCGGCCAGTAACACGGGAACTCGCGTCAATTACTTTGAAATTCGCTTTATTACATACCTCAGTGATCGACTTGCGAATTTCATTAATTCCTCTGGGAACCGGCTTGCCCAAGCGCGTCATCAGGAAGCAATGACGCGGATTGCTCGGAATCGGGCTCGTAAGAGCATCCCCATCCATCGGGCTATAGATGATCACTTGCGTTTCCTCGCGACTGGAACATTTTTATACGGACCAGCACTCTTCTTGTGATCGACTATCTTTCCCGCAGACCGATCAATTTTTACATAGCGATCCGTGCGCGGGTTCCTAACCTGCACAACGTCATGCTTCTTACCTACAGATGTCTTTTTGGTTGCCATAGTTTAGTCATCTACTAGTAGTAACGTAGCCGCAGCCAAGAAACTGGTTTTCATTGAACGGCATGAGGGTGTTGCTTGAATAAACCCTAATACCCAACCGGCACCCCTCCCGACCTCGGATCAGAGGCACCCAACCTCATACCAATCTTCGGATCGATCATGATTCCTTCAGCATCGCCCATGTGCCGCGGCTTTTCCGTAAACACGTGCCCCTTCTTCTCGAGCGCAATACGAGTGTCGCGGTTTATTCCGAGCGGCTCGAAATCTATCCGGTCGGGCATCCACTGGTGATGAAAGCGCGGCGCATCGATCGCCTGCTGAATGTTCATCCCGAAGTCGACGATGTTTACGATGACTTGCAAAACTGTGTTGATAATCGTCGGACCGCCCGGGCTCCCAATCGCGAACCAGACTCTGCCGTCCTTCATTACGATCGTCGGCGTCATCGCAGAAAGCGGGCGTTTACGCGGCGCGATGGCGTTGTTCTCGCTTTGCAGCAATCCGTAAGCGTTAGGCACTCCGGGCTTCGACGTGAAGTCATCCATTTCGTTGTTCAATAGCACGCCGGTCCCGCGCGCAGTCACGCCCGAGCCGTAACCGCCGTTAAGCGTGTAGGTGTTTGAAACTACATTGCCTTCCTGGTCGATGACCGTGAAGTGGGTGGTCTCGGTTGATTCATACACCGCAGGCTTTCCCGCGCGAACTTTGTCGCTTGGGGTAGCGAAACCGGGGTCGATCGTTTTGAAAAGCTCCGCTGCGTACTTCTTCGAAATAAGCCCTTCAACTGGCACCTTGACGAAGTCCGCGTCGCCCATGAACTCCGCTCGATCGGCGAACGCGCGGCGCTGCGATTCAACCAGCAAATGAATGGTCTCCGACGAACCTGGTCCGAGCTCAGCCAGGTTGTAGTGTTCGAGAATGTTCAACATCTCGAGCAGGGCCGCGCCTCCCGACGAAGGAGGCGGCATTGTTACAATCTCGTAACCGCGATAGGTTCCCTTGAGCGGCTTGCGAACATTAGGTTGGTACTCTTTCAAGTCTTTCTCGGTGATCAATCCGCCATTGACTTTCATGTCCCCGGCAATCATGCTGGCGGTTTTTCCCTCGTAAAATTCGCGCGGGCCCTTTGCCTTCAGCCGCGCAAGCGTTTCGGCAAGTTCAGGCTGAACCAGCCGGTCGCCTTCCTGATAGAAGTTGCCGTCTCTAAGAAAGATCCGATTGCTGTCCGGGAACTGGGCGAGAAGCTTTCTGGTTTCTGTTCCCTGCAGGTTGCGAGCTAGGTGATAACTCATCGTGAAGCCGCCGGCGGCGAGATTGCGAGCGGGCTCGATCACGTCGCTCCACTTTAGTTTACCGTGGCGTTGCAAGGCCAGTGCGAGACCGGCGACCGTACCCGGAACGCCTACGGCTTTGTAGCCAACGGTCGATGCGCCTTTTATCACAGTGCCGCTTTTGTCGAGGTACATGTCGCGAGTCGCGGCAAGCGGAGCGCGTTCCCGATAGTCGATGATCTCAGTGTCTCCGTTCGCGCGGCGAATCATCATAAACCCGCCGCCACCAAGGTTGCCCGCGGCGGGCCAGGTCACTGCAAGCGCCAGACCGACGGCCACCGCCGCGTCAACCGCATTGCCCCCGCGCTGCATGATTTCAACCCCCACCCGAGACGCGATCTCGCTGGTCGACGCAACCATGCCGTGACGCGCCCGAGCCGGTTCGCGTGAGGCCGCTCGCGGACTGATATTTATCGACGCCAGGATTGTAAATGAGAGTAGAAATGCGGATGCTTTTTTCTTCATGTTTCACCTCAGCAGCTGAGCTTCAATACTTCCCGAGTCCGGGCCGATATTGAACGCATTGAGCTCGCCTTCGACGTTCCAACTAGCGATACATGCCGGCATACCAGACGATCAGTGGCTGTCCAACGAACAAAGCAATTATCGCGGCTGGACCGAGAAAGACGCCAAACGGTATTTGCATTTTCATACTACCACCGCCCAGCGCGATCATCAGCACCCCGACTACGGAACCAAGCACCGACCCGATAAAGACTGTCAACAGCGTAAGCTGCCACCCAAGAAAAGCTCCAACCATCAGCATCATCTTCACATCGCCAAGTCCCATCCCTTCGACGTGTCTCAGCCGGTAGTAACCTTCACGCACAAGCCACAAGGTGCCGCCTCCAACAAGCGCGCCGAGCGCCGACCCGAATAGTGATTGGGCCCAGTTAGGCGCGCTCAGCACTCCGAAT
This sequence comes from Blastocatellia bacterium, assembly GCA_049273835.1. Lineage (GTDB taxonomy): Bacteria > Acidobacteriota > Blastocatellia > UBA7656 > UBA7656 > Onstottus_A. The sequence goes on along the minus strand of JBASRM010000515.1, from coordinate 8,409 downwards.
AGCCTCGCCATGTGAGAAAACATCCAGGGATCGGGGGCCAATGTACGAAGCACCAGCAGCAGAACAAGCCCGGGATAGGTGATCGCATTAGGCAGAAGCTTGTGCCGCAAATCGATGAAAACCAGCGGCACGATCAGCGACACGAAAACGATATCCGCGATAAACGGCATCCAAGACCCGGTATTGATTTGAGCGACGTGGACCCGAAACACCAGGAGGTACAGCAAGGCGGCGAGCAATTCAATTGCGGGATAAATCGGCGAGATTCGGGCGCGGCAGCGTCGACATCGCCCGCGAAGCAATATCGTGTAGCTGATAACCGGAATGTTGTCGTACCAGTTGATCTCGGCGTTACAATGCGGGCAACTCGATGCTGGAAGGACGATCGACTTGCCCAGCGGCAGTCGATAGACGACCACGTTTAGAAAGCTGCCGATCAATAAACCAAACACGAAAACGGCGACGCCTATGAAGTAAGGCGGGAGATATTCCATCAGCACCTTTCTTGTCGCGGATCGGCCTTTACGAGTTTCACTGGAGCCACAGACCGATTGATAGATTCAACCATCTGGATTAAATTAGCGCCGCGCAGTATTGTCAAGCTTGGCCCATTTCACTGGCATCGCATTTCTTTCACGAACGCTCAAATGACGCGTCGCGTCCCGCGGTAAAGACTCAGATGAAGATCCTCCAGGTTTGCTCAGCGAGCGAGATGGGTGGCGGGGAGGTTCATGTCGCCGATCTTGTTCGCGTGCTTGCAAGCCGGGGCCACGCCATCTATCTGGCGGTAAGACCAGACAGCCCTCTCCGGAACCCGCTTGCGGGTGTTATCGCGTCCTGGCATGAAATGCCGCTTCGAAACTCGCTGGATCTGGTCTCCGCGCGTGCAATCGCCGAGCTTGTCGACGAGAACGGGATCCAAATTGTTCACGCGCATATGGGCCGCGACTATCTGGTGGCGGCGCTTGCGTGCAGGCAGGCAAACGGGGTGAAGCTCGTGCTCACCCGTCATCACTATCTGCCTCTAAAACGTAACGCCCTTTACCGATGGATGCTGGGGGATGTTGCGGCGGTAATAGCGGTGTCGGAGAGCGTTCGCGAATCGGTGATCGAGCGTCTGCAGTTACCCGCCGAGCGAGTGCGGACGCTGCCAAACTGGATCGACCCCGAGCGCTTCAAACCCATCGAACGCGATGCCGCGCGAGCTATGTTCCAATTGCGAGCTAACATAGTCGTCGCCTGCATTGGACAGGTGACGCCTGCAAAGGGTCAGGAGGAATTTATTCGCGCCGCGGCAACAATAGCTCGTCTGCGCTCGGACGTGGAATTCCTGATTGTTGGAGACCAGCCTGAAGGCGAGAGACCCTTTATCGCTCATTTGAACCGGCTTGCCGCTTCGCTTGGTATAGCTGAGAAGCTTCGATTCACCGGACGCGTGCGCCACGTTCCTGAACTGCTCGCGGCGATTGACGTCGTCGTAGTTCCATCTTGGGACGAAGGCTTTTCGCTTGTGACGATCGAAGCGATGGCCGCTCGCCGGGCGGTGCTGGCGTCAAATGTCGGAGGGATCGCCGGAATAATCAAAGACAACTCGACCGGATTACTGTTCCAACCGCGAGATGTCCATGCGCTTACTGACAAGTTGCTCTGGCTGGTGTCGGACGCGCCGCTTCGCGAGCGGTTGTCCGCGCAGGGGCAACGGGATGTTTACACTCGCTTCGGTCGCGAGCGGATAATCGACCAGATAGAGGCGCTGTACGCGGAAGTTATTGGGGACGGGTGAGAGGTGCGAGGTGTGAGAGGTGAGAGGTGAGAGGATTGCAAGGCGAGAAGAATGTACTTGAAATGAAACGGCAGCGAGTCACTCCAACTCCACACATCTCACACACCTCACGCCTCACCCCTCACACCTCACCCCCCTTTCCCATCTCCCACAACTTCAAATTCTTTAGAAACTCGTAGTGTGCGGCGAAGCGCGCAATTGCGAGCCCGGGAACGCCGTCGAAGAGTCCGAGCTTGAAAATGTATGATCGAACGAACACAGCGGTCGGCAGCACCAATAAAGAAACCAGCGATGCCCTTTTGCCCTTCGAAAATGCCTGTTCGGCTGCGAGCGTGGTATATCGGTCCATCCTCAAATGATGCTCGGACGCGTCTCGAACAGTGTAGTGAACTATGTTACCGCTCAGCGTTTCCACCTTTCCATCCAGCTCTAACGTCTCGTGAACGTAGTCGCCTTGCCAGCGAGCTCGTCTGCGATCATAGAGTCGCAGTTTGTAATCGGGATGCCAGCCCGAATGCTTGATCCATCGGCCAAGGTAAAACGTCAATCTGGGCATCTCGAACCCGGCGGCTTGCGGCTCATTCGCACTTCTTACTCCCTCTATCGCGCGAGCCAGCTCAGCGGACACTCGCTCGTCGGCATCCAAACTGAGGATCCAATCGTTTGTGGATTGGTGAGCCGCGAAGTTCTTTTGAGCCGAGTAACCGGGCCATGGTCTGACAAATACGCGATCGGTGAAACGACGAGCGATGTCCACTGTGCGATCGGTGCTCTCTGCGTCTACGACAATGATCTCATCCGCCCACGAAAGCGATTCCAACGCCGCGGCAATGTTGTGTTCTTCGTTTAGAGTGATAACGGTCGCGGTGATCTTCATTAGGCCTGGCCCATTTTGTGTGAGTACGTTCGCGTTGGCAAGCTCGGAGGCTTCTTTTACCCCCCCCAAGCCATCTGCGCTATAATCACCTCAACTCGTCGACTCCTGGGCGCGGGTTAACCCCGATTCCAGAGGAGCGTTATGAGCAACGACTTAACCCAACGACTGAACGGCTCGCTTGAGGACAAAGTTGATTTGTTGATTTCTGCTGTTCGATCTATTGACTCGCGCATTGAATCTATTGACTCGCGCGTTGAATCTATTGACTCGCGCGTTGAATCGATAGATTCGCGGCTTGGAAGCCTCGAATCTAAAGTCGAGGAACGGCTGAAGGATACACGGCCGATGTGGGAGGCTGTCCAGGTTCAATTGGCTGATCTGAGAGATTCTCAGGACCGATTGCGTGGCGAGATGGAAAAAGGCTTTCGACTGGTCGATCGTCGCCTGGAGCATCTCCCGGTCGAGTACGAAAGGCTCTTTCGGTACCATCGGGACCTTGAGGAGCGCGTGGAGAAAATCGAGAAGCAATCAGGTATAGACGAGTAACGAGCGGCAGGAGCGGGCCCACTGAAGTGTTAGTTTCAACGCACTCACATCAATCGCTCTTTCAACCGGCGTATTACTTCGACAGCTTGATCGGGACTGAGGTCTTCCGAGTCCAGGTTCCTCAGCTCATCTACGACCGCATCGTTCGCAGCTTCAAACAAAGTAGGCTGAGGGGCAGTCTTTCTCGAGGGCAGATGACGGGCGAACTTTGGTTTGCCGGTGACGTCCAATTCATTTGCCTCGAGGTTCAGTAGGATTTCCCGCGCGCGTTCGGTTACCGTGCGAGGCAGACCCGCCAGGCGAGCCACCTCTATTCCATAAGACTTCGACGCTGTTCCCTCTACTACCCGGCGCAAAAAGACTATTGCGCCGCCGGCCTCCTTGACCGCCATCTGATAGTTGCGAACTCCAGGGAGCAGCTTCGCAAGCTCGGTCATCTCGTGATAATGGGTCGCGAACAAAGTCTTCGCTGCGTGCTGCGGGTTGTCGTGCAGGTATTCGGCAATGGCCCATGCCAGCGACAGCCCATCAAACGTCGACGTCCCGCGGCCGACTTCATCAAGCAGAATCAGGCTTCGTGGTGTTGCTGTGTTAAGGATGTTAGCGGTCTCGGTCATCTCGACCATGAAAGTCGATCGGCCGCGTGCCAGACTGTCCGACGCACCGACACGGGTGAAGACCCGATCGAGTATTGAAAGCCGAGCTTCCTCGGCTGGAACAAATGACCCGATCTGCGCGAGGATCGCGATCAATGCAGCCTGACGCAAGTAGACGGACTTCCCGCCCATATTTGGACCGGTAATGATCAGCAGTCTATCAGTCGAGTTGTTCAAGTAACTATCATTGGGGATAAACCGTTCGCCGGTCGCCTCGATAACCGGGTGCCGGCCGGTTCGAATATAAATCTCATCATCTTCGGTCAACGTTGGACGACAGTAGTTGCGACGGGCGGCGACTTCGGCCAGGGCCAGGACCGCGTCCAACATCGAGAGCGCTTGAGCGACCAATTGCACCCGCCTGGTTTCCACCGCCACCGTATGTCTGATCTCAGTAAACAGTTGGAGCTCAATATCGCTGATACGCTCTTCGGCTCCAAGCACCTTCGCCTCATAGTCTTTCAGCTCAGGGGTCGTGTAGCGTTCGGCATTGGTAAGCGTCTGCTTGCGCTCGTAATCGGACGGAGCGCTCTTCGCATTTGCCTTGCTCACTTCGATGAAATAGCCAAAGACGTTGTTGAACTTGACCTTGAGCGAGGAGATGCCGGTGCGCGTGCGCTCACGCGATTCGATCGAAGCAATAAAACTCTTGCTGGATGCGGAAAGCGCGCGCAGCTCATCGAGCTCGCCGTGGTACCCGGCGCGGATATAACCACCGTCGGTCAGTGTGGCCGGCGGATCATCGGCGATGCTGTTGCCAATAAGACCGCGAAGGTCTTCCAATTCATCCAGACTATCGGCCAGCACTTCGAGCAGCGAAGAAGTGGCGTCGGCGAGCATCTCCTTGATAAGCGGAATAGAGTCAGCGGAGGTCTTGAGCGCCACAAGATCGCGAGCGTTTGCGCGGCCCAGGCTGATGCGCGCCATCAATCGCTCCAGATCGACGATTCGCTTGAGCTCGGAGCGCAACCGGTCGCGAAGTATCAACGCATTTTTCAGCTCTTCAACCGCGTCAAGCCGCGCGGTGAGTTCGCCAAGTTTCATCGAAGGCCGCAACAGCCACTGCTTCAGCAGTCGCGAGCCCATCCCGGTCATCGTCTCATCTATCACCGCTATTAGAGTCCTAGTCCTGGTGCCGTCGAGCGATTCCACGAGCTCCAGGTTCCGCACCGTCGGCTGATCGAGAATCAGATAATCGTTCGGTTCGAAATAAGAGAGCCCGGTTATGTGGGCAGCATCATCTTTTTGGGTCTCGCGTACGTAATGAAGCACACCTCCCGCTGCGGCGACAGCAAGCTCGCGGCCGCCGAGTCCGAACCCCTCGAGCGACGCCACGCCGAAATGGCTCAGCAGAAGCTCACGTGCGCGGTCAAATGTAAAGAACCATTCGTCGAGCGGGTTGAGCGCGGGCTGATATCCGGAGAAGCTTATGCCGGCTGGGTTGGAGTCGCGCTCAGGGGTGATACCATCGGCTTCGCCTTCAGCTTTTGAACCTGCGCGAAACAGCGGCTCCAGAGATCGGGGAAAGATGATTTCGCGCGGATTAAAGCAGTCGAGCTGTTCGAGTATTCGTTGCCAGGCTGATTCGCCGGAGAATTGGGTTGCCAGGAACTGGCCAGTTGAAAGATCCAGGAATGCGGCTGCCATCCCGGAACCGGCGCCAAATACCGAAGCCAGATAGCTGTTTTCGTTGGCGTCCAACAACTGCGAATCTATGGCTGTTCCTGGTGTGATTATTCGAACGACTTCCCTTCGCACGAGCTTGGTGGTTTGTCTGGCGTCTTCGGTCTGTTCGCAGATCGCGACCCGATAACCCTTGCGCACGAGCTTGGCAATGTAGCCGCTCGCCGCGTGATAGGGAACACCGCACATCGGCACCGGATTACCCCGCTCGCGATGCCGCGCGGTCAACGTTATCTCTAGTTCTTTTGAGCCGATGACTGCATCGTCGAAGAACAGTTCATAGAAATCACCCAGACGGAAGAACAGAAGCGCGCCGGGATGCTGGCGCTTGATCTCCTCATATTGTCTGAGCATTGGAGTCGGCTGGTGCATCAGTGTAGTAAGCGGGTCACGGTTCACTACCGCGCCAAACATTTCCCAGGACAATCTCCAGTGTCGAGTCGATCTTGGTGTTGGTTCTGGCTTAGTCTTACTTACCAGGACGTAAGGTTGTTTCGGCCATGGGCAGAATATATAATCGCCCATCGACCGGTCAAACTGGTTCCGAGTTCCGGTGACCCTGAACGGTGCGACTCACAACGATGGGTGTATTGAATACACAAGACTTCAAGACCTCGGAGCTGAGAATTCTAGCCCTGGACACTTCGTCGCGTGCGACCAGTCTGGCGGTCGCTCGAGGGGGGACGATGCTTGCGTCCTCAGACACTTCACCCAATGAGAAGCGGTCGGAAACTTTGTGGAGTGAGATTCGAACCTTGCTCGCACGAGTTGGAATGACCCTCGGAGAGATAGATGTTTTCGCGGTTTGCATCGGGCCCGGCGGTTTCACCGGTCTGCGCGTTGGTCTGGCGGCGGTCAAGGGCCTGGCCGCACCCACAAACAAGCCGGTTGTCGGAGTCACTTCCCTGGAGGCAGCGGCGTTTTCTGCACGGGCTGCTCCCCTCTCTATCTGCGCCATGGTGAATGCGTATAAGGGGGAAGTATATTCGCAACTATTTTCATTCGATCGCGATGGCATGCCGGTCGCGACTAACGAGCCGATGGTATCCACGTTGGAGAAGGCGATCGAGCGAGTTTCCGGTGTCAACGAGCTTGTCTTCGTTGGCGACGGCGGGGAAAGCGTGACGGACCTGCTCAGAAGAGGAACTCCAGAGAACGGTGAACGGAAGTGGCGGGTAAATCGATCGACTCGCCCTCTAGCTGAGGATGTTGCCTCGCTCGCGATGTTGAAGTACGCGCGCGATGAAGTCGAAACGGCATTGAGTTTGAAGGCGCGTTACGTGAGACGAGCCGAGGCTGAAATAAAGTTGTCGTTGGGGCTTCTTGGTTCTAAGATCAAACGGAGCATGAAGTCCGAATGAACAATGTGCGTGAATGGAGATTTCCGGTGTCGATAAGTCATCATAGCAGCCCTGAATACGAGCCAATGTTCCGGCCCTACTCGATCGAACCGATGCGGGAACGCGACCTGATAGATGTGGTTGAGATCGAAGAGACGAGCGGATTGAACCGTTGGGGATACGACGCCTACCGGCGCGAGCTGTTCACCAATCCTAATTCAATAATGATTGTCGCGCGCAACGTCGTGACCGGTCCGGCGGTGATAGGTTTCTTTGCGGGTTGGATCGTTGAAGACGAGTTGCACGTCAACAACGTCGCCGCGCATAGGGATTATCGCAGGCTCGGGATAGGCCGGAGCTTGATGTACGCGGCGATTGATGAGGCACGTCTTCGTCGCGTAACACAAGTGCTCCTCGAAGTGAGGGCTTCGAACGAAGCAGCTCAATTGTTGTATCGGAACCTCGGTTTTAGCTTCGTAGGCCGGAGGCGAGATTACTATCGGCTCCCCACCGAGGACGCGCTGGTGATGAAGCTGAGGATAGATTAGGCGGAAACAAGAAGGAGAATCCTGCGCTCACTTGAAGGTCTGAACCTTCGCGCTTCGCGACGGATTGTCACGTCGTGTAATGAAAATGGTCCAAAGAGGCCTTGGTTGACAGAACGAATTTTGCGCGGCTAGAATCTAGGTCGCCGAGCGGGAGTAACTCAGCGGTAGAGTGCGACCTTGCCAAGGTCGAAGTCGCGGGTTCAAATCCCGTCTCCCGCTCCAAGGTACAAGGCGAAGGCGTTAACTCAAGCGACCGGCAAGAGTTCCCTTCGCCTCTTTCGTTTGACAATGAAGGCGGCGTAGCCAAGTGGTAAGGCAGAGGTCTGCAAAACCTTTATCCATCGGTTCGATTCCGATCGCCGCCTCCATATTTTCCAATCACTTCCCAGCAGACTCCTCGTTCGCGATCGCGATTGCGGGGATAAACTCCGATGACCAAATCGATCCCTGATGGTTGGCACAGCGTGACACCTCGGCTCGTGGCTGTCGATACGGCGAGGCTAGTTGCGTTTCTCAAGCAAGCGTTTGGGGCTACAGGAGACTTCCGCACTGATAAGCCGTCCGAAATCAGAATTGGAGACTCGATTGTTATGGTAAGCGGCGTTGGGCCCCGCGCCGCGATGCCCGCATTTCTTTACCTCTACGTCGACGACGTCGACGACACGTACAAGCGTGCGCTGGAGGCTGGTGCTGTATCACTCGAAGAGCCACGGGACACGCACTATGGCGATCGTCGCGCGATGGTCGAGGATGCGAGTGGCAACATTTGGCAGATCGCCACTCACATTGAGGACGTCTCGCTCGAGGACATCCGCCGGCGCACCGCCGCTACACCCTCTCAATGAGGGGGCGGCTGCGTTGCGGAAAAACTAGTCGATTCCCACCACACTAGAACCAGGTGGTGCCGCTTTGCCCTCGGGTGTGCGCCAGCCAAGAATCCAGCCAAGAATCCAGCCAAGAATCCAGCCAAGAATCC
>JBASRM010000412.1:0-22974 GCA_049273835.1 Blastocatellia bacterium | reverse complement strand
TTCATGGGTTACGATCAACTATCAGCTTTTGAATTCCGTGGAGCCTCTTAAACACAGACATTTTCTCGATAATTAATTCTTGCTCATTGAACAACCTCGACGAGAACCCCTTGATGGTACGGTGTTTGTTCTACATGAACCGAATACCCGAAAAGTGATCGTTTGTGAGTCTGTTCAATACAGGAGGGCTACATGATTGCAACTGAACCGTACAAACCAAGACAGTTCAACTTGAGTGGGTTAAACGGTATTTCAGACCAGACGCTTGAGATGCACTTCAAGCTTTATGAGGGGTACGTCAAAGAGACGAACAATCTTTCCGAACGAATCGCAAAGTTCCTAGAGGATGGCAAGGTGGATCAGGAAGAGATGCCGATCTACTCGGAGCTGAAGCGGAGGCTTGGCTTTGAATTCAACGGAATGGTCTTACACGAATACTATTTCGGCAATCTCAAAAAAGGTGGGAGCGAGAATCCCGATCGCGACTCGTCGTTCCATAAAGCCGCCCAGTCGAGCTTTGGAAGCTACGAGATTTGGAAGGCGGACTTCGTAGGGGTAGGGAAGATGCGAGGGGTCGGTTGGGCTGTCTGTTATGAACAGCCAGAAACTGGCAGGCTGTCGAATCATTGGATCAGCTTGCATCAGATTGGAGAGGTTGCCGGCTTCAATCCGGTGCTGGTGATGGATGTATGGGAGCATGCGTACCTCCTAGACTACAAACCAGCCGATCGCCCGAAATACATTGAGGCTTTCTTTTCTAACATCGACTGGACCGTGGCGGAAGCACGTCTCAAACAGAAGATGAGCAATCCAGCCACTCAATCGCGATAAGGCTTGGTGATGCGTGAACGACCTGAGAGGTGTCGCAATGGTTTCACGCATCACACCTAACAACCGCTCGATATCCCCCGCTCAGGCGATCAAAATTGCGTTTGTCTGTTTTTTCCTGCGTCCTTAGCCTCCTCTTGCGTGTCCCTGCCTGAGATTTCTGTTCGCTATCGGGCATTTCGTTGATTCTCCTTCCTGGCATCATGCTTGCCCTAGTCGTTTCGGACTTGACCATCGAAGAGACTTTTCGATGGAGGTTACTATGGTTGACTTTGAGCAAGATTCGATAACTGTCGAGGTGAAAGCTTGCGCTTCGTGCGCATCGGGTCTTCTCGAGCGCGACAAGTTTTGTCGCTGGTGCGGAGCGAGGCAGCCCTTTCTGTTCCACGGAAACACGCGTGACCTGCAGACCATCGCTGATTCTCCATCACAATACGCGACGTCGGTTCTTTCAATAAGTGAGCGATCTGAAGTTTATCGCCGAGTGTCGGCGCCCCTAGTCAGCGCCGTTGTCACCGGTGCTTTGGCCAGTTCCTCGAATCAGATTCAAAGTCGAGTGGTCAAACGAATGATCCTCGCGCTCATTTCCATACCAATCTGGCTGATCATTGTACTGCTCTCGCCGCTTGACGCTTACGCGGCGGTGAAAGGCTTAGCGAGGTAACCATGATCACCACCGAAGTGAAGTCTATTCCAGTTGGGGCCCACGCGGGTGAATTCCAAACCGCGACGCGACAGCAAACCAGCTTACTCGCACCCCTCGAACGGATCTGTCTTTATTGGATGGCGCGCAACATGCCCAAGTGGGTCAAGCCTGACCACCTCACATTGCTCGGGCTCATCGCGATGTTGGTTGCGGGTCTTTGCTACGCGCTTTCAAAGTGGTGGCCGGTGATGCTGCTGGTCGTCAACCTCTGTTTGGCAATCAACTGGTTCGGAGACAGCCTCGACGGAACACTGGCGCGGGCGCGCAACAAGCAGCGACCAAGATATGGGTTTTACGTCGACCATATCATCGACGCTTTTGGAATTTTATTTCTGCTCTGCGGCCTAGCAATGTCTGGTCTTATGACATGGACAATCGCGCTGGCGGTGCTCGTGACTTACTTTATGATCTCGATCGAAGTCTACCTCGCGACTTACACGATTGGTACTTTTAAGCTTTCTTTTTGCAAGATCAGTCCGACTGAGTTAAGGATTCTTATCGCTTTGGGCAATATTAGAGCCCTGGCGAATCCCACCGCTCAAATCTTTGGTGAGCAGTATCGGTTCTTCGATATCGGCGCCATCATAGCCGTCTCATTAATGGCCGCTGTCCTGTTAGTTTCAGTGACGCGCAACACGATAACGCTGTATCGAGCAGAGAGGATATGATGCCTTGCGCTCACGCTGGCGCTTCGGTCCATGAAGAGTCCGGCGGCCGGACTACAATCATCCAGCGCCTTGGAAGGTTCAGTGCGGTTGGCGCAAGCGGTGTGGTCGTTCAAACCGTGACGCTTGCTCTATTGCTGCGTGTTGCAGGCATACATTATCTAGCAGCCACGGCAATCGCCGTCGAGACATCGGTACTTCACAATTTCGTTTGGCATCGACGGTGGACATGGGCTGACCGTCCGAGATCTCGATCAGCGGCTGCGCTGCTGCGGTTCAATGCAACCAATGGAGCGACATCTCTTATCGGCAACCTTGCCGTCATGTGGGTACTAGTGGGCAGTCTCAAGATTGATCCTCTTGCGGCGAATCTGATCACGATAGGCATTTGTTCTCTCATTAACTTCGTCCTCGCGGACCGATTCGTCTTCAGTTAACCTGGAACCCCCCTCTTTCCGTTCTAACAAAAATATTATTGACCCGGAGGTTATAATAATACTTTCAAACCTGCTTTGCCCCCTAAGACGCGAATTCCTAGGCGGCTTCCAACTCACATCCAATAGCCGCAACGAGGATGGAACTAATGCGAACGGATTGTCCATCGTGCGGGGATCTGGTCAGGGCCGACGCGCGATTCTGCCCGCTTTGCGGAATGCCAATGCGAGACGGCGCGACCAGTGAGATTGAACTTGATCAGATTAGCGCGTACGACAGCATTTTGATTCACACTCGGAACAGCGAATACCGATTCTCGATTGTCGATCCAGCACAGAGACGCGGTGTACTCTCTGGTGGCACCTTTGGAGATGACACTCATGATGCAACTCTAGTGGGAGCCTTAATCCGGGAGAGTGATCCGGGTGATAGCGACACATCGTGGCTTAAGACCGATGCCCGCGCCTTGTTTTACCTGCGAGCCGAAGCGGGAATAACGCGCTTTACAACTTCGATGATCACAAAATTGGCTCACATCCGCCGAAACTCTGCCTGATATCATCGCATCGGATTTCCACATCCAATGTAGCTTGTGCCAAGAGGCGGCAGGACAACTCACTGAATTGACCGTCTCGAATCCGGTTTTCGCTCATTTCTTAATCGAAAAGCCGCCTAAGTCATTCCTTTCGCTTGCGTTTGACAACTCGAAACCCCGACAGTATGCTCTGTGCGCTTCAAAGTGTTTTTAGGTTGAAGTGATGAACCAGGAAGTGCAGGATGAAGCGGGAGTAGGTCATTTGAAGCGCGGGTCAGTCCCACCACAAAGGCCAGAACGCGCGAGAAAGCCAGAACATCACGTCGATAAAGACGGGCCCTACGCACATTGATAGTTGCCCGGCGCCTGCGTTAGCCTACACGAGACGCCTGGTTGAACTCTGAAAACACTGCTACCGCGATACGCGGCTTCCCTTCAGGGTTTATTTCTTGAGGCGAAGCCCTAAGCGGCATCTTATTTCACCTGGTCGGTTCGCCGCTGGTCCTCCGTCGAACTTTGACTCCTGATAAAACACGGTACGGATCTTTAAATGGTCTTTCGGTTTAGTCTGAACAAGCTGAGCGCCCGGATCGCGGTCTTGATAGCGTCGTTTGCAGCCTGCCTGGTCCTTGCGGTGATTATCATCTCGAGGTTTGTCGTCGGCACGTTAGCTGATGATCGGCTGAAGGTGACTCGAGAGATGCTGGAGGTGCCAGTTGAATACTTCCCGAGCTCTGGCAGATTGAACAATAGACTGGCGTTGGCAGAGTTGGCGAGCGGCGACCGCGACCTGGCAAGCGCAGCCTCTCACGCCCGACGGTCGGTCAACCTTTCACCATACGACTATCGCTTCAGGCTCACGCTTGCTTCAATCGAAGAGGCGCGTGGAGACCGATCTTCGGCAGAAGAATCACTCGAAGCTGCGCGCGCTCTTGCGCCAAACTACTGGAATGTGCGTTACCGGCTGGGAAATCTGCTTGTCAGAGAAGGAAAACTGGCTGAGTCGCTAAACGAGTTCAACCTTGCGATTGAGGCAAACAATACTCTCCTCCCCGGAATTCTGGACCTTGTGTGGCGCGCGTCGGACGGAGACGTCACCGCAGTAGACGCTGTGAGTGGCAACGGTTCGAAAGCGAAGCTAACTCTGGCGCACTTTCTGTTGAAGATGGCGCGTCCCGCCGAAGCAGCGGCCGTTTTTGCCAGCATAGATCTCAGCGACCGGAGCGCATCGTCAACCGACAGCTCGAGCTTTCTGAATGCCCTGATCGCGGCGGGAAGCGTAGAAACGGCTCGCGATCTGTGGCGCGACCTGGCGGGCGGCGATCGCCAAGCTAATTTGATTTGGAACGGCGGGTTCGAATCCGAGATCACGAGCAACCTCACACAGTTCGAGTGGTCGTTCGATCGAAGCGAGTATGCGCGCCTCGCAATAGATACGACCGTGGCTCACACCGGCTCGCGATCTTTGAGATTAGAATTCGCGGGCCGAGACACAACCCGGCTCGACAACGAGGTGAAGCAGCTGGTGGCGGTTAGATCCGGTATGAAGTACAGGCTTGAATGCTATGTCAGGACAAGCGGATTCGAGTCGCCGGAGGGGCCCAGGCTGGTGGTGGCTGACCGCGGTTCATCCACCTGGATCGCAGCATCTGAGCCCGTAGCTCAAGGATCAAGCGAATGGCAACGTCTTGCGCTCGACTTCGTTGCTCCAAAAACCGAGAGTGGAGGCTCGTCGGGAATATTTGTCACGATCAAGCGAAGGCCTAAATTCAGCTTCGACGAACCAACGCGCGGCACGGTCTGGTTTGATGACTTCTCAATGAGCGAACAGTAGTAACTGGTCGAGGCCCGGTGTATAATGCGAAACCGTCTCGGGGCAGAGGCATCGTCAACGCTTTAGAAACAGGAGTACAAGCAATGAGAAAGAAAACCAGGACGATACGGCCGGTTCTTGTCGTGCCGGCGATAATAGTCGTCCTCGTCGCGCTCACTGCCGCAGCACAAACTCGCCAGCAACCGCAGGTCAAGGTTCCAGCTTCCTCCTCAGGAGAGCCAAGCACTACGCCGACCATAGTTGTCGCACCCGATCAGGACTACCGAATCGGGCCTCGAGATGTCATCGAGGTTCGAATCGAAGATGCGAGCGAGCTGTCAAATACCTATCAGGTCAACGCGGATGGAACATTCTTGATGCCCTACCTAAAGCGCGTCAAAGCACAGGACAAATCACCCGAAGAGTTGTCCAATTTTATTGCCGATGCGCTGCGCGGTCGCTACCTCAAAGACCCTCAGGTGCTCGTCGTGGTGAAGCAGTATTACAGTCGCACTTTTTTTATCCAGGGAGCAGTCAAGAAACCGGGCGTTTATCAGATGGAGGGTCATCCCGCGCTTCTCAAGCTGATTTCGGTAGCTGGAGGATTGGCTGAAAACTCGGGCTCCACTGCATTTATCATTCGTGAGGTGAAGAACAAGAAAGGCGATTCACCGGCCAGCGCCCATGCCGCGGCGGCGGCATCCATTGTTGCCAGTCAAACTGGGCAGCCTACCGCGGCCGGCGAGGAGGAGCTCCCCGAGTACACGCTTAAGACGGTAAACATCAGCGGGTTGTACAAGGGACGCTTCGACCAGAACGCTTACGTCGAGCCGGGTGACATCGTAAACATACCGCAAGCCGATGTGTTCTTCGTCGCCGGCGAAGTAAATGCGCCTGGATCGTTTCCGTTGAGCGAGGGCACGTCTGTTAGACAAGCGATAGCACTAGCGCAAGGCACAACTCTAAACGCCGCAATGGGCAGCGGTGTAATCTTCCGCCAGGACCCGGCTACCGGAAAGCGCCAGGAGATTCCCGTCGATATCGGGGCAGTGATGAAAGGCAAGAAGGAAGACATCACTATTTTGGCCAACGACATGGTCATAGTTCCAAACAGCCGGTCCAAATCGATAGGTAACTCCATTCTAAAAGCGCTTGGCCTGGGCGCCGCACAGCGAGGAGTGTACCGCTAGTAAGTTCACTGAACGTTGCCTGCACAACTGGTCCACGGCAAGGCATTGCGTCACTTGTTATTACGACCGTTATTTTCTGGACACAAAGCCTCGAAGGAGGAAAACCTCGCAGGAACCTGAATGAGTGAGGAAGCTCGACTGGTCGAAGGCTCCAGAATCTCATCGATTCGAATTTATGAACTGCCGGTTATGCGAGATTTCCGCGGGAGTCTTTCGTTCGCCGAATTTGATAAGACATTGCCCTTCCTTCCCAAACGTTACTTCTCGGTTTTCGATGTCGGCGAGGGGGAGACTCGCGGGGGCCACGCACATCGCTCGTTGCATCAACTTCTCATTTGCGTAAAGGGTTCGTGCCTGGTTTGTCTAGACGACGGTAAGATTCGCGAACAAGTCTTGCTGAACAGACCAGAACTTGCCCTGTACATTCCTCCTAAGATCTGGGCGACCCAGGAACAGTTCTCTAACAGCGCGGTGCTCGTTGTGCTGGCCTCAGAAGTTTATGATCCCACCGAATATATTAAGGTCTACGAAGAATTTCTGAACATTACCGGATAAGTATGACAGCACAAGTCCCATTCCTGGATTTAGGGCAAACCTATCTCGAAATCAAAGAAGAGCTAGACGCAGCGTATCACCGCGTAATGAAATCCGGCTGGTACATTCTCGGCGAAGAGGTCACCGCATTCGAGCGAGAGTTCGCCGAGTATTGCGGAACAAGGTACTGTGTCGGGCTCGGAAACGGACTCGAAGCATTGCAGTTGATTCTTCGAGCATACGGGATCGGTCCCGGAGACGAGGTCGTCGTCCCGGCCAACACCTACGTGGCGACCTGGCTTGCGGTTTCCAGTTGCGGAGCAACCGTGGTCCCTGTCGAGCCCGTCGAAGGAACTTACAACATCGATCCCCGGGGCATCGAGGCGGTCATCACGAGCAGAACCAAAGCCATTCTTCCCGTGCACCTGTATGGCCAGCCTGCCGACATGGCTCCGATCAACGACATCGGCCTGCGATATAGCTTGAAGGTCATAGAGGACGCGGCGCAGGCTCACGGAGCTCGTTACCACGATCGCAAGGCTGGGGCTCTAGCCGATGCCGCCGGCTGGAGCTTTTATCCCACAAAGAATCTTGGGGCATACGGCGACGCGGGGGCCGTCACAACGGATGACGAGTCGTTAGCCGACAAGGTGCGGATGCTCCGGAACTATGGATCGAGAATCAAGTATTACAACGAAGAGAAGGGCGTCAACAGCCGGTTGGACGAGCTCCAGGCAGCGCTATTGCGGGTAAGGTTGAAGCATCTGGATAAATGGAACAAGCGGCGCTCGCGGATCGCCCGGACGTATCTTGAAGAGTTGAGAGTGACCGGGCTTACTTTGCCTGCCGTTTGTCATGGCGCGGACCCGGTTTGGCACTTGTTCGTCGTCAGGAGCAAACACCGAAACGAGCTTCAGACGTACTTGAAAACCCACGGCGTACATACGCTGGTCCACTATCCTGTCCCGCCACACCTACAGGAGGCCTACACAGAGATGAACATTGACTCGTACCCAATTACCGAAGCGATCCACAGCGAGGTATTGAGCCTGCCGATTGGACCGCATCTGCCAGAGGATGGCGTGCGCCGGGTTGTCGAAGCCGTGCAAGCCTTTGCCGCTTAGCACATATCTATCGAATGTCACTGTCAGCAAACCCCTCCATCCAGTCCGAGTCGCCCGCCGGCATGACGGCCAAAGTTACTCGTGCCGGTACGTGGACTCTGGCAAGTCAGGGCGGCAGGATACTTGCCGCTCAGCGTATCCAACGAAGATGAAACGTATTGATACCTCGCTTCCCGGCGTTTTCTTTATCGAGCCCTCGGTCTTCGAGGACGAGCGTGGGTTCTTCTTCGAGAGCTATCATGAGAACAAGTTTGCCGAACTTGGAATTAGGGACCGGTTCGTTCAAGACAATCACGCCCGATCGGTAAGGAACACTCTTCGGGGACTGCACTATCAAATCAAGCGGCCGCAAGCAAAGCTTTGCCGCGTCGTCCACGGCGAAGTGTTGGATGTGGTGGTTGACATCCGACGCGGTTCACCTCACTTCGGTAAATGGGAAAGTGGTGTGCTGTCGGCGGATAACAGACGCCAAATGTACGTGCCTCCCGGGTTCGCGCACGGCTATCTCGTTCTGACCGAAACCGCTGAGTTTCTCTACAAGTGTGGCGACTTCTACCATCCCGAATTTGAGCGCGGGGTCTTGTGGAACGATCCGGACATCGGGATCAATTGGGACATTGAAAATCCCATCCTCTCTGCCAAGGATATCAAGAACCCGACACTTCTGCGGATTGCATCGGGAGAGCTACCGGAATACTAATGAAATCAGGACTTTCCCGTATCGCGTAAAGTAAGAAAGCTGTTGACTTTTGGGGACCGTTTCCATATTCTGAGGCTGCCGTAAGCAAGCTCTCCTTGTAGATTGCTCCGTGAGTCATTGGGGGAAATATGAATTTACGAATTAGTTACCCACGAGCCTCGGTCACCCTCTTTGTTGCGATGGCGATCGTCACGGTGTTTACCCTCCGTTCATTTGCCGCGCCTGAAACGATTACGATGAGCGCCCCGAGGGCTGCTCAGGATTGTACCGGCACGCTTACGGTGAAGGCCGGTCAGGTCTCGATTAACGGCAACGCGGCTCAGACGGGAGCTACTGTGATGACCGGCAGCGTCATAACAACCGGCTCGAACGGCAAAGCAATAATCGACCTGGGAGCTCTTGGCCGGGTCGAGGTGGGGGACAACACCACGATCACTGTAACCTGCACGGCAGGCTTGCTGGAGATCAGATCGAATTGCTCAAGGACGGAAGTCGAGGTGAGACGGGGAACGGTTGACGTAAAGGCGCCCAAGGTGGAGACGCTGGCCGCCGGTAAAGAAGAAACTTATGACGGAGCGGTTGACTTCACCTCGGCCGGCGGCGTCGACGTAAAGGTCGAGTGCGAAGGCCGTAGGGTCGGCGCTGGACCATTTGTCGGGCCCGGGCTTCTGGGGCTATTGGCCCTGATCGGCGTTGGAGCAGCCGTGGCCATCGGTATAGCGATCGGCGACGAGGAGGGTACCACCCCACCGAGCAGCCCGGTTAGATAACCAGTAATCTGAACAAGTTTAGCGGTCGATTTCGTAAACGCCTCGGTGAAGATCTACGCCGAGGCGTTTCGTTCAAAGATCAAAGGTTGACCTCGTGGCTGTTACGATATGCCCTAAATGTGACGGTCCCATCCTCAGGTCGCACACGCGTGGCTTCAACGAGAAGCTCGTCAAAGCCGTGACCTCCTACAAGACTTATCGGTGTCACGGTTGCGGTTGGCGAGGTTGGCTTCGCACGCGAGACTCCTCCTCAATTCGCGAGCATTGGGTGCGAACCATCATCAGCGTCTTAGTTACCCTCCTCATAACCACCTTTCTGGCTCTCTATATCATCGATAAACTCAACGGTCCGGCGCCGGCTCAGGATTTCCAACAACAGCAAGGTCCTTAAGAGATGCCGCAACCGCAAGGACGCTGCATGCTCCCGTGCGAAACCGCCGGGACAGTCGACTGCTGAAGACAACCCCTCGCGAGTCCGCTCGCCGGCTTAACCCACAGCGTGACCCTTCAGGACCCACCCTGCCAGGGAACTTTGCACTTGATTAGGCTCCACTTTCTTTGCAACAATACTTGCCCACAAGCTTGTCCTTTCCCGCATGGGTTCCAAGCTTAGGAGACACATTGAGACGCGCAAATTCACTAGCAATACTTTTGTTGTCGCTTGCGGCAATTTCTGCGCGAGCCCAATCAGTCGCCACGCTCGCCCTGAGCACGGATCGCATTGGAGAGATCAAGACGGCGCAGGGTATCACGACGATGATTCGGTTTCCGGACGCTGTTCAGGAAATCATTTGCGGGGACCTGTATGATGCCGGAACTGGAAAGGGGACTTTCGTCGTCCAGCGCAGCGGCACCGCTGAACAGCCTGGTAATGAAGTCTTTATTAAGCCGGTTTCGTCAAAAGGCGTCAGCAACATGTTCGTCAAAACCGCCGCCAAGCACACCTACAGTTTTGATCTCACCATAGTTCCCACGGTAGGGGCACACCGCATGGTCAACATAACCGATGTTGCGGCGACCAACGGCGCTCCGGCTGCAGCCCCGGCGCCGGTGACCGAACAACGAAGCGCCGATCCTGAAAAGCCGCCTGACTTCGAACGCCTGAAAGCAGAGGCCGAACAGCAAGCTCGTCAAAAGGCAGCCGAGATTATTCGGGGCGCTCAACAGCAGGCGGACCGAAGGATCGCCGAAGCCGACGCCAAGATAGCCGAGGCCGAACGACTCGTGCCTCAGAGGGCCGACCAGGAAATCGAGCGCCGCTTCATGCAGGCGTTGATGTTGGGCCTGCGTGAAACGAGGGTAAGCAATACTCGCGCGACCGCCAAGAAGATCGTCATTACCCTTGATCCACGAGTGCTGATGTTCGATGATAAGGCTTACTTGCGCTATACAATCCAAAACACGGGCGACAAGGACTTTGCATTCGCTGCGATGTCACTGGAGGTGAGCGACGGCAAAGACAACAAGCCGCTCGCCGCGGCCGTCAACCAGAGCAAGCCTGAGAACTCACTTTCGCCGGGCGAGTCGTTGACCGGAGTGATTGTTTTCGACCCAAAGCAGGTTGGTGCGAAACAGAAACTTACGCTGTTCGTGCGTGGAGAAGACAGTGCGGAGCTTGCTCACGTAACCGTCCAGGAATAAATGTTGAAACAGGGTTTTTTAGTCTTTATTTTCGTCGTCACCGCAGTTTGCGCATCGGCCCAGCAGCGTCCGCTCTCTCCACCGGAACGGCCGCCTATTCCGCTTACAAACGAGGATCAGGAACGAGCGCGTATCGAGGAGTTGAACAAAAAGAAAGCGGCGGATGCGGCCGCTGTTCAACGGACGGCTCCGATCAAAATACCCGGCCTCTTAGCCGGGCATCACATCTCTTCGGGGAATCCTGCTATCGACGCGCTGGTCGGGGAAGCTTCCGCGCAGTACGGATTGGACCCCTGCCTTATCCTTTCGGTAATGAGAGCTGAGTCGAGTTTCAATCGCACGGCAATATCGGTGAAAGGGGCGTCTGGTTTGATGCAACTGATGCCGGCGACTGCTTCCAGGTTTGGTGTTAAGAACATTTTCGATCCTCGCGAAAACGTGCTCGGCGGATCGCGATACCTGCGATGGCTGCTCGAACGATTCAGCGGCGATGTCAGATTGGCGCTGGCGGGCTACAACGCCGGAGAGGGCGCGGTCGAGTTTTACGGATATCGCATCCCACCTTTTCTCGAGACGCAAAACTATGTTCGGACAATTTACAGCCGCTACAGCAACATACATGTTGGATCGGTTCCGATCGCACCCGCGGTCGAGGCAATTAGGCCTGCCGAGCAAGGCGGCGAAAAGAATCCTACTTACAATCAGATCATTCGATTCACCGCAACCACCGGTGATGCCGCGCGCTCCGGGAACTGACCGCCTCGACGCCGCCTGTTCAGATTAACCGGAAATAATCCCCGCGAGACCACGAGCGTGCTGAATCCGAAACTCAAAGCCGCATTGAAGCGGCATTCTCAACTAGTTGGTAATCAGGACGCGCTCACCGCTTTCAACAGCTCGATAACAGGCGTCCACCAGCTGCACTGACTTCAACCCGTCGCGCGCGGTCACGGCAACCGGAGCACCGGCCATAACTGAATCGATAAACGCCCGATCTTCCTGCGCGTAGCCCCATTTCTCTTCTTTCGGCAACTGCTGCATCGATCTGGTGTAGTGCCTCCCGTCCAACTCTTCGCTCCGAGTGACGCTCTCCATTTCGCGAGTAGTAAGTGTTTGATGATGACAGAAGACCTCCACGCGCTCGAATGGAAACATCCAGCTTGCGTCAGCCGAGCTCGCCAATGTCGCGTGCATGCCATTCTCAAAACGCAGTAACATCGAGAAATCGTCGGGCTCAGGGTAATCGTGTGACGAGCCGGCCGCGTCGAGGCTTGCCACCTCGCCAAACAGGAATCGCATCATGTCGAGCATGTGAATGGTTGTCTCGTAGAGGAATCCGCCGGTGATCTGTGGGTCTGAAATCCAAACCGGGTTAATCAGCTCGCCTCGATTCATCTTGACGTGGGCCGAATGCGGCGTCCCCGATTCAGCAATCATCTCCTTCAGCGTCGTATAGACTGGAGCGAAGCGTCTGTTGTGTCCAACCTGATACACTGCCGAGCTTCGGGATGCAGCATCAAATACCATTTGAGCTTCCGCAGGCGAAGCCGCCATCGGTTTTTCGCAAAACACGTGCTTGCCCGCGTTGATGGCTGCGAGCGCCACCGCGGTGTGTTGGGTATTCGGGGTGGTTATGTATACCGCGTCTACCGCTTCGATCAGTTCCTTCTCGTTTCGAGCCGTTGTTGCGCCAGTTGTTCCGGCCAGCCGATCGGCTCGCTCGGGGGCTACGTCATGAACTCGTGCGACGCTGACTCGCTCATCTCGCGCGAGTAGGCTTGCGTGAATCCCGCCAATATAGCCCGCCCCGATTATTCCCACTCTCAGCTTTTTCATCGTGCTCCCGGCTCACCGCGTTTGAGGACGGCTTCAGCGGCCGCGAACGCATCTCTAGCCAGCTCCAGGGGGTCGCGCTCCCAATATTCCGGCCGGAATATTTCGACGCTCGCAACGCGATCGTAGCCGATCCGGTGAAACGCGGCGAGCATCTCGTTAAGCGGAAGGATGCCGAGTCCAGGCAGCAGCCGGTGTCGATCTTCGAGCTGTTCGCGCGGGAGCTCCTCTGCATCATTGATATGAAAGATGAACAGCCGCTCGGCATCGAGTGCGTCAATTGATTCGATCGTCGAACCTCCCGCGTAGAAGTGAAAGCTGTCAATCACCAGCCCGATATTCGAGCGCGCGGCCTTTTGAACGATCTCATCCGCGAGCTCGAGAGTCTGAACGCTGCAATCAGCTTGCCCGAGAAACTCGAATGCCAGGCCTATTCTGTGCGGTTCTGCTATGCGGCTCAGTTCCCTGAGCGTCATCACCGATTCTTCAACGACCTCTTCGCGCGTTGAGCCGTCACGCAACCGCCCCGGAACGACCACCACGTAGGGGCAACCGATCTCGGATGCGATACGGCACAGGTCCTCGCATTCAGCGAGCAGTTCGGCCCGCCCGTCGTTATCTCTAAAGGTTATGCGCTCGATGGAGTTGATGCTGTAAGGCGCAATTCCGTGTTCGGCCAACATTTTCTTGAGCTGGCCGGCCGTGCTCGTCTTCAGGAATTCTCGAAGCTTCGGCTTCCATAACTCGAGACAATCGAATCCGGCTTCGTCTGCCACGCGAATATCGGTCGCGAGGTCCGCTTTCATGGTAGTCGCGCCGTTGAGTGAGAGTTGCATAATAACCTTCTATCTTATCTGAGTGCTGCGCCCGATTCAGCATCGAAAAAATCGGCCTTGCTCATATCGAGCCGCACCCACACCGCGGTTTCCATCTCCGCGCGAAAATCGGCCGGCGCGCGGGCAATGAGCTTCTCGCCGCCGAGCCTCAAAAACACGAATGTCTCGTTGCCCATCAACTCGGTCACATACACGGTAGACTTTAACCAATCAGTGCGCTCTGCCGTTGACACATCGACGTGTTCAGGGCGGATCCCCAGCGTGACCCCCTCGTGGCCAGCCAGTCTTGCGAGTTGACCTTCTTCGAGTGCGTGCGAGAAGGCGTCGCACTTAAACTTGCGTTCACCGGCGTCAAAGCGGCCTTCAATGAAGTTCATGCTGGGACTGCCGACGAACTCCGCGACGAAACGATTGGCCGGGCGATTGTAAATGTTCATCGGGGTGTCAAATTGTTGAAGCTTACCGGTTCGCATGATCGCAACCCGGTGCGCCAGCGTCATCGCTTCAGCCTGATCGTGGGTCACATAAATGGTCGTGGTTCCCAACTCGTGTTGAAGTCGCTTCAACTCTCCGCGCATCTGCACCCGCAGCTTTGCATCCAGGTTCGATAGCGGCTCATCCATCAAGTAGACGCGAGGTTCGCGTATGATCGCCCGGGCGAGCGCGACACGCTGTCGTTCGCCGCCCGAAAGCTCACGTGGCTTTCGTCCCAGCAGCCCTGCGATCTCGAGCATATCGGCAACGCGTTTCACTCGCCGGTCGATTTCGTCTTTCGCAGTCTTTCGGATTCGCAACGGATAAGCGATGTTCTCCGCGATTGTCATGTGCGGATAGAGCGCATAGTTCTGAAAGACCATCGCGATGTCGCGATAGCGGGTGGGGACGTCGTTCACCCTGTCTCTTCCGATGAAAATGTCGCCGGCGCTGGCCTCTTCGAGCCCGGCAAGCATTCTGAGCGTGGTCGACTTTCCACAACCCGATGGCCCCAGCAAAACGACGAGCTCGCGGTCTTCAGACGCGAGGTTTAGTCGATCAACCACCGCCGCCTGTCCGAACATCTTCGTTACGTTTTCGAATCTAATTTCCATAAAAAACGGGGTCCCGGGCTTTGACTGGTCAATCCGTAAATCAGTAACGTTCTGAGTTCAAGCTTTAGCCTGCGGATTACACCTCAGGACAATAGCAAGCTAAAGCTTGAACTCAGAGCGCGTCTCGCGGGCCCGACCCCACCCCAGCCTCCCGGCACCCCTCACCCGACACCGCTCCTACCCTTTCACTGCTCCCAGCGACAAGCCCCTCACAAGATATCGTTGGACCGCCATCGCGAACGCCAATATCGGAATCATTGCGACAACCCCCGCCGCGCTCATCACGCCCCACTTGATTTCGTATTGTGTGACCCGCCCTGCAATCCCCACCGGCAGGGTCATCGCCGCGTCTGTTTGCGTCAGCACCAGCGCAAGCAGGAACTCGTTCCAGGATACGATCAAACAGAAAACGGCCGTGGCAGCCAGGCCCGGGGTCACCAACGGTAGAATCACACGCCTCAACGCCCCCATCCGTGAGTCGCCGTCGACCATTGCCGCCTCTTCCAACTCGCGGGGCAGCTCTCGAAAAAATCCGCGCATCATCCAAACCACGAACGGCAGGTTGAGCGCGGTGTAGACGATAACCAGAGACGTGATCGTATTGAGCAATCGCAAATCGCGCATCATCATGAAAAGCGGCACCGCGGTGACGATAGGTGGAAACATTCGCGTCGACAGTATCCATACTGACAGCCTTTGATCGAGTTTGCCTCGAAGCCTGAATCGCGCGAGCCCATAAGCCGCAAACGTCCCAAGGGTCACTGCCAACACCGTAGACAGCCCCGCTACCGTGACGCTCGTCAACAGGTATCGCCCGAAAGATCGCGTGAAAAATGCATCGTAGTAATGAGCCAGAGTCGGAGTGAACTGGAACCAATGCGGCGGTACCGCGAACTGATCTACCTCTGTTTTAAGCGAAATGGTCACCATCCAGTAAACCGGCGCGATGGCAACGGCCACCGACGCCGCAAGCAACAAGTACTTTGCCGACTTCACAAGCCTCGCCCGCAAGACGTGTCGCCGGCGACCACCTGCCCGGTTTGTTATCGACCGTGCGCTCAAGCCGCCTCCTGTTTCTGAAGAAGACGAATATAGCTCACGCTGATGATGTTCGTGAGTAGCAGCAGCACAAACGACATCGCGGCCGCGTAGCCGAAATCGGAAAAACGAAAAGCGGTGCGATAAATGTATAGACTGACCGTTTCTGTCGAGAATCCCGGCCCGCCCCCGGTCAGTATGAAGATTTGATCGAACACGCGAAGCAAATCCATCGTGCGAAGCAACAGCGCGATCAAAATAGCGGGCTTGAGCAGAGGGAGTGTCACGTGTTGAAAGGTCTGCCACGCACTCGACCCGTCAACCAGGGCGGCTTCATAGGGCTCTTGCGGAATCGCTTGGAGTCCCGCCAGTAGCACCAAAAACATGAACGGGGTCCATTGCCAAATATCCACCGCAATCACCGATGCGAGCGCAAGAGTGGGCGACGCGGTCCAGGTTAACGCCTCGGTGTTCATTCCTGCGCCCTTTAACGTCCCGTTGATCGCGCCAAAGTCGGGGTTGAGCATCAGGCGCCACACAATTCCAACTACAACCGGAGGCAGCATCATAGGAATGAGCAGCGCGCTTCGAAATAGTGATCTTCCGCGCAACGGCCGGTCGAGCATGACGGCGAGTCCCAGTCCGAGCAGGAACTCAAACGTGAGCGCGACCGCGGCATAGATCACGGTGTGGCCGACCGCTTCAAGAAAGAACTTGTCACTTCCGAGCCTTGCGAAATTATCAAGGGTCCAGCGCACGGCTTCGCCTGTTCCGGTCTGAAGGCTGACCCTTACCGCGTAGATGAGAGGGTATATCGAAAGGGCTACGAGCACCGCCACAGTCGGGGCGATCAATAAGTAGGGCAGCGATGTTTCGTGACCGCGCGAAAAAGTCGAAGCGCGCCGGTCAGTGCCCTGGTCTCTTGATTTGGGTTGCATCGTCGCCATTGTCGCTGCCGATTGTGCTTGCCCCCGCCGAATGTAGCGTAGACTGTCCAGTCTGCGTTCAGTCGTCCGCAGACTACCTAATCCTGATTTCAGCCCGATCTTCAGGTTGTTATTGCACAGGATCACAGTCAGTAAGGGCTTGCCTCCGCCGAATGTAGCGTAGACTGTCCAGTCTGCGTTCAGTCGTCCGCAGACTACCTAATCCTGATTCCAGCCCGAACTTCAGGTCATTGCACAGGATCACTGGTCAGGTGCCTTGCCCCCCCCGAATGTAGCGTAGACTGTCCAGTCTGCGTTCAGTCGTCCGCAAACTACCTAATTCTGATTCCGGCCCGAACTTCAGGTTGTCATTGCACAGGTCAGGTGGCTTGCCTCCGCCGAATGTATCGTAGACTGCCAGTCTGCGTTCAGTCGTCCGAAGATCTTCTGCTCTGATTCAAGCCCGAACTTCAAGTTGTCATCTGCTTGCGAAACGAATGTAGCGTAGACTGTCGGTCTGCGTTCAGTCGTCCGCAGACTAGACAGTCTACGGTACCGTCTCCTACCTGCGATTCCGCTCTACGATCTTTAAGATTTCGGCGTTAGCCTGGTTCATCGCATCCTCAGCCGTCAACTCGCCGCTATTCGCCCTCGACAGAAATATGCCGAAGATGTTCTCGACCTCATTCCACTGAGGTGTCCGAGGCCGAGGCTTTGACGTTTCGAGCGACCGGAGTTGCGCCGGGTAAGACGGAAACTTCGACAGAAGCTCTGGGTCCGTGAACACTGAGAGGCGGGTTGGTGGATTGCCGGTCAGCGCGGACTTTTTCATCTGTTCGGCGGCCGTCGCCCAGAGCAGGAAGTCGAACGCGGCATCGGGGTTTCGAGAGCCGCGCGGGATGGCAATCAACCAGTTTCCAATTTCGGCGCGACCTTCAGCCTTTGCACCCGGCATCACCCCAAAGTTCATCTTACCCACCACTTTCGATTTTGCCGGGTCATTAAAGGCGCTGATCCATGCCGGCCAGTTAATCGACATCGCCGCTGTGCCTTGAAGCAGATACGCTGAAACCTCACTCGCATTAAAGCTTGCGTAGCCGGGCGGCGCATACTTTCCGAGTTCGATCATGAATCGCAACGCTTCTATTCCTTCCTGGCTATTGACCATCGGCTTTCCGCTCGCGTCAAACATCTCGGCGCCGAACGACCAGAAGATAGGCATAAAGTCGGCCACCGCTGAATTGCCGCGCGCCGCTCTCATCACGTATCCAAACATTCTCCCCCCGCCCGGCGCACCGCTTTGCTCGCGCTCATCGATTGTCTTCGCTGCCGTCAACACATCGCCCCAGGTCGCAGGCTCTTTGAGGTTGTGTTTTTCAAGCAGGTCCTTGCGATAGAAAAACAACTGCGAGTTGCCCACGTAAGGCAAAGCGTAGAGGTCGCCCGTCTCGTAGGGATGCTTACATAGCGCGATGGACGAGCGCACGAAATCATCATCCGGCCCGGAGTGCCCGCGCTTTTGATAAAAGGCCGCGAGCGGGGTAAGAACCTGCTCGCTGGCGAACCGCGGAAACCACGGATCGTCGAGCATTATCAAATCGTAGGCGCCAGTGGAAGCCGTCAGATCGATCAATTCCTTTTCGAACAGGTTGTCATATGGAAACTCGGCGATGCTGACGCGCAAGCCGGTTAGTGCTTCGTAGTCGCGAGCCGCATCCTTTAGCGCATCGCCCTCAACGCCCGAGTTGACCGCAATCGTGAGTTGATTTGCTGTGCCCCCACCCCCCTTGCATCCGGCTAATGGAAGAGTGATGCAAAGACTCGTTACGACGAGAAGCAGTTGAATCCCGGTTGATTGAACTCGAAAGCTTTTCATTAGGTCACTTATGTCCTGAATCGTGTTGAGTATGAATGCGGCGCTATGCGTTCATTCATCGCGTCCGGCCGCCCGCATTCTTGTTCGCCATGGGCAGGATCGGTCTTGCGGTTGACGCCGGTTGCGCTCCGCTTAGAACATCAACGAAATAGCGGAGCGCTTTCGCGCATCCTTCGATCTCCTGCTTTGCTTCTTGAGGCGTGACTTTCTTCATGCCGCCAGGAACATCGAATTGTGCGCGGTCGGGATTGAGCCGAACATCACGGACTTCGAAGATCACTCGCGACTTTGCTCCTCCCTGTGCCGAAACGTTCACTTCAGCGCGAAGTGGTAACCTTATCTCCTGATCGACAAAGATTGCGCCATCTACCTGGTTCGAAGCATCGCCAGACGCAGCCAGGCGATACTTGATCGCCGGGCGGCCGTTGACCAGCTCCACACCTAGCTGTTCGTACCGCACGCGTTCCTTGAGGTGTTCGGCCATCGCGCCGGCGGTCAGGGTAGTCGCCGGTTGAAACCCGAGCGCATCTTCTGAAAGCTCGACGTATTGTTTGCGTTCCAGGAATACGAGATACCGCAATCCGGATTTCTCCAGATACGTTGTCTGTCCAATCGGCTCGGGGAGCACGAAGTCCCAGCGGCGGTCCGCGTCGAATCTTGCGAAGTTGAATTGCTGCGTGACCATCGAGGTTGGCGTGTCAGAAGCTGCTTGAGCGCTGATCGTAATTGCCGAGCTGTAGCGATCGGGCTCCGTGATCTCGACCGCGGCCGCGGGCACTGTCACACTCGATGCCGAATTTGCATTGGCGTCTTGTCTTGGAGTTGATGCAGCTGACGAATTCGCATTGATTCCCTTGGTCCCGTCCGTGCAACCTAAGCAGCCGCAGCCCGCAACAACAATCAACAGGAGAAAGGCTTGCCGGCACCGGCTAACATTCGAGTGACTCGATAAGCGCCGGTCGAGATTCTGGTTGTTATGCGCCGACGAAAACATCCGATCCTCCGTTAGAGACCGCTGCATACTACTTTGCCCTGCGCGGCACCCGCAAGCCGGCGACTGAAGCTGACGGAGAATCGAGGAAGAAAACTCTTGTGTGTCTGACGTATTGCTTTATCCTACTGTAGAAACAGCCTCATAACCGTGAGGCGTGCTCAAACTTCATTGCGATGCCCCTAGAGTTTTGTTGGCCCGGGCGCGATCTCGCTCCGAGCCCGCCGGGTTCCGAGGACCCCTTTCAGACCCATCTCTCGAGGCGATATGAATACCCTATTTAAGCCATATATTTGTCGCGTTGCATTGTTCGTTCTGGCTCTTTCTCTGGCCTTGCCGGCAAGTCAGAGTGCTCTGATTACACGAGCTGATTCGCAAACCCAGTTAAATCGGGTCGCGCGCGCCTCGGGTCCCATTACGGCCGCGCCCGGCACATTCTGCTCGGTCTCCTATCAGACCGGCGGAAGCGCCGGCTGCCGCAGCCCGTTGCCGGAGGAATCGGCAACGGTTGCGAATCGCGATCTTAGTCCGGAGCTTACTGTGATAAATGCTCCAAGTCTTCAGGCTCAAAGCGGTTTGCAAATAACTCTTCGCGCCACCGCTCAGCTCGAGCTAAACCCGGAGGCAAAGGCGGCGTTCCTGCGCGCGGCCGGAGTCTGGATGTCGCGAATAGCAACTCCAACGAGCGTGGTCATCGATGTCGATTACGGACCAACATGGTTCGGCGAGCCGTTCCCCGAAGGTGTCATTGGGATTTCGAACCCTCAAATGTTAATTGGGTTCGGGCAGTATTTTGGCGTTCTGGGTCAACTGATGGATTCAGCCGCCGATGCGGACGAGCTTTCACTCTACAATGCGTTGCCGCAGGAACCCGTGCCTACTGACATCGGTCCGACCGAAGATGTTCTTGCGCCTTCCGCGCTCTATCGCACGCTTGGTTTTATTAACCAGGACCCACTGAAAGACCCGCCGGGTTTCGGTCCACCGCCGGCGATAGGTTTCAACTCAGCCATGATTTTCGATTTCGATTCAAGCGACGGTATCACCGAGGGCACGTACGACTTCGAAGCAGTGGTTTCGCATGAGATAGGTCACGTTCTCGGGTTCGTCTCGGCGGTAGGTCAGCGCGAACTCAACCCTCAGTGTGATCTTGCGGTTACAGTATGGGACTTGTTTAGACTTCGTCCTGGCGTGACCCTGGGCGGCTTCTCGACCGCCAATCGAATCTTGTCATCGGGCGGCGCGCATGTTTTCTACGAGGGAGACTCTGAGTTACAGCTATCAACCGGGCTCCCGAATGGGACTGGCGGCGACGGCCTTCAGCCCAGTCACTGGCGCGATGATTCAGTAGTCGGGCAACGGATTGGGATAATGGACCCGACGCTTTCGGCCGGGGAGAGAGAGACCATAACGTTCAACGATCTGACCGCGCTTGATTTGTTCGGATACACACTCAAGCCGTTCGGCAACAACCGCCCGACAGTTAGCGCGCTCGTGGCAGACTTGAACGGCGACGTGCTCAGCCTCACTGGCGCGGCTGCTGATACCGACGGCGACGTTGTGGAGGCTCAGGTTCAATTCCTCGATCAGAAAGGGCGCTCGCTTGCTCAAACAGCGCCGTTTTCGACGGATTCAGGGATCACTACAACAATCTCTTTGAACCTTAGCTTCACCGGACTCGGTGGACTTCCAGAGGCGACACAAATCAGTCTTGTATTGATCGACAGCCGCGGCAACCGGAGTTTGGCAACGACAGCAGATTTCAGTGGGGGCGACCCTGGCGCGCCAAAGCTCACTGCGGCGTCATATGACGGAACCAGATTGCTGATCAAAGGAAAGCGTCTTACTGGCGAGGCGCTGGTCGAAGTGAACGGTGCGATAGTAGGCCCACCCGCCGGCGTCTCTGTGGCGGCCACCGGCAAGAAGCTAACAATCGAGGCCCCAAGCGCATCGTTGAATCTACGCACCGGCGCGAATCGCGTTCGCGTGATCAGCGGTGGTTTACGTTCGAGCTTGCTTGTGACGAGTATGTGACGGCGCAACAGAAATCGTTTGTGCGGGTGTAACGCTGGCAGCGCCGTGCTCATGAATACCCCAACTTCAGTTGCAGGCTGTTTCATTTCTACCTACGGCAACGCTACGCCTCTCCCCTCCGATGTTTAGCTTCACTCCCGCGCGTGGGAGGAGCGAACAAGCGTCAGGCGCATTCTTAGGTTGACCGATCCCCAACTGAAGTTGGGGGTCTGGAGTTTGGACATTTGCATTCCCGCTCCTCCTCCTGGTGGGAGAGCCGATAATAGCCCGCCGATTTATCGGTGGGTACGCGACGGCGACACGCTTCGAAGTCCCAAAGGGACGGCTGAAAAAATGCGGCGTTGCAGATAGCAAGCTTCTCCGGGCTGACGCCCGGGGGCATCTCCCCGTTATTGATTGTTGCTACCAATCTGCTTCAGTAATTCTCGCACTGCGGTTTCCAACTGCACGTCGCGCCCGGTGTAGCTCTCGCCAATCGGCCGCACGACCTGTATATCAACCGGCCGCGGCGCGAGCTCCATCAGTTTTCCATCGCTCGACGTGATCTTGATGAACGGCAATCGAAGGCTTGTGCCGTCGATCAATGTGGTGTTCGACGTGTAGATGATCCAGCCCGCAGTTGGCTCGCCTACGACTTTGCCCAGTTTTAGCGCGCGATAGCCTTCAGTGAAATCTTCCGCGTCAGAAAGCGAGTGCTGATTGGTAACAAGTATGGTCGGCGCTTCGAGCGCGCGCTGCCCGAGGACCGTACGCGCGGGCGCGGCCGGGAATCCGCGCCGGGTCATCGTCATGTAGCCCCGCCTCGCGAGCACGTCGATCGCGTACGCATTCACGAATCCGCCGTTGTTGTTTCGAACATCGACGACCACGCCGTCTTTCGCGTGATTCTCGGTGTCCAGGTCTACGAACAGTTGAGCGAGCGATCCCGATCCCATATCGAACATATGGACGTAGCCGAGTCGCCCCCCGCTGATCTTCGCAACGTACTCGCGTCGCTCCTCGACCCACTTGCGATACAGCAACCCCTTCTCGGTAGCAGTGTTCACCGGCCGAACGGCAACCTCGCGTTTGTTCGCGCCGCCGCTGGACGTTGAGACCGTAAGCGAAACGCGCTTGCCTATCTTGAACGCGAGCAGTTCATCGAGGTTGGTCCGCGCGTCAATCCGTGTTCCGTCGACTGCAATCAAGTATTCATCCGTGTTGACACCGGCAAGCGCGGCTGGCGAAAGCGGGATGACTTCAGTCACTCGCAAGCGGCCGGCTGTTTCATATTCGGCGCGATCGAATCGAAGTCCGAGCTTCCCGGTCGAGGTTTGATTGGCGGTGAACGGCGCTGACACCCCGGAATGTGAGGCGTTCAGCTCGCCAACCATCAAGGACTATAGCCTCCGCATCTCATCCGGGGTTCGAG
>JBASRM010000397.1:0-3136 GCA_049273835.1 Blastocatellia bacterium | reverse complement strand
TCCCCTGGCATTAGACAACGAGATAGTTAGTCTGCCGTCAGCATCCGTAGTCGCGGTACTGAGGCAAGAAAGTGCCAACCGCGCCGCGGCCGGCAAGACTCTAGCTGTGCTGGCCGATCCGGTGTTTTCCAGCGATGACCCGCGAGTTTCCTCATCAGGAAAAGGCCGCGCGGCGGCGGTTGAAGAAAGCTCTGTAGCGGCAGACGCCAAAAGATCGGCGGCGGATTCAGGGCTGGCAGATCTCAAGAGGTTACGCTTCAGCCGGCAGGAGGCTGATGAGATCGCGCGTCTCGTGCCTGGCACTAGTAAACTGGAGGCCGTTGACTTCGCGGCCAGCCGCGCTTTGGCTACGAGTGCTGAGCTCGGCCAATACCGTATAGTCCACTTCGCGACACACGGGCTGATCAATAACGCGCACCCTGAATTGTCCGGGGTGGTGTTATCGCTGGTAGACGCCAAGGGCCAGCCACAGAATGGATTCCTGAGACTCTATGACCTGTATAATCTGAGACTGTCGGCGGATCTTGTGGTGCTGAGCGCGTGCCAAACCGCACTGGGTAAGGAGATCAAAGGGGAAGGACTGGTGGGACTAACTCGGGGTTTTATGTACGCCGGGGCGCCGCGCGTGGTAGCGAGCTTGTGGCAGGTAGAAGACCGGGCGTCGGCGGAACTGATGAAAAGGTTCTATCAGGGGATGTTGGGTCAAGGGCTACGGCCGGCGGCGGCGCTCAGAGCGGCACAAGTTTCGATGCAGAAGGACAACCGCTGGCGAGCCGCTCACTACTGGGCGGCCTTCACAATTCAGGGTGAATGGAAGTAATCCGAGACGGAGCGATAGCCGATGGAAGCGAGTGGCGATGCCCTCACTGACGGCGCCATTTCCGGGCTTGAGGGCTCGTCGAGCCCTCGCGCTAAGTGGGTCTTAACTCAAGCAGCATTTGACCAATTGCTTGCCTGCCTTGACGGCGATCGTGAAGCCGCGGGGCGGAAATACGTCGAGATTCGAACCAACCTGATACGATTCTTCGAATGGCGGGGCTGTGCCTTTCCGGAAGACCATGCGGACGAGACGATCAACCGCGTGGCTAAACGGGTTTCCGAGGGAGAGGAGCTTCGCAACCCTGCCGGCTATGTCATGGGCGTCGGGCGTTTGGTCCTGCTCGAGGTTTACAAGGAACGCGAAAAACAGCAACAGGCTTTGGGCGAGTTGGCCTACTCCATGGCCGAATCGCACCACTCAGAGGAGTTGGAACCTCGCGCCGAATGTTTGAAGCGTTGCCTCGAAGGACACGCTCCTGATAACCGCGAATTGATCCTTCAGTACTATCAGGGCGAGAAGGGGGAAAAGATAGAGAACAGAAGGAAACTATCTGAGAGGCTCAGGACACCGCTCAACACCCTGCGTATGCGAGCCCTTCGGCTCAGGGAACGACTCCAGGTCTGCGTTGCCGATTGTTTAGGAGATTCATGAGCTGCCGTGATGTTTGCGCGTTTTTGGCCACTAAGATATTGAAAGGAAAAATCCAATGAACGAACCTTTCAACGAAGGGTTCATAGTTCGGTACCTTCTTGGCGATCTGTCCGAGCAGGAGCAGGTGGAGGTCGAGGACCGGGCTTTCTCGGACGCTGACTACCTGCAAAGTATCCTGGCGGTCGAAGCCGATTTGATCGACGAGTACGTGCGAGGCGGGCTCTATCAGAATGAGCGCCGCAAGTTTGAAGCCCGTTTCCTGGTGTCAAGCGAGCGACGGCAGAAAGTTGAATTTGCCAGAGCCCTTGCCCGAGTAACCGGAGAGTCTATCGCAACCGAAACAGTTCCCCGGCCCGTCTCCATCGTTACACCGGCCAGATGGTGGGACGCGTTCCTTGCGTCACTTCGCGGCGCCAGCCCGGCCGTCAGATTTTCGCTTGCGGCCGCATCTCTTGTCGTTGTCATCGGCATCGCGTTGCTAATCGTGCAAACGATAAGGCTTCGTGGCGAACTCGCCCAGCTTCAGGCGGAGCAGCATGAGCGACAACAGAACCAGCAAACTCTAGAGCAGCAATTCGCCGACGAGCTCGCCCGCAACCAGGAGCTGGCGGCAGGTTTTCAAAGAGAACAACAGCAGCGTGAGCGCAATGAAGAGTTAATCCGCGAGCTCGAGCGTGGAAGGGCCGAATCAGAAAACAAGCCGTCTCAACCAACCGTTCTTTCGTTTGTGCTGTTGCCGGGAGTTTCACGATCAGGCGGGGCGCTCCCGAAATTGGCCGTTCCACGAGCGGCGCGGCTCGTGCGGCTTCAAATCGGAATCGAGCCGGGGGACGAATATAAAAGCTTCAGCGTGGAGCTTCTCACGCAGGGCGGCCAGCATATATGGTCTCAAAATAGCCTGTCCGCGCGATCAACTCGCACCGGACGAGCCCTCGTCTTGAATTTGCCGGCACGGCTGCTCGGCGCAGGCCGCTACGAACTCGCGCTTAAGGGAATGACCGATGCAGGGAAGACCGAAGACGTCGGCTATTACTACTTCGACGTCCTCAAAAAATAGCCCTGGATGAGTGCACGGCGGTCGGCTTCGTTACGAAAACTGCGGTCTTGGAAATCGAATGCAAGATTATGGTTATTGAACTAAACCGCTGCGCGGTGGAGATGAGAATCCCCTTCTGATCTTCCGAGTTTGTCCTAACTGAGCATCCGATTCTTCTCAGCAACCCACTTGAGCACCTCGCTCCGACTGTCTAGTTGGGACCGCGGCGGATCCAGCGACGGCTATCTCGCCCTCCGTCTGTAGAGCTTCACCCTCAGTGTGATGTTTTCTGATTTCTCACCACATCGGCATGTAGTGATTTTGACGGCTCGAGGAAATCGGGGTGACGAACCCAGGCCCAATTGGATGGAATCCTGATCGTCACTCAACGCAGCGAGTAAGAACTATTTCTAGAAGGAGTTTGAAATGAGATTGCCAATACACCATAGAGATGTGACCAGGGGGCGCCGCCTGGCGATGGTTGCGCTCGTGATGACAATATTGACGAACCTTTCGCCGTTCGGCGGGACTGTTGGCGCGGTCGCCAGAGGACGCAAATCTTCATTGGAACCAGGCGGAGCGCCTGTGAGAGTCGCCTTTCCCGAGAGCTCTCCCGCGCTCTCTCATCC
>JBASRM010000394.1:0-2219 GCA_049273835.1 Blastocatellia bacterium | reverse complement strand
CCTTTCATCGTTCGGTCAATTACGCAAACCTCAAGCCGGGCAGTTACCACTTCTTTGTACGTGCAGTCAATTCGGAAGGCAGTGTCAGTTCGCAACCCGCGACGCTCGAATTCAGAGTCATTGCTCCGGTTTGGCAGCGATGGTGGTTTATCACCTTAGCGGCGGGTTTGATGGGACTTGTGATCTATGCGATGTATCGTTATCAATTGGCGCAGAAGCTCAAAGTCGAACGAGTCCGGACACGCATTGCGACAGACCTGCACGATGAAATCGGATCAAACCTGTCGCTGATGGCAATAGTCAGCGACGTCGCCAACAAGCGGGCCGGGCCAGGGGATTCACAAATGTCCGAGTGGCTGTCCTTAATCGCGGGCACTTCCCGCGAGACTATGGACTCCATGGGCGACATCGTCTGGGTGATCAATCCGGACAAAGATCGGCTCTTGGATTTAACTCTGCGGATGCGACGGGTTGCCGAGGACATCTTTACTGCCCGCAACATCGGCTTCCACTTCAGCGCGCCAGGCGAAGAGGCAGACGTTAAACTGGGCGCGGATACACGCCACGAAGTATTCATGATCTTTAAAGAAAGCGCCAATAACATTGTTCGCCACTCTGAGTGCACCCGCGCGGACATCGAGTTCAAAGTCGAGCAAGGCAGGCTGGTCTTGAAGATTAGCGATAATGGCAGGGGCTTTGAGCCCGCCAGCGCCGGCGACGGAAACGGTCTTTCGAGTATGCGGCGGCGCGCGAAAAACCTCGGCGGAGAACTCGTTCTTATCTCCCCTCGGGGCATCGGCACAACCGTGATACTGCAAGCGCCGCTTGACGGACATGCTAAGAGCAAACGATGACGATGGACCATTGAGTATCGACAGCTGACTACCAGGCATTTGCCCCGTGACTTGTTGAGCACGCACCTGTAAGGTTGACGTCTAATTCAATTTCATTGACGTTGAAATCATGAGCAGGACCATCGAAACCGAAACTCCAGCGCCGGCAGTAGCCGAGATCAAGGTTGCGATCGTCGAAGACCACCACAAACTCCGCGAGTGTTTGGAGTTTCTGCTCAACAACACCGAAGGCTACCGCTGCACGGGTAGTTTTCGCTCGATGGAAGAGGCGCTTGAAAAGATCGGCTTCGATCTCCCTGACCTTGCGCTTCTGGACATAGGCTTGCCGGGAATGACCGGAGTCGAAGGCGCTGCACTCTTGAAACAGCGCCATCCGAATCTCCTGGTTTTGATGAACACTGTCTACGACGATGACGAACGCATTTTTGATGCGCTCTGCGCCGGGGCCTCCGGATACCTCTTGAAGAAGACGTCGCCCGCGCAATTGCTCGAAAGCATCAAGACGGCTGTGGCCGGAGGCGCGCCAATGTCGCCGGAGGTGGCGCGACGGGTGATCCGGCTATTCAGGGAGATTCATCCGCCCGAAAGGGCCGATTACCACCTCACCCCGCACGAACTACGGCTCCTGCAACTGCTCACCGAAGGCCACAGCTACAAAACGGCAGCTGCTGACTTGGGTGTGACCGGCAAGACTATTTCATTTCACCTTCAGAAAATCTACGAAAAGCTCCAGGTTCACTCGAAATCCGAAGCCGTCTCAAAAGCTCTCCGCAATAGACTCATTAAATAGTCGCCAGTTGTCAGTGTCGGCAGCCCGAAGGAGAGGTAAGGCGATACGGCCTTCGCGCACTTTGCGTTACCGACTCGAACTCTCGAGCAGTCAGACCCAACAAACGGGCACTACGAAGCTAGGCAAACGCCCGGTGACCCTGGATAGGCCTTCGCAGTACCTTATGTCTGTCCAGTACGAAACCCGCGCAAGAGAGCGCGTCAGGTTTACGAGAGAATGCAGGTAG
The DNA here is from genome assembly GCA_049273835.1 of Blastocatellia bacterium. GTDB lineage: Bacteria > Acidobacteriota > Blastocatellia > UBA7656 > UBA7656 > Onstottus_A. The sequence goes on along the minus strand of JBASRM010000394.1, from coordinate 349 downwards.
AGGTGGCTTCGGTGAGCAACAACATCTTCCGTCATTGAGAAGCGAGCTGGCGTTTCTCGATCTTATTGGAAAGGAGAGATCAAATGGCACATACAGAGGGTCGAATCAACGATCCAAATGAAAACGGGGTCTTCGGTGGAAACGATAGTACCGCTTTAGCTCCAGCCGGTAAGCCCGTCGGCAACGGTGTGTTCGGTTTCTCGAATGTACCCAACGCCAGCGGTGTATTTGGTGCAAACAATAACGGCGGTGTCGGTGTAGCAGGCAATAGTGACCACGGCATTGGCGTAAGGGGAGACAGCGCTGACGGCTTTGCGGCCGTGCATGGACACGGCGGCAAGAATGGCGT
>JBASRM010000391.1:0-18948 GCA_049273835.1 Blastocatellia bacterium | reverse complement strand
GGCTACTTCGGTTCGCTCCCATCGCTTGTCTCGATCCATCGCATAGTAGCGTCCGACCACGGAGGCGACTTCGCCCACACCACATTCGAGCATATGATGTATGAGCTCGGCTACATATCCGGCTCCGGAGTCTGGCGCGGTGTCTCGACCATCGAGAAAGGCGTGAATAAAGACTCGCTCGACGTTTCGCTCTTTAGCCATTCGGAGCATCGCGTACAAATGCTCCTGTGATGAGTGCACTCCCCCATGAGAGACCAACCCGATGAGGTGCAATGATGAGTTCCGGGTCCTGGCGTGTTCCATTGCCTGGATCAGCGCGTCGTTGCGAAAGAACTCGCCGGTCTCGATCGCGTGGTCGATACGCGAAGTATCCATCCTCACGATGCGCCCGGCGCCGATATTCAGATGACCGACTTCGCTGTTGCCCATCTGACCGGCGCGCAAGCCGACGTATTGTCCCGACGCTTCAACCAGGGTGTTGGGACAGGTCGCGTACCACTCATCGAAATGCGGCGTGCGGGCGAGCGCGATCGCGTTGCCGTTCCGCTCGGGTGAGTAACCGAACCCGTCCAGAACTATTAGAACAAGAGGTGTGTTTTTGAGCTTGGCCAAACCTGATGCGTCCCCTCAACGAGAAGCTACAGACTACAGTCGGGCCGGCTTGGCGGACAAGTTCGTGCCAAGCAAAAAGGGGGCGACACGCCCCCTTCGACAACTGCGCATTCTGAGTAGGCGGCTACTGTAGCGCCTTCTCGATGGCTTGAGCGACCTGATCGCTTTCCGGTTTAACGGCGGGGTCGAATCGAGCAACTACCTTACCATTCTTATCCACAAGGAACTTGCTGAAGTTCCATCGGATGTCACCGCCGAATTCCGGATTGGTTTCTTTGCTTGTAAGAAGCTTGTAGAGCGGGTGGATATCATCGCCCTTTACTGAAATCTTCGAGAAGATCGGAAACGTCACGCTATACTTTGACGAACAAAAAGTCTTAATCTCCTCGTCGCTGCCGGGCTCCTGAAACCCAAAGTTGTTCGCCGGGAATCCAAGAATGACCAATCCCCGATCCTTATATTTCAAATAGACTTTTTGCAGCCCCTCGTACTGAGGAGTGAAACCGCACCTGCTGGCTACGTTTACGATCATGACGACCTTGCCGCGATACTGGCTCAGGCTGACTTCTTTATGGTCGATATCTTTCAGCGAGAAATCGTAGATCGAGGTCATCTTTTCTCCACTGCCCGGCTTGTCGCTGGCGCGGCTTGAAAGGGTAAACCCGAGGGCGGCGGCGCAGATCAGCAGCGCAGTGATCACTGAATAACGATTTGGCTTCATCGGTTCCTCCAGAACTAGCTTGCATTTTCCGGTAGCGTCCTAAGGTTGTGTTGCTGAGCTTGAAAGGATTTCCAGCCTGAAATCCTACCACGCCCGGCGGCTTGATGTCAGCTCGCGATTTTAATACAGTTCGGACGCCTATGCCTAACAAGGCAAGAAGAAGAGGAGCGACGATGAGAACGGCATTGCTGCGATTCAACGGGGCTGTCGAGCGGGATCCCGCCATCGATGCGTGGATGAAAGAGCATGCAGGTGAATTGGGAGCCATAGCGCATCAGTGGTTTGAGGTGATGCGAAAGTGCGGGGACGAAGTCCGGGAGCTTTTACATGACGGCTGCCCGGTTGCATGTTTAGGAGATGCCCCCTTCGGCTATGTCAATGTATTCACCTCGCACGTCAACGTAGGGTTCTTTCACGGCTCATCGCTGTCGGATCCGGCTCGCTTGTTGCAAGGCAATGGCAAATCCATGCGCCATGTGAAGCTGAGACCGGGAACGGCCACAAACGCCTCAGCGCTAAGGAGGCTCATCGATACGGCGTACTCGGATATAAAGGCGCGTGTCGAAAACGGCTAGCTATCTCCTGAGCGGCAACACAAGATTAGGACACTACCCAATTCTGTGCGATTCGCCTTGACTCCTGCAACTTTCAATGTACTATTGCCGTAGTACAATAGGACAATGGGCTTATCGTTCAACATCGATGCCGCGCACCCTACGCCGCTTTATCATCAGCTCGAGCGCGCGATCAGGTTTGCCATCGCCACCGGCAAGCTGGCGGTGGGTGATCAGTTGCCTACCGTGCGGCAGCTCGCCGTGGAGCTTCGAATCAACGCCAACACCGTCGCCAAGGTTTACCTGGAGCTCGAGCGCGCGGGGATAGTCGAGACGCGGCGCGGAGTGGGGACCTTTGTGAAGGCTCGGCATTTCGAAGCAGCCCGTGGTTCAGAACGCGAGCGCGAGATGCGCGAACTGGAAGACCAGTTTCTCGCGGCGGCTGCGCATCTGGGTTTTCAGGCTAGGGAAGCCGCCGATCACCTGAGGGACCGGCTCAAGAAGTCCAAATGAGAGCCTCGAAAAGGAGAAATGAATCATGGGAGTCACCAACAAAGACACTCAACTCACACAGAACAAACCAGCGCTCCCCAATCCGAATGCGCCGCGTTTGAACATAGTGGCCGCGATGCTTTTTCTGTTGCCTCTGTTTCTGGCCGCGATCGCAGCGGCGATGCTCAACAACCCAGTCAGCCTGATCGTGGGCTTCATCGTCGGGTTGCTGTTGGCCCAGGCGCCGAAGGTTGCCAAGCAGTGGGAAAAGGCTGTCGTGCTTCGGTTGGGACGTTACACCGGAATTAGAGGACCCGGGTTGTTCTGGATCTTGCCGTTGATCGAGACGGTATCTTCGTGGATCGATCAACGCATCATCACTACAAGCTTCGCCGCCGAGCAAACGCTCACTTCTGATACCGTGCCTGTCAACGTCGACGCCGTTCTATTTTGGCTGGTATACGACCCGGAGAAGGCTGCGCTCGAAGTCCAGGACTACCAGCAAGCAGTAAGCTGGGCCGCACAGACAGCGCTTCGCGATATCATTGGCCGCACGGCCCTAACCGAGCTGCTTCGAGGCCGCGAGCGTATCGAAGAAGAACTACAAAAGTTGATAGACGAACGCTCGAACCCATGGGGAGTAAGCGTTCAATCAGTCGAGATGCGAGACGTCGTAATCCCCGATGCGTTGCAGGATGCGATGTCCCGCGAGGCCCAGGCCTCACGCGAGAAGCAAGCCCGTATCATCCTGGGCCAGGCCGAAGTCGAGATCGCCCATCTGTTTGCTAAAGCAGCCGAGTCTTACATGGAGAACCCGACCGCGCTCCACCTGCGCGCGATGAACATGCTTTACGAAGGGTTGAAGGAGAAGGGCGCGTTGATGCTTGTTCCCAGCTCAGCGGTGGAATCGATGGGAATGGGAGGTCTGCTCGGCGCAGCGGCGTTCAGACAACAGGCTCTCACCGGGAGCAAACAGGACGTCGAAATAAAGTAATCGGCGCCGGGGTTCCGGGTTCAGGGTTCAGGGTTCGGGGAGGAACCAGAAACCAGAAACGCTAAACTCTAAACTCTGAACCCGGAACCCGGAACTCTGAACCTTTTACGGAGTAAGCAATGACTGCGCTAAAAACATTAATCTTCATGGCTATCGCTCCAGGCTCGGTTGCCGGCTGGATTCCCCTAATCCTGCTCTCATCGCCCGGCGCTCGCGGTTCAACGCCGCTGGGAAATCTCGGATACGTTGGCATCGCTGCTATCTTATGCGGAGTGTTGATCACTCTGTGGTGTGCGTGGGACTTTACCTTTTCGGGCAAAGGAACGCCTGCTCCATTCGATCCTCCGAAAAAGCTTGTCGTGCGCGGGCTCTACAAATACGTACGGAACCCTATGTATGTCGGCGTGTTGAGCCTGGTGCTTGGGGAGGCCCTCTGGTTCGAGTCGCGCGTGTTGTTCCTATACCTCGCACTGGTGTTCTTCGTGTTTTTCGCGTTTGTGATCTTTTACGAAGAACCGGTTCTCGAAAGGAAGTTTGGCGATTCATACCGCGCATACACCAAGACAGTGCCCCGCTGGCTTCCCCGCATATCAAAGCCGGAATCGGATCGGCATTCAATCAGGTCAAGCTAGCTGTTCCGAGTACGAGCCGATTCAGCTGGGAAAGCGCAGCGTGCGCTTCAGATGTTCGCGGCTCCCAACTCGACTGAAATGTAGGCGGGAAAACGGGACGGCCCACCCAAAAACGGTCGGCTGCTGCTTGAAACTCCCAACGAAGTCGAATACATTCACGCAACCCAATCCACCCAGGAGCCGATTATGAAATTGGTTTGCTTGATCCCTATCGCGCTCATCTTCGGTGTGATCTCTTTGGCAAAGACCCCGGCGCATCAGGACCAAATCTCGAAACTGTCCGCGGACGATCTCTCGCGCGGCGAGCAGATATTCGTTGGCCAATGCGCGTTGTGTCACGGAATCGGGGGGACCGGCGGCAGAGGGCCCGCATTAAACCAACCGAATCTTCACCGCGCCGCCGACAATCAAGCTCTGTTTCGTACTATTAAGAACGGTATCGATGGAACGGAGATGCCCGATGCATGGCAGATGACCGATCGCGAGATCTGGCAAGTCGCGGGCTACGTTAGATCCCTCAGCCGCACGTCTGCCGCCAAGCTTCCCGGAGATCCATCCAAAGGCAAGCGGCTTTACGACGAGAAGGGCGCCTGCGCAGCCTGTCACATCGTTAGCGGGCGAGGCGAAAGTTTTGGTCCGGAGCTGACTGAGATCGGCGCCCGGCGAAGCGCAGCGTATTTACGCGAAGCCTTGGTCGATCCAGCCGCATCCGTTCCTGAAGGATTTCGTATCGTAAGCGTCATCACACGCGATGGACGCACGCTCAGAGGCACCCGCGTGAACGAGGACTCCTTTACGATTCAGCTTCGTGACTCGACAGGCGCATTTCATTCCTTTCGGAAGTTCGACCTGGCGGAGCTCAAAAAAGAATCTCGGGTTTCCATGATGCCAGCCTATCGAGACGCTTTCTCCCCATCCGAGCTTGACGATCTGATCGCCTATCTTGCCGGTTTGCGAGGTGGGAAATGAAAAGCATCCGGTTATTCCCGATAGCGATTGCTCTTCTGTTTCCGACGGTCGTTTTAGCCCAGGTCCCGTACAAGAGAATCGTCAACGCCTCGGGCGAACCCGGCAACTGGCTTACTTACTCCGGCAACTACCAGGGGCATCGCTTCTCACCGCTAGCGGAGATCACACCTGAAAACGTTGCGCGTTTAAAGCCGGTGTGGGTCTATCAAATTGCGGCCCGCAGCCGGTTTGAAACTTCGCCGTTAGTCGTCGACGGAATAATGTACATTACTGAACCGCCGACGAAAGTCACCGCACTCGACTTACGCACGGGGCGCTCATTGTGGACGTGGCAACGGGCCATGCCGATGGTCGTGAAGACGATCGGATTCGGACCGACTAATCGGGGTGTCGCGATTCTCGATGACACTATTTACGTCGGTACGCTCGACTGTCATCTGGTCGCACTCGACGCAAAATCCGGGACGGTTCGCTGGACAACAAAAGTCGCCGACAACGCGACCGGGCACTCGATCACCGCGGCTCCGCTGGCGATTGACGGGAGGATCATCGTCGGGATCAGCGGCGGCGAAGCGGGCATTCGCGGGTTCCTGGACGCGTACGACGCAAAGACCGGCCAGCTTGCCTGGCGTTACTGGACTATTCCAGGTCCCGATGAGCCGGGTCACGAAACCTGGAAAGGCGACAGTTGGAAAACCGGCGGCGCGCCCACCTGGGTTACCGGGTCATTCGACCCGGAACTCAATTTGATTTACTGGGGAACCGGAAACCCCGGTCCCGATTGGAACGGGGACCCTCGCCCCGGCGACAATCTCTATTCGTGCTCTCTCCTGGCGATCGACGCGTCGACCGGCAAGCTCAAATGGCATTTTCAGTTCACACCGCACGATGTCCATGATTGGGACGCAACTGAGATTCCCGTACTGCTCGGAGCCAACATAGGAGGGCGAGCCCGCAAGCTCGTAGCCATGGCCAATCGCAACGCTTTCTATTATCTTCTGGATCGAGCAACCGGCGAATTCCTCCTTGGCGCCGCCTACGCTAAGCAGACCTGGGCCAAGGGTCTGGACGGGAAAGGCCGGCCAATAGTGCTGCCGGATACCGAACCCACCATCGAAGGCAATCTCGTATGGCCAAGTCTGCAAGGCGCTACCAATTGGTTCAGCCCTTCTTACAACCCTGCGGCCAAACTGTTTTACGTAGCCGTGCGAGAGATGGGCGCCTACTACTACAAGGGCGAAGCGGAGTACAAACCCGGTACCTTCTTTGCCGGCGGCGGCGAGCGAGCTCTAGCGGGTGATCAGGCTTATGGCGCAATCCGCGCGCTTGAAGCCGAGACTGGAAAGTTAAAGTGGGAATTTCGGCTCCAGTCGCCGCCCTGGGCCGGGGTATTGGCCACCGCAGGCGGGTTGGTATTCGGAGGTTCGAATGAAGGGAACTTCTATGCGCTGGATGCGTGGAGTGGGAAGGCCCTGTGGGAATTCCAGACCGGTGGTGCGATAGCTGCGAACCCGGTCAGTTTTTTGATCGGCGGCAAGCAGCACGTCGCAATTGCCGCGGGACATTCGTTGTTTGTATTCGGGCTTCAATAAGGAGGAAGTATGAAACCGAGTTTATGGATCGCACTGGCAATAGCCGTAATCATTTCGATTGTCGCGATGGAGGCCCGATCGGGTCTTGGCGACCGAGTCAAGGCAGACGATGATCAGATCACCGGAGGATGGGAATATCTTGTGGTGCAGGGTGGAACGGTGAATCTATCAGGTGACGGCGGCAGCATGCGCAAGGAGCCCGGGGCGTTCAGTCGCGAGTGGTTCCCAATCGAAAGGAATATGGATAAGCTAGGCGCGAAAGGATGGGAACTGGTCACGGTGACCGGCTCGGCGGCAGACCCCGTCTATTACTTCAAACGCAGAAAGGATAGATGACAAAGCGTGAGCGACTTGCCATCGGCGGCGATCGATAAGTAACGAGTTGTTGGAACCAGGCGAGTCGTACCCGCTCACGGTTTCAGCACTTCAAGCTCAAAGTGAATTTCCTTGCCTCTTGCGATTGCGTTCAGGTATTGCTCCCAAAACTTGCGAATGAATCGAAGCGAAGGAAAGCGATGATCAATGTTAATCAAGAACTCGAGTCCGGTCAGCTTCCACAAATTCAGCACGGTGACCCGAACCCGATGCTGGCGAAAGCGCACGTCGGTGTAGAACGGAAACACGGCGCCTTCATCGGTGAGATTGCGAAACGAGTAGCTGTTGAGATGGTTGCGATGGGTAAGGTCAGTCGCAAAATCCGGGTTTGTCCAGTGAGGAGCGACTAGCTTGATCAATCCTCCGGCACGGGTGATTCGATGAAGCTCACACATTACCGCCATCGGATCGCGAACATGCTCGATCACGTGGCGCCCAATTATTGCATCGAACTGGTCTTCTTCGAACGGATAAGGCAGATCGTCGAGATCGTGAATCACATCGGCGGCCGTGCGCGGGTTGACATCCATGCCAAGCGCGCCGGGGGTCTTATTTGCGCCGCACCCGATATCCAGCACCCGTGGTTGTCGGGTCTCAGCAACCAAATATTGAGAATGGGAAAGCTCGGTCTTCATGCTCTTTAAAAGGGGCAGGGCGCTTCATCATCCCAGCCGCGACACCGCCCCCGCGCAGCCGTCGCAAGCATTTAGGCCGGGCGAGTCCGCGAGCCCTGGGTAGCGAGTTACGGTCTCAGGGCTCGTCCCATTATCACGTCCGGCGGTTCTTGATCATTCGATACGCCCGGTGGATTTTTTTCTCGCGGCTCTTGCGCTTTAGATTCAACCGTTCGTCCATCCGCGAGTCCAAATACTCAAGCTCCTTCTCCAACTTCACATAACTCTGATACCGGTCCGCATTAAGCGATCCATCGGCGAGCGCCTCTCTCACCGCGCACCCCGGCTCGTTTTGATGCCGGCAGTCGGTGAAGTAGCAAGCCGCCGCAATCGACTCTACATCCGAAAACGCTTCGCCCAACGATCCGCCCGCGTCCCATAACTGAAGCTCGCGCATTCCGGGAGTGTCGATCAGCAATCCTCCGGTTTTCAAAAGGATCAACTCGCGATGCGTGGTTGTGTGGCGCCCCCGGCTGTCGTGCTCGCGGACCTCGGCGGTCTTCTGGATTTCTTCTCCCACGATGCGATTAATCAACGTCGATTTCCCGGCTCCCGACGAACCCAGGAACGCGACGGTCACTCCGGGCAAAACGTACTGATCGATTTGGTCCAGGCCGTGGCCCGACACGGAACTTATCGCATGGACCGGAGTGCCGGGAGCAACGGACTCGGCGTCGGCAGTCTTTTGGGCCACGTCTTGGCAGAGGTCGGCTTTGCTGAGTATCACAACCGGGGCGGCATTACTTTCGAAAGCCGCTACCAGATAGCGCTCAAGGCGTCGCAAATTGAAATCGTGATCGAGGCCTTGCACCAGAAACACCGTGTCGACGTTTGACGCAACAACCTGCTCGTCGCTGTTCGCGCCAGCCGCCTTGCGTGAGAACTTGCTCCGGCGCGGCAAGACCGATTGGATTTGAGCCAGACCGTCTCGTTCACGACTGGAGACGCAAACCCAGTCTCCCACCGCGGGGAAATCAGCTGCGCTCTGGCTGTCGTATCGCAGCTTGCCGCGGACTCGAGCCGTCAGCTCTCCGCTCTCGGTGTACAACCGATAAGCGCCTCGCTCCTCGAGCGCGACTCTTCCCGCGAAGTGACCCTGTGCCCGGTAAGGCTGAAACGCACGCTCGAAGAACTCGCTCCAACCTAGTGACGTCAGGTCTTGCATCGCGATTACTTCCTGGCCGCCGCCCTGGTTGTCGGCTTCTCGAACCGGCGCCCGGCCCCCGACCCTGCGAATACAGCAAAGCCGGGAAACCGGGCGGCTGTGCCAAGCTCTTCCTCGATGCGAAGCAGTTGGTTGTACTTTGCGACGCGATCGGTGCGGCTCGCAGACCCGGTCTTGATCTGACCCGCGTTGGTCGCAACGGCAAGGTCGGCAATAAAAGTGTCCTCGGTTTCGCCCGAGCGGTGAGAGATCACCGAGGTGTATCCGTGCGTCCGGGCCATCTCGATGGTCTCGAGCGTCTCCGTAAGCGATCCGATTTGATTCACTTTGATCAGAATCGAGTTTGCAACCTTCTCGCGAATCCCACGCGCGAGATAAGTGGTGTTGGTTACGAACAAATCATCGCCGACGAGCTGGATTCGCTCGCCCAACTCCCGGGTCAGCGCGGTCCAGCCTTCCCAGTCAGATTCGGCAAGGCCGTCTTCAATTGAAATGATCGGATATTGCTCAACCCAGCTGCTGTACAGAGCTACCATTTCCGCGGAGCTCATCCGAGCGCCGGTGGACTTCTTGAACACGTATGCTCCTCGCTCGTAGAACTCGCTCGAAGCCGGATCCAGCGCCAGCGAGATCTGCTCTCCCGCTTTGTACCCGGCCTGATTGATTGCTTCCAATATCGCTTCGATCGCTTCGTCGTTGGACTTCAGGTTCGGTGCGAATCCACCTTCGTCACCGACGGCGGTTGAATGCCCGCGCTTCTTGAGGACCGCCTTTAGTGAGTGAAACACCTCGGCTCCCGCCCGCAGCGCCTCGGTAAAAGTCGGCAGGCCACCCGGCACTATCATGAATTCCTGAAAGTCGACGTTGTTGTCCGCATGCGCGCCCCCGTTCAACACGTTCATCAGCGGAACCGGCAATGTGCGCGCGCCGACGCCCCCGAGATAAGCGTACAGCGGAAGACCTAGTTCATCGGCAGCCGCGCGGGCGGTTGCCAATGAAACCGCCAGTATGGCGTTCGCCCCGAGCTTGCGTTTGTTCGGCGTGCCGTCGGCAGCGAGCATAGCGAGGTCGATATCCGGTTGCATGAGCGCGTCACGGCCCGTAATCGCTTTTGCGATTGCGGTATTGATGTTCGCAACAGCCTTGAGCACTCCCTTTCCGCCGTATCGCTTCTTATCGTTGTCGCGCAGCTCCAGCGCTTCGTTCTCACCGGTGGACGCGCCCGACGGAACCGCCGCCCGCCCGGTGATTCCAGTGGTCAGCGTCACTTCCGCCTCGACCGTGGGGTTCCCGCGCGAATCCAGAATCTCCCGCGCGCCTACTCGCTCGATTAATGACATATCACTCCCTGTTGAACTCAACCTTGTTGCTGTGTCCCTGAAAAAGCAAGTCCAAGGCACGCTCGGAAACTATCACAAATACCTGATGGAAAAGCCCGAGTCGACAGACGAATTTATGATAGCGGCCCACTTGCCGGTTTGCCACGTCGCTTATGGACCGGGGCGTTACGACTTATTCAGCTCGCCAAAACTTTCTCGTGCTCTGCCAGGTGCGGATCATTGCTGGGAACCAGGGTGCGGCTTCAGATTCCATTGCTCTCGCAGCACATCCGGGATCTCAAACGGGGCCCGGTGTCCGCCGCGATCGATCCACGAAAAAGCTTCGGTAAAGGCCCGGCCAAAGTGCTGACTCACCGCGGCGAGAATGCGCGAACGGTCGGCATCGCCTTCCATGATCCCGAAGATCTTTCCTACCGGACCAATTAACTTCCTGGTCCAATCGGCATTCGGCACGCCGACGATGTCAGCAATCTGGTCCCCGTTAAGGAAACGAATCATCGTCGCCGGGAACCCCTTGAATATTGAGCCCGGCACCGTCTCTTCCACCATTTGGATGAGAGCAGAAGTCATCTCGCGCCCGGCGTCGCTCGCTTCAAAGTTGCGCTCGCCGATAATTTTCACCAGGTCTCTCGCATCGTCGAAATCGGTCGGGAATAGTTCGGACCTGACTCCCATTATGTTACCCACAACATTCCATGCATGAAGATATGCCTCGGCCTCCTCAGGCAAAACGGTAACTCCCATCCTTTGCAGCGAGGCGAGGGGCACGTAAGAAAAAGAGAGCAGGGTCCCGGCGAGGTCCTCCTGATTGATGGGAGCGCCCCAACTCGAATCCCAATGCCCGCTCTTTAATAACAGATGGCGAACCGCTGCGTGCATGAGCCGCACCTTTTGTGCTTCGGCGATGCCGCGGCCGGTAGGCGATAATCCCCCGGGAACCATCACGTGAATAACCATCTGGCTGGTCTCGGCTATCCGCCTCCTGGCATCTGTTTCGAGCCGAGCCGTGAGATGAAGCACCTGTACCCCTTTTGCGCACGCGTAACACATAGGAAGCGACGAAAAAAGAAGTGACATGCCGAGCAGCACGCCATTTCGAGCAAAAAAGTCCTCTGCTTGCATTATCTTATTAGCATCCGCCCAATCCGGCAGCGTCTCGCTGGTCTCGATGTATTGCTGAATACAGGGCGGCAAGCCTCCGGGGATGAGCTGGTCATTCTTGAGCATGTAGGTCAGCAAGTCGTTGACCGCGCCGACTTCACCCTGGTCGAACAGCTCTCTAACCGCGTCGTCCGCCGGCAGATCAGTCACATTGCGCATCGAATCAAGGAATTCATTAGTCCGTTGCTCAATCATAGCCCCTCCCATCTCCGACTTGTCGAGACGACAAAACCGCCGCCTTTTTGAAATCGAATTCGTCGCGGCGTATCGCGTCGCAAGCGCTTATCCTCCTGCTGCGGACCCGTCCGGCGTACTGTGCCATCGCGACATGTGCTCGCGGTGTGTAGACGACAGTGCCTCGGGTTTGTAATAGCGATCATAGTAATCGAGATCGAGATGCGTGGCCTGGAAGCCTAATACGGTGCGGAACGGGGCAATAAAGCCGGGGAACCTACCGTAGCGATCGTAGACGTACTCGCAATAGGCGACCGTCGCTTCTATAGCCTCTTCGCTCAGCCCCGGAGTGGCAGCCTGGATACCGGCAGGATCGCGCCATTCGCTGAGTCCAATCTTTCCGCGAAAGATTCCTTCCGAGCCGAACTTCGCCGCGACTACTGCATTGACGGCATCGCGCATCGTCGGGAAGTAGGGAGGGCAGTGACCGCGTAGCAGTACCTGTTCGCTCGCCTCCAGCCCAACCGCAAACGGGATCGGAAGATCGCGATGCAGCAGCGATGCCTCGACCGTGAACAAATGCCCTTCACCGAAATAGCGACTGGTGGACATTTGCCCCATTCGAAAGCCGAGTGCTTGAAACCAACCGAACTCGTGGACTGCGAAATTCGGGAATCCGCCGATTCCCATTGCCTGGGCCATCAACGCCAAATTCTGGTGCATCATTCCCTGCTCTATCGCGACCAGTTCAGCAACGCCAAGCTCCATGCGCTGTATGGTTAGAATCTCGTGGGCCTCGGGATCGTCGTTCAGATGCCCGCCCTTACTCTTCGCGAAGCGCTCCAGTCCCGCCGATCGGAAGTTTGCTCTTTCGTCCATGATGTAAGCGCCGGTGTCCGGACTCAAAATGTTCAACAGCCCGTTGATGTAAATAAAGGAGACGTCGTCGATGGGAACGAAGAAGCTGGTACCCGGCTTGTAGACTGACCAACGATTGCAGTTGAGATTGTACATCGGAACAAGCGGGGGAGCCGCACGCCCATTCTGTATCTTGACCTTGACTCTCTTGTAAAACTCCGTGAGGTTTCCCTTCCTCGCCTCTTCGACGAGGCCCCTGGCCTCGTCATCTGTAAGGTCCTGCGGTCGCTTGACGTAATAAGTGCCAGAATCATTGGTCACGATGATCGCTACGGCCTGCGCGCCGTCTCCACTCGAGACCGCTCGAGCTACCAGATGGGTCATGATGTCTCCACCCTGTCCAGGAGCGAAAACGAGATCGGCAAGCGCATAGCCGGTGACGCCGCAAGCGGCAAACACCAGCAAGGCCTCCTCCTCCTCGGTCAAGGGCAGCGGGTCGTGCGCGCTCTCAAAGGCCAGCGCGCCTTCCATTTTCATCCCCATGCCGAATCTTCGCGACCGTCTATCGCGCAAGGCGTCCAGCAGCGAATAGCTTCCCAGGTCATCAACAGGAATAGTCATTGCCGTCCTCCGTACCCCTATCTATTAGTCAGAGTGAAATTCATTCTAGACTCAAAACCGCTGCAGCCGTTCATCAATCTCACTGGCTGCCCGCTCCGCTTACTGCTTTCAGCTCAATAATTAGAGTGCGCGCGGTCTTAAGATCCGGCGTATCGAAACCCTCGCGAAACCACTCCAGGATCCCCGACAAGCTCTCGAGAGCGCGGGCGCTCTCTCCTCGCCCGGCCATCAGCCTGCTAAGACCGATTGTCGCGCGCAGTTCGTGAGATTTCGCGCCCCTTTCCCGCGCTATGACGATGGCTCTAAGGTAGCTCGCTTCGGCGTCCTGGCTGGGGCAGGTCTCAGCATCCGATTGCGGAGTAACGAGAACGTCCCGTGAGTGCGTGTCCATAATGGAAGCGAGGAGGTCTCCCCTGGCGCGATACAGCTCCGCTTCAAAGAAGCGCTCACCGGTTCTGGCAACTCGCGCCAGAGAATCGGCTACAACCTCCAAGCCATCCTCGACGTGTCCGGCTTCACGATACACATCAGCCATCGATACCTGGTATCCAGTCCAGGACATCTCGGCACCCATGATGCTTAGTGACTGAAAATGTCGCCGCATCTCTTCGATCCCTTCTTCAAATCTTCCCTGAAGCGCGATCGCCCACCCGTGATGAAGGGCAGCATAAGCGAGATGCAACGGGAAGCCGTATTCGGTTGAGATCGCCATCGCTTCCTCCGCCATTTCTTGGGCTCGGCGTGGTAGGCGAGCTTCGAATGAAAGCTGAGGAATCGTCAGCAGCGCCGAAGCCGTCGTAAATGGATGTAGCATTTCCCGGGCTACCTCAACGCACTTCTCGGTAAGGGCTGCCGCCTGATCCGGATACCCGAGCACCCACAGTAGCCAGGCCCGACGCGATTGAGCAATCTGCACTACATCGTTCCCGTAGATGTATGCGTCGACGAGATACCGTTGCGGATCGGCCAGTTCAAGTAATCGTTCGTACTGTTCGCGCGCCTCCCGATGGTCGCCCAGATAGTCAGACGTAAACCCACGGGCGAAGTGTGCGCGAGTCGTCAGGCTCGGCTGCCCAGCGGTCTGGGCAAGGCGCATCAGCCGGTCCGCCAGGTCGTGCGCCGTTTGAAAGTCAGCCCTGATGACATACACCGTCCATAGCCCATAAAGCACTCTGAACAACGCGGGACTTTCACCAAATTGCTCACACAGTTCCCGCGCTCGGCTGAACGCCGACTCTACTTCGGGCGCTGCAAACCCCTTTATCGGCGGAAGCGTAAGGCCCAGTGTCATTTGACCGTCGAGTTCTCTCTGATCGCGCTCCGGCGAGGCGGGCAGCTTCAGGATGAGGTCCACGCCGCGCCGCGATAAAGCAGCTGCCTCCTGATACGCAAAGACCTTCAAGGCTTGTTTCGCGGCCTTCATAAAGTAAGCCGAGGCGCGATCGAAATCCCGAGCGGATTCAAACAGCAGCGCAAGCTCCGAGGCGACCTCGGAAGCCTTGTCTTCCCCGTAGTAGCCCAGCAGGGCCTGCGCCACCGCAACGCTCAGCGACGCCTTCCGCGTGGGCTTAAGCGTTGTGTGCAGCACATTCTGATAAAGAGCGTGTATGAATCGATACCGCAGGGTCAGCGTCCCATCCGGGAACTCCTGCTCGCCAGTTAGCTTCAGAAACGCATGCTCCCGCTCGAGGACTTCAAGCCGGTCCTCGACATCTGCCGAGTCCTTGCTGAGCGCCCTCGACAATACCGCCGAGTCGAACTCGTACCCTTGCACGCACGCACAGATCAACAACTTTCGATCGTCGTCGGTCAACTGGTCTATCTTTCTCTGAATCATGCTCTTCACCGATTCAGGAAGGTCCCGTTCGAGGTCCGGCACAGATTGCTCGAGGAACCAACCAGTGTCATCCCGGCTGATGACCTTCAAGTCACACAGATAATGCAGGAGATCGACCATGAACAGCGGACTGCCCTCCGTCTTCTCGTAGATCAGATTCAGGAACTCTCCCGGAAACCTGTGGTTGGGAAACGTGAGTCCCAGATAATGATCGATGTCTTCACGAGCCAGAAACCCGAGTGGTATCTCGTGACAGAGGCCGCGTCCTTGCAGATCGAGCTTCACCTGAAGGAATGGGTGTTTGCTTAATAGCATCTCCGACGAACGGTAGGTCGTCAGAATCAGCAATCGCATCCCTTCGAGCCTGGTCGCCATGTAGGCCAGCAGATCTACCGTTGAGAGGTCGGCCCATTGAAGGTCGTCAAAGAACAGAATTAATGGGCGCTGCTGTGACAACTCGACGAGCAGGGTGGCGAGTTGCCGCTTCATCTGTTGTTGCGTCGCGTTTCTCACCTCATCGTTCAAGCGATCAGCGGTGCTTTCAGAGAGCTGAGGCGCCACCTGGACATACCACGTTGGGGCTATGACTCTCATGAGACGAGCAGCCGATCCGCCGTGTTCGCCGCGCAACAAACCTTCAAGCGCTTCGAGAAACGGAAGATAAGCTTCAGTGCCGGCCATGCGTTCTGAGCAGCGGCCTCGCGCGACGCTGCAACTTCCGCCCCCTGCGGAAAGCTCGCCGAGAAAATCCTCGACCAGGGTAGTCTTCCCGATTCCCGGCTCACCCGCGATACAGATCATCGATCCTTGACCCGACGTTGCCGCCGCCATTGCATCGCGTAATCTTTCACGTTCCGCTTCGCGCCCAACAGTCAATCGCGGGCTCGAGCGACCGGCAGGTGAGCGAAGTCCCGAGGCCGGAGGCATGACCAGCGAGACGGTCTTTTCCAATTCTTTGATCCGATTCAATTGGGACAATGCAGCTTCGACCTCGAGCGCGTTAGGACGGAGGCGGGATTCCTTCTCCAGCATTTGAAGGATAATCCGTTCGAGGCTCGCCGGGACCTCGGGGTTCAGACGCGACGGTGGCACAGCCTGATCGGCAACGATCGCGTGCAAAAAGCCGACTGTGGATTCGGCCCGGAACGGATGCCTGCCGGTTGCAAGTTCGTAGAGCACGATCCCCAACGAGAAGATGTCAGTAGCCACGCCCAGAGACTCCCCTCGGGCTTGTTCGGGCGACATGTACGCAACTGTGCCGACTACCGTGCCCGGGCCGGTCTTGTAGGCGGTATTTGCTGATGATTCATCGGCGATTGGTGAAGAGAGCCTGGCCAGGCCGAAGTCGAGCACCTTTACATAACCGTCATTGCGGACCATCACGTTTTCCGGCTTGATGTCCCGGTGAATAATGCCGACTGCGTGAGCGACCCCCAACGCTTTCGAGATCTGGCTTCCAATCGTGGCAAGCAAGTCGATAGACACAGTTTCGTTCGCAGCGGTGCGCAGCGTGCGACCCTCGATGTATTCCATGACGATGAAACGACCGACGTCGCCTTCGCCTATATCGTAGACGGTGATGATGTTGGGGTGATTCAGAGCTGACGCTGCGCGCGCTTCCTGCATGAAGCGCCGAACCCTTCCCTCATCAGAACATACCTCGGCGGGCAGAACCTTTAGTGCAACCTTCCGCTCGAGTCGGAGATCCTCTGCCAGGAAGACCTCCCCCATCCCACCGGCGCCCAGTATTTCAATGATGCGATAGTGCGAGATAGTGCGGGTGATCATTTTTCCGACGTGCGAGTGTCTGAACTTCTCTGGACCCTGGTTACCGAAGCCGGCGATTGCGCTTGAGGGTGTGTGCGTCGACTGGTCCGTGCTCCTTCTACCTTCCATAGTCCGGTCTTGTCAAACTGTTTCTATCTATGCGGTATGTTTGAAAAGTACGGACCTGATAGTAGAATTGTGGGCCGCTTGCGCGGTCCGTATTAGTCTCCTGAAGCGTAGGCCCGAAGTTGAAGGCACGTAGCCGTTCCACCATCGGAACGCGGCAATTCTCTTTCCAACAGGAGCGCTATGTTACACACATGGTTTTCCGGGATTCTGTTTGTGCTTCTCAGCGTGTTTTTGGCGGTCGGGGGGTTGTGGGTAACCCGCCGCTTTGTCAGTCTGTCCTTCCTGGATATGCACAAAGACATAGCCGGGTTCTTTCTGGGTATCCTGGGAACAATCTACGCGGTCATGCTCGCCTTTGTTATTTTTGTTGTTTGGACACAGTACGACACAGCGAGTACCGAGGTGTTGCGCGAGGCGAATCGCATCGCCGATCTGCGACGTTTTACGGTCGGCTTTCCAGACCCCGTACGAAGGTCGTTACACGAAAAAATCCTGACCTATTGCCGATCTCTTGTAGATGAAGAATGGCCGGCGATGGAAGAGGGCCAGAGGAGCCTTCACGCCGGGGCACTGCTCGACGACCTTTGGGATACATACTCTCATTTCGAAGTCGATTCTCCCTCGGCTCGCCAGATCGCACTCTACAATGAGTCCTTGAAGCACCTGTCTGACTTAAACAACAGCCGACGACTCAGGCTGTATGCCAGTCGAGAAACGCTTCCCACCATCCTCAATGTTCTACTCTGGGGAGGCGGGATAGTTATTATTGGGTTCACATATCTTTTCGGGCTGAAAAGCATCCTTACGCAGTCGGTGATGACCGCCGCTCTGGTGGCAACCATCGCGTTCACGCTGTTCCTGATTGCAGCATTGGACAGTCCATTCAAGGGAGACTTTCGCATTTCGCCGGAACCGATACGGGAATTCGTGCTTGAAATACCGACACCGGTCGCGCGCGTTTCGCACGCCGGCGGCCGGATAAGCGCCTCTTTTTTGCCGTTCGATTCTGTTGACGGTGTTCCGGGGCCCTTTTGGTTGTGGTGCAAAAGTGCGTTGCTCTAACCAGCAACTCGCGCCGGTAGCAGGGCTCGACCGTAGAAAGTCGCACTAAGAAAGCCTTTGTGAATCTTGGTGACTTCGAGACTTGGTGGCAATTCTCTCGCAACTCCTATTGCGACTCCGTTTTTTTGCGGCCGCTTGCGTTGCAAGAATCGACCGGCTACCTTCTGATCAGGAGCCTATTTGTAGCGGCGATGGCATGACCATGGAAAAAAGAGAACTCACGCTAGGTCACAGCCCCGATCCGGACGACGCGTTCATGTTCTATGCGCTGGCGGCGGATAAAATCCCCACTGAAGGCCTCTCATTCACACACGTTATTCAAGACATCGAAACGCTCAACCGCCGCGCGATGAACGCCGAGCTTGACGTTACCGCGGTCTCGATTCACGCCTACGCCTACGTGCTCGATCAATACGCGCTGTTGACATCCGGAGCTTCGATGGGTGATGACTACGGCCCGCTGGTGATCGCGCGCGAGCCGATGAGCATCGACGCGCTTCGTGAGGCCACGATTGCGGTGCCGGGATTGATGACTACGGCTTACCTCACGCTGCGGCTTTGCGTTGGAAATGTTAAGACGGTCGTTGTTCCCTTTGATCAAATCATGGACGCGGTCGAGCGGAAAGAGGTCGACGCAGGTTTATTGATTCACGAAGGGCAGTTGACCTATGAAGCGCGCGGGTTCTCGAAAGTAATCGACCTCGGCGAGTGGTGGATGCGGGAGACGAAGCTGCCTCTCCCACTCGGCGGCAACGCGATTAAGAAATCTCTGGGTCCCGAGCTCATATCAACCGTCTCGAAGCTGCTGCGACAGTCGATCGAATACGGCTTACAGAACCGAGAAGTCGCCGTTCGTCACTCGATGAAATACGGCCGGGGGATGGCGGAATCCTTGACCGACAAATTTGTCGGGATGTATGTGAACGACTACACAATCGACTATGGGGAGAGAGGCCGCGAGGCTGTCAGACTCCTGCTCCACCGCGCCCACGAAGCGGGAATAATTCCACGACCGGTTCAACTCGAGTTCGCTTAGGCTCGTGCTCGCATTTCGTGAGTCGCCGTCTCAGATAAGCCACCAACCGCCGACCTGCGCTGATTGAAGAGACGCTGATGTTCGAAGATCAGCGTACTCATTCAGCGGAGATCAGCGGTTAATCACGATCCCTCAGGCTCCAAATTATTGCCGCAGCTTCTTCAGCAGCTCCCGGGCTATGAT
>JBASRM010000387.1:0-3832 GCA_049273835.1 Blastocatellia bacterium | reverse complement strand
GTAGGCTCATCGAGAAAGATCACCTTCGGCTCGTGTACCAGCGCGCACGATAGCGCCAGACGTTGCTTCCAGCCGCCCGAGAGCGCGCCGGCCCGCCTGTCGCGAAAAGGTCCGATGTGGGTCAATTCGATTACCTCGGTGCGTCGTCGCTGAAGCTGCTCGCCCTTCAATCCGTAGACGTGAGCATAGAAGTTCACGTTCTCCCAAACCGTCAGATCTTGATAAAGGCTGAACTGCTGAGACATGTAGCCGATAGTCTGTCGAATTTCGTCAATTTCGGTGATGATGTCAAACCCTGACACTCGAGCGCTGCCAGCCGTTGGCGATATCAGGCCGCACAACATCCTTATCAATGTTGACTTCCCCGAGCCGTTCGGTCCGAGGAAACCGAAGATCTCGCCCGCTTCGACCGACAGACTGACGCCATCGACCGCAGTCACTTCACCGAATCGTTTCGTTAGCCCGTTGATCTCAATTGCTGCCGGCATAGTTTTTCAATCAGAAATACGCATCATTTCAGGATCGTAACGTCAGCCGCCATTCCGGCTCGGAGTCTCTGCCCGCTGTTGTCGAGCCGAACGCGCACGCTGAATACTTGATGCGTCCGTTCGTCACGGGTTTGAACATTCCGAGGAGTGAACTCGCCGCGAGTCGCGATTTCCTCAACGCGTCCCTTGAAGGTCTCGCCGCGAAACGTGTCGACGCTCACAAGCACATCTTTGCCCAGTTGCACGTGGCCCAGCTCGGGCTCAGGCACATAGACGCGCACCCATAACCGATCGACTTCAACAAGCGTGGCCACCGGAGAACCCGGGTTAATCAAATCGCCGGGTCGAACTTGAAGCACCTCGACGAACGCGTCGGAGGGAGCTTTCACTTCGAGTTCCAAGAATTGTGTTTCGATTTCTTTCACCGATGCGCGTGCTCGGTCTACCTGGGCTTTGGCGGCTTGGATGTCTTCCTTGCGAGCGCCGCGCTCCACCAGCTCGCGATTCGCCGCCGCCTGTTTGTACAGTCGCTCGGCGCGGCTTACTTCCTCGGGCCGCGTGCCCGAGAGGAGCAAGTTCAGCTTTTGGCGCGCGGCTTCGAGGTTCGCGCCCGCGCGATCGTAAGCGGATTTCGCATTGTCGTACTCCTGTTGTGACTGAACGCCGTCGGCCACGAGCTTCGCGATCCTGGTGGCGGTGACCTTGGCGACCTGATAGTCAGCTTGAGCAGCGTCGAGTTCCGCGCGCGCCGCGTCGACCTCCTGTTTGCGAGGTCCGTTACGCGCCTGCAGATAGGCCATCCACGCCGCGTCGGCCTGGGCCCTGGCTGCCGCGACTTCTTCGGGACGCGACCCGTTTTGATTCTTCTCAAAATTCGCTTGTGCCTGAGCAACCGCCGCAACCGCATCGGCGTGCTTCGCGTCCAGGTCGTAACGCTCGAACCGGACGATCGCGTCGCCCTGTCTGATGGGCTGACCTTCTTTTACAAGCACCGCTTCGATTCGACCGGCGACCTGTGAGCCGACGTGTATCTCGTCCGCCTCGATTGTGCCGGAGAGCACCAACCTATCTGTGGCTGAGCGGCTGCTTAGATATTTCCAGGCAGCTGCGACTCCGATCAGCATCAGGAACAATACGATGAAGAAAATCGTCTTTCGGAATCTTCCTAAGGTCATTTTTGCGCCTTTGCGCCGCGTTTGGTGCTTCGCCTGACAGCTTGGGTCGCGGCTGCGTGTTTTTGTCTTGGACTCCCATCGGCGACAACGCCGTTGAGGAATAGATCGATGGAGTGGGCAGCGATTCTTTCGACGAACCGGTTGTCGTATTCTTTTTTGCCAAGCGCGGCGGAGATAATCGGCCGTAGAAACTGGAAAATGACGATCATTCCCATGAGGCTGACCGGCGCGAGTTCGGTATCAATCGGTCGCAACTCACCCTTTCGCACGCCATCCGCGATCGTGTCCCTCAGGATGCCGTAGTTCGTCACGGCATGCTTCTGGGCGATCTCTCTGATGTGCTTACCGCCCATCAACATCTCTCTATAAAGGATACGGGCAAGATCGGGATGTTTGAGGACATAGGAGGTGTAGGCATCGACGAAGCTCGACAGCCTGTCCCTGGTGGACGCTCCACGGCTGGTGGTCTCGACCAGCAGGGCGCGCACTTTCGACGCCGCGCCTTCGAGAATGGCACGGTACAATCCTTCCTTGCTGCCGAAGTAATAGTGAATCATCGCCCCGTTGACCGCGGCCTTCCTGGCGATATCGCGTATGGCGGTGCCGTCGAAGCCGCGCGCAGCGAACAGCTCTTCGGCCGCCGCCGCTATCTTCGCCCTCGCTTCCGGATCGTCTGTCTTAGTTCTGGCCATGCCCGGGTCAATTAATCAAACGTTTGATTAAAGAATATGTTGGGGTCTAATCCAAGTCAAGAGGCGTTCTGTTGTCCGAGTGGTGATGAGTCTAGGATCGCGCGAACCGCCTGGCAAACGCGTCGCGGGCGGCTCTCAGTTCATGAATCCCAAGGGCGGTTGCAATCAGATAGAACACTACCGCCCCTGCCGTGACGGAAACGAGGACGTTGACGGCCCTGGCAGGTAAGCTGACCCCAATGCCGCCCGCGATGACGCTGCTTATAGCCCAACACGCAACGCCCATTACTGCGGATGCTAAAAGGATCTTGCCGACTGTGACCGCCGTTCGTCTGCCTTCAATGCCGTTAACCCGGCGCCGCATAATCGCGTAGAGCAAAGCGAAATTCATAAGCGCTACGGCCGAAGTCGACAGCGCGAGCCCCCGTTCCTGAAGCACGCCGACCAGCATCCAGTTCATCGCGAAGTTCGTCGCCATCGAAAAAAGACTGATCATCATCGGCGTTCGCGCATCATTGAGAGCATAAAATGCCGGCGCCAGTATCCTCACCGCTGAGTACCCCGCGAGCCCGATCGCGTAAAAACCGAGCGCCCCCGCCGTGTGGTCCGTGTCGGTGGGCCCGAAAGAACGATGCTCGTAGATCAGCGCAATGATCGGGCGTCCGAGCACAATCAACCCAACCGCGGAGGGAATCGTCAACAGGAACGCCAGCCTAATAGAGCCGGCAAGAGTGCGCCTGAACTCACTCACATCCTTGCGCGCCGCGCTTCTGGATATTGCCGGCAGCGTAGCTGTAGCGATTGCGACCCCAAAAACTCCAATTGGAAACTGCATCAGTCGAAATGAATAGTTCAGCCACGATACAGGACCACTTCCTCCCGGAATGCCTGTGGCGAAATTCGTGTTCACCAGAACGTTCACCTGAACGGCAGCCGCTCCTATCACCGCGGGCCCCATTAGCTTGAAGATGCGCCTGACACCAGGATCGCTAAAACTCAACATCGGCCGATAACGAAACCCTGCCCCTGCCAGGCTTGGCCACTGGACCGCGTATTGAAAGAACCCCCCAATCAAAACGCCGTAGGCCATCCCAATGATGCCTTCGATGGGCTTTTCGACGATCGAACTTATTGGATGGGAAAACGTCGGATCGGTCAACAGTGCGGCCGCCGCAAGCCCGCCGACGATTGAACCCAGATTGAAGAACGTTGACGCCAACGCGGGAATACCGAAACGATCTCGCGCGTTCAACACACCCATAGCTTGAGCAGCCAAGGCCACGAGCAAAATGAACGGCATCATTATCCGGGTAAGCCGAACAGTCAGGTCGAATTTTTCCCTGTCATTGTGAAGCCCCGATGCAATGGCAGTGACCACGTAGGGCGCGAAGATGATTCCGAGCACCACCAGTATCCCTAGAACGACAATCAGCATTGTGGCCACCAGATTCGAAAGCCTGAACGCTTCCTTTTCATC
>JBASRM010000385.1:0-12088 GCA_049273835.1 Blastocatellia bacterium | reverse complement strand
GATGAAAATCTCGCCAGGCACACCCACAGCCACCGGTTGTAGCCCCCGGTCGAGTATGTACACTCGCGTATTTGCTATCGGTCTCCCTATCGGAGGTTCAACCTCGCTGTGTTCGGGTTCGACTGTTGCAAACGTCGTGACGACTGAATTCTCCGTGGGCCCGTAATGGTTCACCAGCTCGAATGGCAAGCTGGCGCGCGGCGCGCAGTGAAGTTTATCACCCCCGGTAAGCAGTACCCTCAATGACAACTTCGGCGGCAACTGTCCACGGATTGCTGATTCCGCAAGCGGCGTCGGCATAAAACAGATCGTGATCTCATGCGAGGCCAGATATTCGAGCAACTTCGGCGCTGATGCCCGCGTTTCTTCGTCGGGGATCCAAATGCTAGCCCCGGCCGCAAGGTACGGCCACAGTTCCCAAACCGACGCATCAAAGGCCGGGCTCGCCACTTGAGTCGCACGGTCTTGCGGAGTCACGCAATAAGTCTGCAAGTGCCATTTGATGAGATTCGTCAAACCGCCGTGTTGTACGGCGACGCCTTTGGGTCTTCCTGTTGATCCTGATGTATACGTCACATACGCCAGATTGTCGCCGCACACGCCGCTCTCGATATTCTCCGGCGATTCGCGGCTGATCATCGGCCAGTGCTTGCTCAAAACCACAACGTTCGCCGCGGTCCCGGAGAGCTTTTGTTCGCCGTCTTCGTCGACCAGCAAGACTGTTGCGCCGGAATCTTCCACCATATGGCTCAATCGCAGTTCCGGATATGTTCCGTCGAGCGCGACGTAGGCCGCCCCGGCTTTCAATATTGCAAGCAGCGCGATCACCATCTCCGCGCTTCGCTGGATGCACACGCCAACTTTTTGCTCGGGCCCCGCACCCAGTCCCCTGAGGTAGCGCCCGAGTTGATTAGCCTGAGTGTTGAGTTGTGCATAGCTCAGATATTTGCCGTTGCATTCGAGCGCCGTTGCATCCGGACTTCTGCCGACCTGCTCTTCTATCAGTTGGTGTGCGCATAGCTTTCGCTCGAAATCGATTCCGCCATCATTCCAATCTATCAGGATATGTTGCCTCTCTCTTTCGGTGAGGATTGGCAGATCCGAAATCGCTGTCCGCGGACTGTCTGATATGTGTGCGACCAAAGTCTGAAAATGTCCGAGCATCCGTCTGATTGTTTCGGCTTCGAACAACTCGGCGTCGTATTGCAAGGAGACGTTGAGTTCCCCGTTGACCTCGGCCACCATCATTGTCAGGTCGAACTGGATCGCGCGCTGCTCTAACGCCATTGATTCGAAAACCAGATCACCCGCTTCGATTCGCCCGCCAGTTTCGCCGAGCGCGAAAGGCGATAAGCCCTCAAAGTCGAGCGACTGCGCTTTTTGCCAGGCGAACGCGACCTGGAACACCGGGGAATAGTTCGGGCTTCGATCCGGCTGCAGCCGATTAACCAGCAGAGCGAAAGGGAAGTCTTGATGCTGGAGTGCGGAAAGCACTTCCTCACGAGTTCTCTCGAGCAGCGCTTCGAAGGTGGGATTGCCCGAGAGGTCCGCCCGAAGGACAATCGGATTGACGAAATAGCCTACGATCTCCCTCCATGCGGCACGAGTCCGTCCAGTGGTCGGAGAACCTATCAGAATGTCGTCCTGACCCGTGTACCTGTAAAGCAGCGTTTGAAATGCCGCGAGTAACGTACTGTACAGAGTTGCGCCGCCGGATTGACCTATCGAGATCAGTCGTTGTGTAAGCTCTGCGCCCAACCTGATTGTGCTGGATGCGCCTCGGAATGCCTGGGAAGCCGGACGCGGATGATCCGCCGGCAGGTTGAGCACCGGCAACTCGCCTGACAGCCGCTCTTTCCAGTATTGCCAGAGTATTTCGCCGGGCGTGCCGGCCAGAGAACGCGCCTGCCATTCAACGTAGTCGCTGTAGCAGGATTTCGGAGTGGCAAGTTGCGCGGGTTTACCTGACTCTAGGGCGCCGTACTGCATCCGAAGCTCGTCCACAAGCAATCCCAGAGACCAGAGGTCCGCGACAATGTGATCCACAACCATCAACAGTATGCTCTCGGATTTCGAGCGAGTGAACACTCTCACGCGCAACAGAGAGTCGCCGGTCAGATCGAAGGGTGAAAAGGCCTCCCGAGTAAGGCGATCGTTAACGTACTCCTGGTTCCAGCGGCTTGCATCACACACCTGGAAGTTAACTTGCGCTCTCTCGTGAATGTGTCGAACGGGCTCGCCGTCTATGACACTGAAGCTCGTTCTCAAGCTCGCGTGACAATCAACAAACCCCTGAAAGACGCCCTTCAGTATTCTCACATCGAGGTCCCCTATGATTCGCACGGGCACCGCGATGTTGTAAGCAGGGCTCTTTGGGTTGAGTTCATGCAGGAACCACAAAGCCCTTTGCCCATGGGACAGCAGCGCTCGGTTCGTCGTTTCTTCCTGAGCCCGAGCCGCTGCTACTGTGACGCGGTCGCCATCCTGTTGTGCGGATAATTGCTGCGCGAGATCGCGAATACTCAGGTTCTGAAGAAAGCTGTTCATTGGCAACGACAAACCCAGCTCGATCTCTGCTTCGTGCATGAGGTCGATTGCTGCCAGCGAGTCAAGATGGTATCGCGAAACCGGCTGATTTAACTCCACGTCTCGGGCATCAACCCCCAGCCTCGCCGCAAGTTTCAAGACAAGCCAGTTTTGGACGGCGTCCGTTCCGCGAGCCGTTTCGCTCAATCCCGCGCGCGGCGCCGGTTGATCCTGCATTGCTGCGTCCAGCCACTTTGCGACTACTTTCAAGCTGCCTCCCAAAAACCTGGCCCGGCATTCGTGTCGCTGAATCTTTCCGCTTGAGGTTTTCGGGATACTGCCCTTGTCGATCAAGACGACGGCGTACGGTTGGAGTTCGTGATTCTCGGCAACCGATTGCTGAATTAATCCGATCACTTCATCGAAATCGGTTCGCCGGCGATGCATCACCTCCTGAACGACCACCAGTTGTTCCTGCCCGGCGACGTCGACTGAGAAAGCGGCGACGCATCCGGGCCTCAGCGAAGGATGACTGCGCTCAACCGTCAGCTCGATGTCCTGAGGATAGTGGTTGAGTCCACGTATGATAATGAGGTCTTTGAGCCGTCCGGTGATGAACAGTTCGCCGTCTTCAATGAATCCGAGATCGCCTGTTCGGAGAAATGGGCCTTCGCCCGGGCCGGCCAGAAAAGCCCGAAACGTGCGCTCGGTTTCTTCGGGCCGGTTCCAGTAGCCGCGCGCAATGTTTTGACCCGATACCCAAATCTCACCTATTTGTCCGGGCGAAGTTCGCGTTCGCGTATTTGGGTCGGCGATCTTTATGTCTTGATCGAGCAATGATGCCCCGCAGCCGACGAGCAGACGCGCATGTTGTTCCTCGGGTGAGACTCCGACTACACGGCCTTCATCGAGGTCGCCCGCCCTGACCGGCTTGATCTTGAAGCTGTCGCTCTTCAATCCGCCGGATACGATCAGCGTGGCTTCGGCAAGCCCGTAGCACGGACGGAAAGCCTCTCGACGGAAGCCGCATTCTTCGAACGCGCTTGCGAACCGATCGAGCGTCTCGGCCCGCACCGGCTCAGCGCCGTTAAAGGCCACTTTCCAACTGCTCAGATCCAGCTTCGCTTTTTGTGCGGGGCTGACCTTGCGAGCGCACAAATCGTATGCGAAGTTGGGCCCGCCGCTGGTCGTCCCTCCGTAGCGAGAAATTGCTTGTAGCCACTCGAAAGGGCTGCGGAGAAAATCAACCGGCGACATCAAGATACATCGCGCGCCAAGATAAAGCGGCTGAAGCAGGTTCCCGATCAGACCCATATCGTGATATAGCGGCAACCAGCCGACAATTATCGATTCCTCCGACTGATTGAAAGCGACCTTGATCATCCGTTGGTTGTATAGAAGATTGCGGTGGCTGACTATCACTCCCTTTGGTGTAGAAGTTGAACCGGATGTGTATTGCAGAAACGCGACCGTGTCACCGTCGATGAGTGGCATCCGCCATTGTTTTGCGATCCCATCGTTCGTTACGTCCGTAGCGATCGAGCGCAGCGAGCCGGCATCCGAGTCTTGAGCACGAAGAGATACCGTGCGAGGCAATATCGCGAAGGTCGTTAGAGCGACCGTTGGCAGAGCATCTCTGACTATCGCTTCCAACCTGCGCTTCGTTTCGTTGAGTCGCGGCGGGTAAGCGGGCACGGCAACCGCTCCGGCATAAAGACAGCCAAAGAAGGCCGATACGTAATCGAGGCCGGGAGGATAGAGCAGCAACACTCTTTCGCCGGGCTTCACTACGGATTGAAGCAATACCGCAATCGCTCTTGCTTTTCGATCGAGTTCAAAATAGGTGAGATTAGCTTCGTCCGCTTGCCCCGCCATCAAATAGGTGAAGGCGACCTGGTCGGGCTGACGACTCACTCTTAAGCGCAGCAGGTCTACCAGGGTTGTAACTGTGCAAGCTGAACCGAATTCACTAGTGGGATAGGTACGCCTTCCTAGGGCCACAATTCTACTCGTCGAAATGGTTGTTTCAAGCGGCACACGTCAAAGTCCGCGAATGGGATTGGCAAAGGATTACCACTGTTCAAGCGCCGCGCCAACGCTATTGCCTTTCTCTCGCTCATCAGATGCCGCGATCTTGAGACGGCCCGGTCGAGCGAGGCTCATTGGCGCGCACATAGCTTCATACTCATTTTCGAAGAAGAACTTCTCTTGTTGGAAAGCGGGTTTCAGTTCGTCGAGCCAGGTGGCTTTACAATCGAATCGAGCAAAGAAAGGCCTTTGCACCCAATCGGGATTGCGGGCCTGAATGAAACGCAGCACAAAGACTTTCTCGCCCGCGACCTCGGCCACGCCCTGGATCTCGACCTTGCCCGGTCCGGCGCTCATGGACGGGCCCCTGGCATGCCGCGCGAGTCCGGACACCTGTTTTGTGGCATTACGATAGATCTCACAGGCGCGCGCCAACGGAACTTCAAAGTATCGACGGGCACCCGTGTCGCGTTCTACGAACATATAGTACGGGACGATGTTAAGGCTGACCTGTTTGCTCCAGAGCCGTGCCCAGACGTCTGCGTCGTCGTTGATATGCGCAAGCAAAGGGCCCTGGCTTCGTATTATGGGGCCGGCTGACTGTACGCGGCGGATCGCTTCGGCGGCCGCCGCCGTTTCCAATTCTCGCCAATGATTGTAGTGGGCAATAATGCAAATATTTTTCCCCCCGCTAATCAGTCGCTCGATGAGCCGAAGCAAATCGTCCGCGTCGTCATCGCTGGTGAAACGATACGGCCAGAACGCGAGCGCCTTTGTGCCGATTCGAATATTTCGGACGTGATCGAAGGTACGATCCAGAAAAGGCTCGAGGTACCGGGCCAGATAACGGGTCTTCATTATCATCGGGTCGCCGCCGGTGATCAACAGGTCCGTGACCTCCTTGTGAGCCGACAGGTAGCGATGCAAGCTGTCCTGTTCTTTGGCCGCGAAAATCAGGTTTCGATCCCCTACGAACTGCGCCCACCGAAAACAGAACGTGCAATAAGCGTGACAGGTCTGGCCCTGAGATGGAAAGAACAACACGGTCTCAGGATACTTGTGCTGAATGCCCTCAAGCCTGTGCCCGTCCAACGACGGCACATTGAGTTGCAGTTGGCCGGCGGGGTGAGGATTGAGCTCCAGGCGAAGCTTGGTTGCGAGCGCCTTGATCTCATCTCTCGTGCCGTTGCTCTTGAAGAGGTTCGCCATTTGATCGAACTGGTCGGGAGCTAGCATGCCCGGCTGCGGAAAAGTAAGTTGAAAAATGGGATCATCCGGCACCCGATCCCAATCGATCAGATTCTCAACCACGTACCGGTTCACACGAAACGGCAGAACATTGGCCACCGTCCGCATTGAGAACCGATAGTGTTCAGGCAAGCAAGCCAGTTGAGGGATATGAGCGAGATCGCACTGCGTGTAAACGTAGTAGCGTTGAGACGGATCACGCGGCTCTTCGCTAAAGCCTGATTGGTTTCTGAGATCGACTGCGGATGTCATTGAAAGTCTCTTCTACCCTCGGCAGACCGTAGATGCACTTGAGCAGGCTGAAGAGGCGGTTGGAGCAACCGTGCCTGTTTCGCTTTTGGTTAGCTAATCGCTGGAATCAGACACAGACTCAGCGACTCGACCGCTGGCCGATTCGACGATTTGCGAAATGATCTGAGGCCTTTAGTAGGGAGAAAACAACCCCCGCATCTCAATTAGAGGACCAGACCGGGGTAATTCAGAATTCGAAGCTCTCCCCGCATTGGTTTCCAGTTAGAGCGAGTCCATTCGAAAGGCCGGAAGGCTTGGGCAGACTATGATAAGCGGCGCGCCAGCGCTCAATCTGAACCGCGCGTGAACCATCCTGAACTCCTTCAAATTTACTGATAACGGAGGGCCGTGACTGGTTCGACCCTGGTGGCTTTCCGTGCGGGCAGAAACGTTGCCAGCGACGCGATCGCGAGCATGATGAACGAAGCCCCAAGCAAGGTGATCGGGTCGCTGGGACTTACTTCATAAAACTGCGTTGACACGATCCGAGTCAAAACGAAAGTGCTGAGCAGCCCTATTACAATCCCTATGCCGGCGAGCTTCATCCCGTCTTTCATCACAAGCACAAACACGTCTCGGGGTGTGGCGCCGAGCGCCATCCGAATCCCCATTTCTTTAAGGCGCTGATTCACCGTGTGGTTCATAAGGCCGTACGTGCCCAGCGACACCAGCAGCAGCGCGAGCAACCCGAAGGCGGTCACCAGGCTCGCGACCATCTTATCTTTGGATAGCGCCTCTCCAATGTGCTGACTGAGAGTGGTCACCCCGAAAACCGGGAGTTTCACATCCATTTGTTTTATCTCGCGACGTACGCTTTGCCCCAGCACCGCAGAGCTTCCGGCGCTGCTCACCACAAGCGTCATCGCCGGATCATACTCCTGAAGCAACGGCAGGTACATATACGGGAGGGGCTCTTCGAGCAGGTTGAAGTATTTAGCATTTTTCACCACTCCGATAACTTCAACATCGCGATTATCCGAGCCTGGCAGCTTGAATTTTCTTCCGGTGGGATTCTCGCCGGGCCAGAAGAGATTAGCCATCTCCTCGTTCATGATCGCAACGCCGGGCGCTGTCTGACTGTCTTGCTCCGTAAAATCACGCCCCCGCAAGAATGGGATGCCGATGGTCTGGAAGTAACCGGGAGCAACGATATTGTAGTCGTACTCATCAGTCGAAGTCATTACGCGGTCAGGAAGGCTTACTGATTGGCGATTCCGGCTGGCGCTGACCGGGACTACTTTCGCCAGCGTGGCTGAATCAACTCCTGTCAAACTTGCCACTCGCGGCACAAGTTCTTGATAGAAGGACCGGCCCTTGGTGGAATTGTATCCTTGAACCCCCAGGTCAATTGACAGGAGCAGAGCGTTATCGGTCTTAAAGCCCGGATTGATGGCCTGCATGTTGAGCAGGCTTCTCACGAACAGCGTAGCCCCGATGAGCAACACAAGCGACAGGGCAAGCTGAGACACAATCAACAGCTTGCTGAGGCGAGCCTTGTGGAACGCTTTGATGGGCGTTTCATCCTTCAGCGAGCTCATGATTTCGGTCCTAGAGGTTTGCAGCGCCGGGGCCAATCCAAAGATCAACCCGGACACAAGCGAGATCGCCAGCGTGAAGCCCAATACGCGGTAATCTAGTTTTACGTCGACTTCCGAGATCAGCAGGTTTTGATTAGCCTCGAGATTGAAAAGCGAAAAGACTTCGCTGCTGCGCGACGCGACCAGCAGCCCCAGCCCCGCGCCCGTTACAGACAGCATCACGCTTTCGGTCAACAACTGACGAATGATCCGTCCGCGGGTGGCTCCCAGCGCGAGACGTATGCTCATCTCTTTCCACCTGCCGGACGCACGCGCAAGCATGAAATTTGCTACATTCAAACACGTGATAATCAATACGGTCAACGACACCGCCATGAGCAGCAGCAGAAAGTTCACAACCTTTCCCCTGGAGGCCGGCCGAATCAACACGTCGCTCGCGCGTTTTACCGTCAAAAAGCGCGCGCGATTCGTCTGCGGGTAGGCCTGTTCAAGCTGGCTGGCAAGGCCGGACATCGCCGCCTGGGCCTGCTCTGCGTGCACGTTCGGGCGCAGGCGGCCCATCACCATCAGCCAGCGAGAGTTTCTTCGGTTGAGCCGATCGGATGAAGAGGTCGCTTGGACCTGCATCATCATCGGCACCCACACATCAGCGGTGTAGTCGAGGCTCGTCCCCTTGAATCCTTTAGCCGCAACTCCCACTATGTTGAAGGTTGTGCCGTTTAGCGCCACCGTCTTCTCTGCAATGGCAGGATCGCCTCCGAACCTGGTTCGCCAAAGCCGATAGCTTATGACCGCCACCGGCCTCGCACCCGGCGTCTGGTCTTCGTCGGGAAGGAAGGCGCGGCCTGGATACGACGCTACTCCCAGAACGGAGAAATAGTTTCCGCTGACGATCGCCCCGTTCACTCTTTCGGCGTCGCCGCCGCTGCTCAGGTTAATAGGTATGTGGCTGTAGGCTATGATGCCCGAGAACGCCTCATTTTGTTCGCGAAAATCGACATAATCAGGATAGGAAGTTCGACTGAAGGGATCGCCTGAAGAACTGCTGGTGAAGATTTCCATCAGCTTGTCCGGCTCCTGGACCGGCAATGGACGCATCAGGACGGCGTTTACCAGGCTGAAGATCGCAGCATTCGCTCCGATTCCCAGAGTCAACGTTAGAACTGCTACAAAGGTAAAAAGAGGGCTCTTCAACAGGACCCTGAAGCTGTACCTAACGTCTTGAATAAGTTTTTCCATGCACCGCCCTCGAAAAGCGCTTTTTCGGACCCCGCAAAGTTCGTGGCTTTGAGCTCAGCGCGTCAACTCAAAAGAGCACCTGCGGCGCGCAATATGCTGCAATACGTGACGGGACACCGGTGGTGACGGGCACATCCTAACACTGTCTCGATTATTGATCTATAAGATTGTTAGCGGGAAGGCAGTGTGCGCTGCCTCCGTCCGGCGCTCCCGTTAGAGCGCTTGTCACATCGGGAGTCTCCACTTGTTGAACGCAGGATCGAAGCCGCTCCGCCAGAACTTCGGCGTTCGGATTCCTGATCATGCTTTGATGCGATCCCGGGACCGCGATGATATCGACTCCGCCAAAGGCCAGTTTGTCCCAACCTCTTGCGGGGTTCCTTCGGATGAACTCTTCGGACTTGTCGCTCGCGCGAAACAAAGTAACTTTCCCCGGGTAGACCCGCGGCACATATTTTTGCCCCGCGTTCCAGTTGGCTCGGTAAACGTCGACATAACGCCGAGCTTGTTCGCCGGTGAAGTCGGGAGGCAAGAGGTTACGCTGCTTGGCCATATTGACTACATGGCTTAGCTGATCTCCGATCTCCATCGATCTCAGCTCTTCGATGGAAATGGGAAGGTGTCCGCTGACGCTCTCGGCTATCAGCGCCGCTGCGTCGAATTCCAGGTGCGCTGACTCGGTCTTTGCCTCCGTATCAAACAGCGCCAACAATCCTACCGACTCGCCCACAGCTTGAAGTTGCTGGGCCATTTCAAAAGCCACCAGCCCTCCAAAAGACCAACCGCCGAGATGATAAGGCCCTCGAGGTTGAACTTCTCTTATCGCTTCCAGATAGCAGGCGGCCATTTCTTCAACATCATCAAGCGTGGTTTGTCCGTCGATGTGACCGCGTGCCTGCAGCCCGTAAAAGGGCCGGTCAGGCCCCAGATGCTCAGCCAAATCACTGTAGCATAAAACACCCCCGCCTGCCGGATGCACGCAGAACAAAGGCGGCCTCGAGCCGCCGGGCTGAATTCGTACGATAGGTGAGTATCTCGTCAAGCCGGCTTGATCGCGCAATAGCCTCGCAAGCTTCTCGACACTCGAACCTAGAAAGATGCTGGCAAGCGTTATAGAAACACCAAACCTGCTTCTTATCTGCGCCATCAAACGAACCGACAAAAGCGAATGTCCGCCCAGAGCAAAGAAGTTACTGGTAACGCTGATCGGATGAACGCCGAGCACGTCTTCCCAGATGCTGGCCAGTTCTAGCTCCAACGCATCACGCGGCGCCGTGAAGTCAGCCTGCCCATTCTGGCCAATCTCGGCTAACGGCAGAGCTTGCCGGTCTATTTTCCCGTTTCGACTCAGAGGCATCCTGGAGAGATGCACGAAAGACGAAGGAATCATATAAGCAGGGAGGTGCTCGTTCAGGTAGCTTCGCAATTCATCGCTTGTTGGCTCTTGCCGTCCATCACACACCGTATAGGCGACCAATCGTTTGTCGCCGCGTTCATCTTCCTTAGCGAGGACTAATGCTTCTCGAACCGCTTCATGCTGCCTGAGTGCGGCTTCGATCTCTCCAATCTCTACGCGAAAACCGCGAATTTTTATCTGGTCGTCCATCCGACCCACAAACTCAATCTCGCCGTCGTGCGTATGCCTGACTATGTCGCCCGTACGATAGAGTCTGACGCCCGGCTCCCTGGCAAACGGATCCGGTATGAACCTCTCCGCTGTTTGGTCGGGTCGGCGCAGGTATCCACGCGCTACATTCTTTCCTCCTATGCACAGTTCGCCGAGACAACCGGAAGGCGCCGGTTGGAGGTACTGATTCAAAACATATACCTGTGTGTTAGCGAGTGGCCGGCCAAGCGGCACGGTTGATGAACGGCGTTCTGAATCGTCGCCTCGAACTCGACCGGTCAGTACGCCCACCGTGGTCTCCGTCGGCCCGTAGTGATTAAACACCGAGCATTTCTGCGCGTGTTTCATTATCTTATCAATCAATGCGGGTGAAGGCGCCTCACCGCCGAGGATCAGGAGGGCTCGCGGCAAAACAGCTCCAGGATTCGGGCTCATTAGCAAAGCTTCCAAATGTGAAGGAACGATCTTTAAGCAATCTATCGCATATCGAGTGAAGTAATCCGCCAGCGCCTCAGCATCCGCGGCGCGGTCCTGCGCTATTATGTGCAAGCACCCGCCCGTGAATAGAGACTGAAAAATAACCGTGTTACCCAGGTCCGCCGCCAGAGTGGACACCAGGGCGAAGTTCGCCTGTGGAGGAACAGGAAATCTCTCGATTATGCTGCGGGCGTAGTTGACTAGTTGGCGATGCTCGACGGCGACTCCTTTAGGGAGACCGGTCGAACCTGAAGTATAGATTATGTATGCCAGATTCTCCGGGCTTACTCGGCTCTTCGGATTCTTGTTGTTCATTTCGGATATGGCGTTCCAATCCGTGTCGAGGCAAATGACTCGAGCATTACAATTGGAAAGCGCTTCCGCGAGTTTCGCTTGAGTCAGGATCACCGGAGCTTCAGCATCGGCAAGAATGAATCGCAATCGTTCCTTTGGCGTCGAAGTGTCCAAAGGCACGTACGCCGCGCCGGCTTTGAGCGTACCCAGCAGAGCAACAAGGCTATGCAACGACCGATCGAGATAAAGCAAAACGCGGGTTTCCGGACCGACGCCCAACTGGTGCAAGTAAGCCGCCACCTGGTTGGCCTGCGCGTTAAGCTCTCTGTAGGTCAAGCAGCCGTCTTCGAACACAACGGCCGTGCGTTCCGGCGTGTCCGCAACCCGCTCCTCAAACAAGTGATGTGCGCAACTGCTGCGAGAGTAGTCGACGGAAGTGTCGTTGAATTCGACGAGCATCCGATTCCGTTCCGCGACGGTCAGCAAAGACAAGGCTGACACCTTCTGTTCGGGGTTTGAAGCTACTGTCTCAAGCAAGATCTCCAGATGACTCAACATCCGGCTAATTGTCTCTGGTTCATACAAGTCCGTGTTGTAAGTCATCACCAGGTTCAGCCGCTGCGCTGTTTCGATGACGACCAGAGTCAAATCGAACTTCGCGGTCGTGTTTTCAAAGCCAACGCCGCCGGTATTGATTCCGCTCATCCTGAGCTCTTCTTTTCCAGCCTTGTAGAATTCGAACATTACTTGAAACAAGGGAGTGCGGCTCAGATCACGCTCCGGCTCGACGGCCTCCACGACTTTCTCAAACGGAATATCC
>JBASRM010000383.1:0-4311 GCA_049273835.1 Blastocatellia bacterium | reverse complement strand
AATGGCGCTTATGTAGCTTGCATTAAGACAGCTTTCGGAGTTTGCTATCTCTCTGCAATTACCGCGGAGGTTGAACCATGCTTCGACGCGCCCGACTTTTGCCCGTGACTATTGTCACTATCGTGCTTTCGGTCGCCCAGGCAACCGTCGCTCAGAACACCACGCCCAATCCCGCCGCCCGGTGGCTGAGTCACATTCAATATCTCGCGAGCGATGAGCTCGCCGGGCGTGAAACCGGCAGCGAAGGGCATCGCCGGGCCGCTGAATATATCGCCGCCGCATTCAAACGAGCCGGCCTGAAGCCCGCCGGAACGCGAGGCTACTTCCAACCAGTGAAGTTGATTTCGCGAAAGATCGTCGAGGAGCAATCCAGCCTCGCGATCATCAGGAATCCAACAGGCGAATCGATCGGCAAAGAAGGGCCAATCGTTCTCGGAGAGGAAGCAACTTTCAGCATGGGCATCGAGCACGCCCCGCGTACCGAGGCCCCAATCGTCTTTGTCGGCTACGGGCTGACCGTTCCCGAGATGAATTATGACGATCTGGCTGGACTCGATCTGCGCGGCAAAGTGGTGCTGCTGTTGTCGGGCGGGCCATCGGAGATACCCGGGCCTCTGCGCGCGCATTATCAGAACACGCGCTGGGAAGCTTTGAAGCGAGCCGGCGCGATCGGCGTCATCGGAATTCAAAATCCCATCGGCCAGGACATTCCCTGGGAACGTTCCAAACTCGCGCGGCTCCGGCCGGCCTTGTCGCTGGCCGAACCGGCGCTCGAGGAAAACGCCGGGCAGCAACTGGCGGTGACCTTCAACCCGGCGAAGGCCGAGAGACTCTTCGTCGACTCAGGCCACAGCTTTGCCGAGATTATGAAACTCGCCGAAGCGGGCAAGCCTCTGCCGCGGTTTGCGATTCCAGCGATCGTCCGAGCGTCGGTCAGATTTGCGAAGAAGATCGTCGAGTCGCAAAACGTAGCCGCCATCTTGCCGGGCGCCGATCCCAGGCTGAAGAACGAGTACGTTGTGCTGAGTGCTCATCTCGATCACGTCGGCAAGGGCGAGCCAATCGATGCCGATCCAATCTACAACGGTGCTATGGACAATGCTTCGGGCGTCGCTACCCTGCTTGAAGCCGCCCGCACGTTCAGTGAGAAGAAGCTGCGGTTTCGGCGGTCCATTATCTTTCTGGCGGTCACCGCGGAGGAGCACGGTTTACGCGGGTCCAAATACTATGCAGCGCATCCTACGGTGCCGGCGACTGACATCGTCGCGAACATCAATATAGACATGTTCCTCCCGCTGTTTCCATTTCGGAGCTTTATCGTTCAGGGGCTCGAAGAGTCAAACCTGGCTGAAGACTTGCAAAACGTCGCGAGGAGCATCGGAGTCGAGGTTCTCTCAGACCCGGAACCCGAGCGCCGCGCCTTTGTTCGTAGCGATCAGTACAGCTTCATTCGAAAAGGCGTGCCCGCCATCTCTCTCAAAGTGGGGTTCGTCAAGGACTCGGCGGAACACGAAATCGTCAAGCGCTGGCGCAGAGAGCGATACCATGCGCCCTCAGACGATCTTCAGCAGCCGATCGATTTTGAAGCCGCCGCCCGCTTTAATCGAGCTTATCTGCAGGTCGTCGAAGCGGTCGCCAACCGCGCCCAGCGTCCTCGTTGGAACAGCAGCAGCTTCTTTAAGAGATTCGCGCGAGCCGAGAAGCCCGTTCCGGCGCGATAATTTTCCAACTGCGTTTCTGCCTCCCTCACTGAACTTCGCTCGACGGATCACGTTGACCTTGATGATGTGACTCTGATATACGAATCGACCAACGGAGTGAAGCGCTTTGCGAGGTCTCTTCTCATTATCCTCTCGTTTGGTCGTCGTTGCGGTTGCGTTGATTGCAACTGGCTCCGTTCTCAGTGCGCAGTCCCAACAGAAGGAGCCATACCCGCCGAAATTAATGACGCCGCTCGATCTCGTTGAGCTGCTTTCCTCGAGTGGGTACGAGCCCACTCAGATCAGAGCGGGTCTTTGGGAAATACTGGAATTAAGATATCGGCCCAAAAACCTAAAAGCGCTCAACGCAACTCTGGAGCGGAGCGCCGATAATCAGACCGTCAGGATCAGCGTATTCATAGGAGTTCACAACGAGTCGGCGGATGACGAGGAGTTCACGTCGAAGCTGGTTGATTTGAACAAGAGGTCTAAACCTACCGAGCTTATCTTGCACAAACGGCGGGTTTTTGCGGTGACGGATCTCCTCACCGAGAAGATCGATAAGGACACGCTTGTTGGGGCTATCGAAAAAACCGCGCGAGATGCTGACAGCCTTTATCCCGAGATAGCAAAGTATGTGAAGCTACTGGAGCCGAGCCTGGGACCAGGAATGGGCACCGGGCGCGGCGGCGGAATCGGCTACGACCCAAACGCTAAGGTTCCAGATTCCCCGATCAATTCCCAGACCAACGTTGCCCGCAGCGTGGACACCAAACCTGTGATATTGGTTAACGTCCAGCCGCATTACACCGAGGAAGCGCGTCGAGAAAAGATTCAAGGGGTCGTCACTCTCAGGATTCTTGTTGACGAAACTGGCAGCCCAACAAGAATAAGCGTCATTCAAGGGCTTCCCTACGGGTTGAGTGAGAGGGCAATTGAAGCTGCACGAAGGATCAAATTTAAGCCGGCAATGAAGGACGGCAAGCCCGTTAGCTTTTGGATAGTGCTTCAGATGAATTTCTCGATCTATTGACCCCACCCTGCCCCGCACGACAGTTCAAGCCGGATGCGTTTCGCTGGATGCAATTCACACGAGACGCTAAGAAACGCGAGGCTACTGCGTGCGCGAGTCAGCCTACACTCAGCCGTACAATATTCTCGGCAGCCGTTCGTCTACAGTAATGGATGAATGAGGCGGTGAGCATCATCTCGATGAACGAGCAAGACCGAAAGATCTCCGAAATTGTCGCGGAAGAACGATCCCGGCTGCGCAATTTCATCCGCCGGCGGGTGCCTGACCCTTCGGACGTCGAGGACATCCTGCAGGAGGTCTTCTACGAATTGGTGCAAGCCAATCGCCTGCTGATGCCGATTGACCACGTGACCGGCTGGCTTTTTCGCGTCGCGCGCAATCGCATCACTGACCTCTTTCGCAAGAAGAAGCCCGAGGCGTTCAGCGATGCGGCGCACAATAGGCCAGCGGACGAAGACGGTGAGCTGCTGCGGATCGAAGATCTGTTGCCATCGCCCGATACCGGGCCGGATGCGGTCTATGTCCGCGGCGTGCTTCTCGATGAGCTGGAGCTTGCGCTTGACGAACTGCCCGATGAGCAGCGTGAAGTATTCGTCGCTCACGAACTGGAGGGGCGCAGCTTCAAGGAGTTGTCGGCCGAAAGCGGCGTCAACGTCAACACCCTGCTCTCGCGCAAGCGTTACGCGGTGCTCCATCTGCGGGAACGATTACAAAGCATTTATGACGAGTTTACGAACAAGTGAGGAACGCAACATGAGCAAGAGACTAAAGAAACTGATTTGGATAGCTCCACTGGCGATCATCGGGATGGTGATCTTCGCCTGGATCGGCGGACAACTGGTGATGCATCTGTGGAACTGGCTGGCGCCGGAGTTGTTTGGATTCCGGCAGATCACGTTCTGGCAGGCTCTCGGACTGCTGGCTCTTTGCCGGATTTTGTTCGGCGGCTTTGGTTTTGGGGGCGGCTCTCCTCGCTACAATTCTCGGCGGCGAATGCGCCAGCGCTGGGAGCAGATGACGCCCGACGAGCGCGAAAGATTCGGCCAGGGGCTTCATGACCACTGGGGGCGCACGACACCGCTCGATTCGAACCCGAGTATTTAATCGCAGGCAGGCAGGCTCGGTCGCACGCGCGGATCATATGGAATTGAAACCACAAACGTTGACCTAAGCCCATCGAACGAGGGGCTGACAAGGCTATACTGGAGTGAAACCGAAACAACAACTGTTTTTCGGGACATCCGTGGGTAGACCACGCGCCGCGGGGGATGGCGGGGATAAATCGCCTCGGGCGTGCGCCAGAGTTTTCTCATACCCACGCGCGAAGCGGTGGGTCTTGATGTTCCAGCCTACAAGTACGGCCCGCGTCCGCTGTATTTGTAGGCTGGAACTCAGGACCCACCGCTTCGCGGGTGGGTATGCGCGACCTGACGCGCATCCGCTTTGTTACAGCCTGTTGAGGTTGTGAGTTGGTGCGTTCGATGACTTGAAAGGATCGTTTGTCGATGTGTTCTCCCGGAGGGGAGACGGCCGCGCGTACAGGCTTTTTCACACCATTCACGATGCGATGAACTCGCT
>JBASRM010000381.1:0-24617 GCA_049273835.1 Blastocatellia bacterium | reverse complement strand
GCGGGATCCAGTCGTGGTCTTCTATGAATTGCAATCCGCCGTAAGCGCGGTCGTAACCATTCCCACGAGAGCCAAAGCCGGTCACCAGCGGGATCGAAATCAAAAAGCACAGCGCGATCCACATATTCGCGAACCCGCGGATGCTGTTGTTTTTGGCGCGGTTGAAAAATAAAAGCAGGATAGCGCCAACCGCCGGGAGCCACGTCACCCACGACAGAATGCCGATGCCGAAAAATTGAATGCGACCAGGCATAGCCAGAGTCTCCTAAGCTTGTTCGTAGTCCCGCCTTCAGGCGTTTGTAGTCGTTTTTTCCGCGATCGCTATTTCACAAACTTCCGCCTGAAGACGGGACTACAAACGTTTTCATTTGCCGGTGAAGCCTTTTATCGTCGTCGATATTGCCGGGTAAACGTAATAAAGCAGAATCAAAAACAGTCCTGCAGCAAACAGCAAGGCGTAATTCTGCCAAAACCCGGTCTGTACAGTGCGCAACAGATATGACCCGGCTTTCGTGATAAATCCGGTAGCGTTAACCGCCAGGTCGATCACCCACTTATCCCACCAGCCGCTGGCCTTAGCCCAGTATCTGGTCATCCAGCCGGCGCCGTTCACCCCGCCATCAACCACCTCAGCATCCACTTCCCACAGCGCGTTGTTGACCGCTTTAGCGGCTTCCACTCCTTTGACGTCGAGCAACCAGTCCCAGTACCACTTGTTGAAACTGAGCTTATAAAGGGGACGGAGCTTCGCGGCCCAAACCCCTGGAAGATCCGGACGCTTGACGTAGAACGTGTAGCCCAAATAAATGCCGCCAGCCGCGACCGCCAGCGAGAGGAGCATCAGCACGTACTCTGTCGGGTCAACCGGTTCGTGTGATGCTTCGGCTTGGACGGAGCTCGATTCGGCTGTCGTCACAGGATTGGCTCCAGGAGCCGCTTGCGTCACGCCGTGCGGCGCAGCGGCCGGTTCGTGAACCCTGACGATGACCGGTTCGAGCCACCGTTCGAAGAAGTTGAGGTTTGACCCGCCAGTCAACGCGTGCGGGATGCCAATCCATCCCACAACAAGCGAGCCGGCCGCCAACACCAAAAGCGGCAAAGTCATGCTGCGGGGTGATTCGTGCGGCTCAAAGTGACCGTGAGCAACACCGTGCGCGTCGAGGCGATCGGTTGCATCGTGCGCACCCACGTGTTCGTCGGGTTGATGGTGCGGACGATCCCCGGCAGAGGCAAGCGCCGCGTCGTGCGGCTTCAAGCCTTTATCGTGAGCCGCCGCATGCGCTTCATCAGCCTCGCCGCCGGCGTGAACCTTGCGGAACCGCTCTTCGCCCCAGAATGTGAGCCCCATCAAACGAGTCATGTAGAAGGCTGTCATCCCCGCGGTGATAAATCCCACCACCCAGAGAATCCAACCGCCTCCGAAAATGCTCGTCGAAAAAGTCTTCCAGAGAATCTCGTCTTTGGAGAAGAAGCCTGCGAACGGGATGATCCCGCAGATCGCCAGCCATCCCATGAGCATCGTCCTGTAGGTGACCGGGAGATACTTTTTCAGCCAGCCCATTCGCGGCATCTCCTGTTCATGATGCATGCCGTGAATGACCGATCCCGATCCGAGAAACAACAGCGCCTTGAAAAAAGCGTGTGTAAACACATGAAAGATCGCCGCGATAAACGCTCCGACGCCCGCACCCAGGAACATGTATCCGAGCTGCGAAACGGTCGAGTAGGCAAGCACTTTCTTTATGTCGGTCTGGGTGATGCCGATCGTGGCCGCGATAAAAGCGGTCAGGCATCCCACCAACGCAACGATCATCATCATCGTCACCGACCGTTGAAAGATGAAATTGGCGCGCGTCACCATGAACACACCGGCAGTCACCATTGTTGCGGCGTGTATCAATGCGGACACCGGCGTGGGGCCAGCCATCGCATCAGGAAGCCATATGTATAGCGGTATTTGCGCGCTCTTTCCGGTCGCCCCGATAAACAGCCCAAGCGCCAGCCACGACATCAATCCAAACTGCCAGAGATTCTCTTGCGGATACGCCGCCGAGAGATTCGCGACGTCCTGGAATTCCAGAGTGCCGAACGTGGCGAACACGCCGGCGATTGCCAACACCATTCCGAAATCGCCGACCCGATTGACAACAAACGCCTTCTTTGACGCGTCCGCAGCTTCCTGCCTGTCGAAGTAGTAGCCGATGAGCAAATATGAGCACAGGCCCACGCCTTCCCACCCCACGAACATGATCATGAAGTTCGAGCCCATTACCAACAGCAGCATCATGAACATGAAAAGATTCAGGTAGGAGAAAAAGCGATAGTACCCTTTGTCGCCGTGCATGTACCCGGTGGCGAAGACGTGAATCCAGAATCCGACAAAGGTGACGATAAACATCATCACCAGCGAGAGCTGATCGACTTGATAGCTCCACTCGATCTTGAAATCCGCGAGCGCACCGGGATGTTGACCCTGGGTGACCCGGGCCGCGCCACCCGGCAGCCACGTAAACGACTGAGGAAATCCGCCGCCTTCCTTGCTGGTGATATAAGGCTTGTCTTCGTTGGCGGGGTTGAAGGTCCAGTGATATTCGTAGAAGGCTCCCAGCGTGAGCAGCATCGAAGCCAGGATTACGCCGCACGCGATCATTGAGATGGCGCGCTCGCTGAGCCGCAGCTTTTGGCCCAGCAGGAAGTTAAACAAGAACCCAAACAGCGGAAGAACAGGGATGAGCCAGACGAGTTTGAGCATAAAAAGAGTTCAGAGTTCCGGGTTCAGGAATCAGGTTCAGAGTTCGGGTTCCGGGTTCAGGGTTCGCTCAACACAAACTGGAATAACGAACTCGAAACCAGAAACCCGAAACCGGCTTTTCTACCATTTCAACAAATCTATCTCATCAATGGCGATAGTCTCGCGGTTTCGGAACATCGCGATCACGATCCCCAAGCCGACCGCCGCCTCGGCTGCAGCCACGACGATGATGAATATCGTGAATACCGGTCCCGCAAGCGGATTTGCCGCAAGACCCTTGGCGGAAAGCGCGTCCTTGTTCAGCTCGAGATATCGCGAGAATGCGATCAGGTTAAGATTGACCGCGTTCAGGATCAGCTCAATCGACATAAAGATGATTATGATGTTTCGGCGCGAAAGCACTCCGGCGACTCCAACGACAAACAACAAAAAACTCAGCATCAGGAAGTTGATGAGAGTAGGTTCGAACCGCTTTAGCAGCGGTTGCTGGGCCTGCAAGATCACTGGAGCGACATAGGCAAACGCGCCTATGATGATACTGATCACAATGTCCCCCCCCGAGAAAATGTAGCGTGGACTGTCCAGTCGGCGTTGGCCGCTCACTTCCCCAAATTGACCGCGGGCATGCGCAGACTGGACAGGCTACGCTACACCCGTTCTATTCATAGTACTTCTCTTGTTTTGTTCCCCTGGCCAACAGCACCGCGCCCACCATCGCAACCAGCAACAACAGTGACGCAATCTCAAACGGCAAGGCTGCCTGCCGGTAAAGCTGCTCGCCAACCGCTTGTGTATCCTTTGAGATGGTAGACCCGGCGCCGGAGCTTGCTCGCTCGGTGCTCTCGGCTACCGTTACTGTGAGCGTGCTGTCGGGTGGTCTGAAAGCCGCCTGCGCCGGATTCATCGCAAAATAGAATGAAACCGCAAGCAGCAAAGCGATGATCACCGCCGGATAGGTCTGCCCGGTATACAGCCTTACCCGCGCTTCTTCTTCAGCGCGAGTCTGTACGAGCATGATCACAAACAGGAACAGGACCATCACTCCGCCGACGTACACCAGTATCTGAACACCGGCTACAAACTCAGCGCGCAAAAGGATGAACAGCAGGGCTACGTTGACCAGGGTTGAGATCAGAAACAGCGCCGAGTGAACGGCTACACGCGCGGTCACCACGAACACGGCCATGAATAAAGTCATGATCGCCAGAACATAGAATAAGGCGGCTTCCCAACCGTGCAATTGCATGCGGAGTCCCTAGTTAGACGTCGTGGCAAACCTCATTCGCCATTTTCCGTTTTTCATTTTGTCCTTCGGAGTAGTTTCGCTCAGCAAAATGACAAATGAAAAATGACAAATGGAAAATAAGAACGAGCTGCTTCCTAACTGACAAATTACGTCTTCGATCCCTACTTCACGTACTTCACGTAGTTGATGCCCTTCTCGAGCATCTCACGATCCCATCTGAACCCCGCGCGGTGATAGACCGCAAGCTCAAAGC
Organism: Blastocatellia bacterium; assembly: GCA_049273835.1. GTDB lineage: Bacteria > Acidobacteriota > Blastocatellia > UBA7656 > UBA7656 > Onstottus_A. The sequence goes on along the minus strand of JBASRM010000381.1, from coordinate 20,366 downwards.
TCTGCGTCAGCTCGAGGCAATCCGTAGGGCAAGCTTCCGAGCACAGATTGCAAAACATGCAGCGCGACGTGTCGAAGGTGAAGGTCGTCAGAACCTTTTTCTTGTTCACCTTCTCGCCTTCACGCACCTCGCGGCGAATCGAGCCCACCTCGATGCAATCGACCGGACAGGCGAGCGCGCAAAGATCGCACGCGATGCAAAGCGTGCTGCCGTTTTCGGGATCGAGATTCAACCGCGGCGCGCCTCTAAACCTTTCCGATACTCGCGCAGCCTCGAGCGGATACTGTTCGGTGTAGATTGCCTGATTGGGATTCCCCCCATCGCGCGGTTCGTAAAGCGCCCGGGCGTTGTACCTGAAGGTGACCATCAACCCCTTGAACAAGTCGAGCAACAGCAACCGCTTGATCAACTGTCCTATGGTCCTTTTTGCTACTGGAGTCTTTGCTACCGCCATATTAATTCCTTGGAAAATTTTACTGACCGCCGATCTCTGCCGGACTGGGCTGTTCCTGCAACATCTTTTCCAGCCGCTCCCGCCGAAGCTGCATCTGAAGCTGTCGTTGATCATGCAGGTTGAAGTCGCGCGACCGGCGGTTTATCGAAACCAACAGCCCCCACACAATTGGAATTGTGACGATAAAGGCGGTACCGATGAAATAAGCGATGCCCCACCGGGTCGGGATCAGCCGTCCTTTTTCTTCACGCATAAAGCCCAGCACGCCGCCCTGTGTCTTCGGAAGCGCGAGCACGTACCAGATCCCCGTCAGGACGATGTTGGCAAGCCCGGCCGGTATCATCCATTTCCATCCGAGTTCCATCAACTGATCATAACGATAGCGCGGCCACGTCCAGCGAAACCACATATATGCATAGATCAAAAGCATGATCTTGCCCGCGAAAACAATAATGCTGGCGAAGGTATGCAAAGTCGGATTCGAAATCGGACCGAGGCCGAACAGCGAAGTCCCAGTCACCCCTGGCAACATCCAGCCGCCAAGGAAAACCGTTACCGCAACCGCCGAGGTCACGATCATCGCCGAATACTCGGCCATGAAGAAAAGAGCCCATCTGAAACCTGAATACTCGGTGTGATAGCCGGCCACCAGTTCCGACTCGGCTTCAGGCAGATCGAACGGGGCGCGATTTGTCTCGCCCAGCGCGCTCACGGCATAAACAAGAAAGCCCAGCGGTTGAAACATCAGGTACCACATGCCATCGAGTCGCTGCGCGTCGATGATGCCCGACATCGAAAGGGTCCTTGCGAACATCAACGCGCCGATCAACGAGAGTCCCATGCCGATCTCGTAGCTCACCATCTGAGCCGAAGAGCGAAGCGCGCCCAACAAAGAATACTTCGAGTTCGACCCCCACCCGGCGAGCACCAGTCCCAGCACTCCCACAGAGGAGACCGCGAGTATCAACAGCAATCCGATGTTGACGTTCGCGATGGTCGCCCAGCCGGAGCCCCACGGGATCACCGCCAGCACAACCAGCGCGGCAACTACCGAAACGATAGGAGCGATGATAAATACGGCGCGGTCCGCTTTGATCGGGATGATATCTTCTTTGAGCAGCAGCTTGATTCCGTCGGCGAGCGGCTGAAGCAAACCCCACGGTCCAACGCGCATCGGACCCAGCCGCGCCTGCATGAACGCCGATACTTTGCGTTCGAGATAGACCAGATATGCGACCAACGTAAGTACGATAAATAACAAGACGACAATTTGAATCAGCGGCCAGACGACATACTCGGACCAAAAAACGTTCGGCTGCCTCTCATGGGTGAGATACTCTCTCACCCAGTTGGGCGCGACGAACAGCAGAGTTGTGAGGATGGCTTGCATAATGAAATCTGAGTGATGCGTGAAGCGTGATTCAGGACCGTAGTAGCTTATATTCTTCAGACGCGTCACGCATCACGTTCACGCTTCACCAACCACTATTCACCTATCCACTTCCCCGAGCACGATGTCCAGCGTTCCGATTAGCGCTACAACATCGGCGACCAGATGGCCGATCGACATTCGCTTGAGCGATTGCAGATTAATGTAGGACGGCGGACGAATTCGCATTCGATACGGCTTGCCGGTCCCATCGCTTACCATATAGACCCCAAGCTCGCCCTTGGGCCCTTCAATCGAGTGATATATTTCACCGATCGGCGGTTTGATTATTTTTGGCACCTTGGCCATCACCGGGCCTTCAGGCAAGCCGTCGAGCGCTTGCTCGATGATGATCGCCGATTGTTTCATCTCTTCCATGCGGACCAGGTAGCGATCGTATGTATCGCCGTTCTCCCCGATAGGTATCTCAAAATTGAAATCGGGATACGCCGAATAAGGCTGTGCTTTGCGAACATCGTACTTGACGCCGGACCCGCGAAGCGCCGGGCCGGTCAAGCTCAGATTGATGGCTTCTTCAGCCGGAAGGATGCCGATCCCAACAGTTCGTTGCAGCCAGATGCGATTGGCGTTAAGCAGCGTCTCGTATTCGTCGATGCGTCCCGGCAGTATCTTCAGAAACTCACGGACTCGCGTCTCGAACTCAGGGTAGGAATCCCACCACAGCCCGCCGATCCGAAACGCATGCGCGGTGAGTCGGGCGCCGATAAAGTCTTCAAAAATCTTCAGTATCTCTTCGCGCTCGCGGAAGCAATACAGCAGCACGGTGACCGCTCCGATGTCCATCGCGTGAGTGCCCAACCACAGAAGATGCGAGGCGATGCGCTGAAGCTCGGTGAGAATGACGCGCAGGTATTCGGCCCGCTTGGGTACCTCGACCTGAAGCATCTTCTCGACGCCTTCGACGTAGCAAAGATCATTGGAAACCGCGGCAACGTAATCTAACCGGTCCCAGTAGGGCGTGATCATCGCGTAGGTGTCGTGTTCGCCGATCTTCTCAACGCCTCGATGGAGGAACCCGATATCGCAGTCCAGCCCGACTACCGTTTCGCCGTCCAGCTTCAAGATCACCCTCAGCACTCCGTGCGTGGACGGGTGTTGCGGGCCCATGTTGAGAACCATCTCTTCGGCGTCGAAGAGGGTTTCCTGCCCTTTTGTCAATTGCTGATCTTGCATGCCTATCTTCGTTCCGCGTACTTCACATCAATGAGACTGGTATCGAAGTCAATCTCCCGATACTCAAGATGCTTGTCGGTCCATTCGTTGTCGCGATACTCAATCGGATACTCTTTCCGAAGTGGAAACCCGGGCCAGTCTGAAGGAAGCAAAATCCGCCGGAGGTCCGGATGCCCTTCGAACTTTATGCCGAACATATCGAAGACCTCGCGCTCCATCCAATTAGCGCCGGCCCAAATCGCAGTGACGCTGGGGCAAGCTTCGCCGTCCGCGAGTGCCACCTTGACCCGGAGCCGTCGATTCTTCGGCGCCGAGTATAAGAGTATAACGACATCGAACTCCTGCCCCGAACGTTCCGGCCAATGAATGGCAGTCAGATCAGTGCACATATCGAAATTGGACTCTTCGTCATCGTGCAAAAAGCTGCAGAGTTCGATCAACCTTTCCTTCTTGACCCGTATGATCTGCTGTCCGAGGGTGGCAACGGCTTCGGTGATGGCGTCGGAGAAGCGCTCTCGGATTCGGTCGATTAAGGGATCGCCAACAATATCGACTGTAATTGTAGGCCCCTTCTTCGCCGGCGGCGCCGGCTTGTGACCGGGCGGAGGAGCCTCTTTGGGGACTGCTCGCGGTGGCGCCGGCTTTGCCGACGCTGTGTCCGGCTCGATCTTTTTCGGGGCGGCTGGCTCTCCGGTCGTGGTCGCACCTTCCACGGTCGGAGTCATCGAGGGCTTCTCCACTCCCGGAAGTGCAGCTTCGACCTTCGCGCCGGTCTTTGGTTTTTCGCCGGGCTGCTCGGACTTCACCTTCGCCGCAATTTCCTCAGCGGGTGAGGAAGATCCAGCCTCAGGTGGCAGCGGTTGGGCCTTGTCCGGGACGTCCGCTCCGACAGAGCCGGATGATACTCCCGGTTTCTCTTGATCTGGAGCCGATAGGTTTGACTTTAGCGACTCATCGCCGGGATTTGATGATGTATCCTTGGTCTCGTCTCCCATATCTTACCCGACGAAGCTTCTTAGCCGCGTTTGAACTGGTACAGGACGGCTGTGACTGCCTAAAGAAGTGCTGGCCATTAATAAAGCTTATTAATCGAGAGAGATGCTTTTAGCATAGGGCCGAAACCATTGTCAATCAAAGGCAACTTTTGGTAGTGGCGCAAAGTGTGTTGCTCGAACCAGCAACTCGCGCCGGCACCAAGAAGCCAAGACAGAGAGTCCCATGAAGAAAGCCTTTGTGAATCTCTGTGACTTCGTGAGTAGGGGCTTTTATGAAGACAGAACCGAGAACGCGCACAGTTCTGTGTTCTGATAAAATGAAAGGGGTGACTGAATTTGGTAATGACCATCCGCATTTCGCAAAAAAGGGAGGTTTGAGATGTGCTACAAGCGAAATCCCGGAATAGCCGCAGTTGCGATAGCGATTCTGATTTTCACCGCGATGTCTGTTACCGGCCGCCAAAAGACCTCGCGTGATGCATCGGTATCAAACCGAGACGTGACCATTCTGGTCACCGCCCATCCTCACAATCAGCGCACTCGCGAAGCGGCCCTGAAGCTCAAAGCCGATGATTTCGTCGTCCGCGAAGACAAGCGCCCACAACAAATCATATCGGTAAAACGGGCTTCCGAAGTGCCTCCGATTCTCGCGGTTTTGATTCAGGACGATCTGGTCTCGAGAGTCAACAATGAGATCAAAGGCCTTAAGGACTTCATCGCCCGCCTGCCGGAGGGATCACGCGTGATGACCGCTTATGTGACCACCGGCACGCTGCAGATCACGCAGGACTTCACCATCGATCGCGCGCGGGCCGCGGATTCGCTTCGCATCGTGAAGAGCAATGCATCGAGCGCGCCCTACAACCCTTATGTTGAAGTGATCGAGGCCTTGCGCCGGTTTGAGTCGCAACCTGCTGCGCGGCGAATAATGCTGTTGATCTCAGACGGGCTCGATACCTCTCACGGGTTTCGCAGCTCGAGCCCCAGCCTCTCGCTTGACCTGGATCGCGCGATACAGGAAGCGCAACGTCGGGGCGTTGCGGTGTTCAGCTTCTACGCACCCACGGTAAGCCAGGCTACCGTGAGCCGAATGGAGATAAACTACGGTCAGGGCTGTTTGATAAGATTGGCGGATGAGACCGGCGGCGAGGCTTTTGTAACCGGCAACGACTTCGTCACTTTTGATCCATACTTCAAAGAGTTCGACGACTTGCTCGGATTGCAATGGGTGATAACTTACCGCAGTTCGAGCATCGGCAACAGCTTCCGGCGCATAGAAGTGTCAACCGAGCAGGACGTGCACCTGCACTATGCGGATGGTTACAGACCGCGTTGACGTTTTGGATCTTAGCCAGGAATCATCACTTCGGCGCAACGGCTCATTCGGTGTCTCGGGGACGCGTTTGACCTCCGGCGAAGCTTGACCGAAACATTGCAACCGTACTGGCTTTGAAGTACCATTTGGCTGACATCTGAACTGGTCTTTCTAAATTCACAAGGAGGAAAGAATCCATGAGTTTTTCCGATACCGAAGCGCTCAAGCAGCAACTTATGGCCAACAATGCACAGTTCGCGGAGCTGGCGCATACCCACGGCGAGTACGAGAAGAGATTGAGCGAGCTGGCCGCGTTGCATTATCCGAGCGCTGAGGAGCAGATGGAGGAAGCAACCTTAAAAAAGAAAAAGTTATTCTTAAAAGACCAGATGGAAACGATCCTGCGCCACTTTAAAGAACAACAGCAAGTGGCGCACTAGGTCACAGGCGACAAGCGCATTTATAGGCTTCGCGCGCCGAGCAAAAAGATCAAACCGTTGGTTACTCACGAGCGGACAGTCTTCGCATATCCAGGCGAGTTGGTTCGTTTCCGTTGGGTAACCAATTTTTGTTGCTGCAGTTGCCGCAACTGAATTGATCGCCGCGGCCAAAATCGAAGTCTGAAATCGATGGCAAAAGAGGGAATCCCGTTCATAATCCTGTTTCTCGTGCCGGCGGTCGTGTTTTTAGCTGTTGGCTGGTGGATACCGGCGGGCCTGTGCCTGTTGCTGACGGCTTTCATGGCGTTCTTCTTTCGCAATCCCGAGCGCGACTGCCCCGCTGATGATAGCATCGTCGTTTCGCCCGCGGATGGGCGTATCGTGATGTCGGTCGCGGTCGATGAACGCGCGGCGAACTCTCCGACGCAGATCTCAATCTTTCTGTCACCGCTCGATGTTCACATCAATCGCTCGCCCATCGCAGGTGAGATAGTGGACGTGGCCTACAAGCCGGGAGCCTTCCATATCGCGTCACGCGAAATCGCTTCGATCGAGAACGAGCAGAATGTTGTCACGGTTCGCGGAGACAAACTTACCATCGTGTTCCGCCAGATTGCCGGGGTGATGGCGCGGCGAATCGTGCTTTGGAAAAAGAAGGGCGATCGCGTAGCGATGGGTGAGCCCATCGGGTTGATGAAGTTCAGCTCGCGAATGGACGTCATCCTACCGGTCGAGGTAGAAGTGCTGGTGCACAAAGGCGACCGGGTCATCGGAGGCGTCAGTGTTCTAGGACGACTGAAGGCTGATTGAGGAACCATCGGCACACTATTCGAACCGATCTCCCCGTCTTGCGTTTTAGACAATCGCCCCCATTCCAATGGGCTGTCAGGCCGCCGGCCAATATGTTCGAGGTCCGCGAGCTGTGTTATTATCGCGATGTTTGGCCAAGTCTCCGGCAAGGCGCATTACAAGCCGCGTGGGCCGGTCGCGCAGAAGGTTTCAATCCAATGGCTGAGTTCATTTGCAGGCTGGGAACGCCTACGGGCGAAGTTGTGACGCGGACCGTCGAAGCGACCGCCGAGCGCGATTTGCGCTCTAAGCTGGAACGCGAAGGCTTTAGAGTATTCTCAATCGCATCAACCGGATCGGTGAACATTCGGCGCGCGTTCGGCGGGGAGCAGCACGCGCGAAAGATCAAGACCGAAGACTTCCTTCTATTCAATCAACAACTGTCGGCCCTGCTGCGAGCCGGGCTCCCGATACTTCAAGCGATCGGCATCCTGAGAAAGCGGGTTCACAACGAACAGCTTCGACTCACGCTCGAGGATGTAGAGGAAAAGGTCCGCGCGGGCCAGGCGCTTTCTCAGGCGTTCGCCGCCCAGGGCGACGCCTTCCCTCGAATCTACATTGCTTCAATTCTGGCCGGCGAGCGGGCGGGCTCACTCGACGAAGTGTTGCTTCGTTACGTCAGTTATCAAAAGACCATCACCGAAGCACGGCGCAAAATAAAAAAATCTCTGGCCTACCCGGCGGTCCTGGTGGGAGCTTCGATAATCCTCGTGATGGTCTTGTCTACCTACGTCATCCCGCAGTTCATGAAGCTGTACACCGGCGTGGGCGCTCAGGAACTTCCCACGATAACGGTCGCCGTTGTGAGCACCTCTGAGTTTATCAGCCAGAATTTGATCTGGCTGATCCCGGCAATAGTCGGCGGGTTGATCTTTATCTTCGTATGGCGGCGCACTCCTACCGGCCGGCTAACAATCGACCGCTGGATACTGAAGACGCCGGTTGCGGGCGAGACGGTTCGTCAGATGACCATCGCCCAGTTCACTCGAAGTCTTGCGACACTGCTTGCCGGAGGTATCACGCTGCCGGAGTCGGTCGAAATCGCCAGCGAGTCAATTACAAACCGGGCGCTCAGGAACGCGAGCTCGGGTGTGCTGGTGGGCATCCGCGAGGGTAGTCCGTTTACTGAAAGTCTGGAGGCTTCAGGGTGGGTGTCGGAGCTTGCCATTGACATGATCGGAGTCGGCGAACGCTCGGGCGCGTTGCGGGAAATGCTCGACGAGGTTGCAAACTTCTATGATTCCGAGATCGATGTGCGGCTAAACACGATCACCACTTTCATCGAGCCGGTGATCTTGGTCTTCATGGGCAGCCTGGTTATGACCATTCTGCTCGCGATGTATTTGCCCCTATTCTATATGATCGGCAACATGGGTCAGGGGAATCCGATCCCGCGGTGATCGAGATCAAGTTCGCGACGCAAGACACGAGTATTTGATTTCAAGTAACGGATGCGTGTCTGGAACATGTTTTTTTGAAGCGGAGAGAGCAGCTATGTCGGAAACATTAGAACAGAGCAGCAGTGAGGGTTCCCCGGCCGCGGTGGCGGTTCCGGATAAGACAGCGGAGCGTGCGGCTTCGGAGATGACCCAGGAGGAAATCGCCGCGCGAGAGAAGGCGCGGCGTTACCGGCTAAGGTTCGTCGATCTCAAGACCGAAGAGCCGGCTTATCACCTAATCCATGAGCTACCGGTCGAGATGATGGTGCGGCATAGCTTCGTGCCTCTGGAGCGCGACGGCGACACATTGTATGTAGCAATGGCCGACCCGAGTAACCTCGAAGTCATCGATGAAATCGAAGCGCAATTACACGTGCGGTTGAGGACTGCGGTTGCTACCCAAACGGACGTGGAAGAGGCTTTGAAGAGAGGCGACACCGCCGCGCGGATCTTGCAGGACGCGACCGCCGGCTTTCGCACCGACCGCATGGCGCTGGTGCGTGAGACTGAGAACGGCGAAGAGGTCCTGGATCTTGAGCGGTTGACCGGCGACGAAGAGATGTCGCCGATTATCAAGCTGGTCTACACCGTGGTGTTGAATGCCCTGGAACGGCGAGCATCGGACATCCATATCGAAACCCGCGACTCGGACGTCGTGGTCAAGTATCGAATAGACGGCGCACTCTACCGCGCGGCTGATCCGATCGACATCGCCCATCACCAGACTATAGTTCAACGCATCAAGGTCATGTCCGAGCTGGACATTGCCGAGCGCCGCGTGCCACAGGACGGACGTTTTCGAATCATGATTCGCGGGCGGAAAATCGACTTCCGCGTATCCATAATGCCGTCGATCCACGGCGAAAATGTAGTCATCCGAATTCTGGACAAGGAGCAGATCAACGAATCGTTTCGTGAGTTGAACCTGGATGTAGTCGGCTTTGCTCCACAGGACTTACGAAAGTTTCGCAAGTTCATCGCCGAGCCCTACGGAATGGTGCTGGTTACCGGGCCGACCGGATCAGGAAAGACGACGACGCTCTATGCGGCGCTCAACGAGATAAAAAACGAAGAGGACAAGATCATCACGATCGAAGACCCGGTCGAGTATCAGCTTCAAGGGATCACACAGATCCCGGTGAATGAGAAAAAGACCCTGACCTTCGCGCGCGGGCTGCGGAGCATACTTCGTCACGACCCGGACAAGATAATGGTTGGAGAAATTCGCGATTCAGAAACCGCTCAAATCGCCATTCAATCCGCGCTCACCGGCCACCTGGTTTTCACGACTGTGCACGCCAACAACGTGATCGATGTTATCGGCCGGTTTTTGAATATGGGGGTTGAGCCGTATAACTTCGTTTCATCTCTGAACTGCGTGTTGGCGCAGAGGCTGGTGCGAATACTGTGCACCCACTGCAAGCGCCAGTATCAGCCTACTGATCAAGAGCTGAGCGAGTCCGGTTTGAATCCTGACAAATACCGCGGTGAGACATTCTACAGTTCAGTCGGCTGTGAAGTATGCAACCTGACAGGTTATCGCGGGCGAACAGCAATACATGAGTTACTCGACGTCACCGACAACATACGCGAGATCGTACTCGAGCGGCGTCCAGGCTCCGAGGTCCGCCGTGCAGCTCGCGCTGAAGGGCTGACATCGCTGCGCGAGTCGGCAATAGCGAAGGTTTTTCTGGGTGTTACCACATTGCACGAGATAAACAGGGTTACGTTTGTGGAGTAGACAGTAGTCCGTAGTCAGAAGGCAGAAGTCAGAAGTCAGAAGTCAGAAGTCAGAAGGCAGCTCGAGCCCTGACAGCGGAATACGGACTACTGACCACGGACTGACCACGGCCTATTGAGCACGGACCACGGACTTTGAATTAACTTCTTTGTTTATTTTGAAACTGAAGCGTGCTAGAGTGGTTTAACCAAGCAGACACTCTTAGGAATAAAGCTCGCCGCGGCGACAAACCAGAAGCCGGGGTGGGCAAATTGGTTGAGCGGCGGCCGATATTTCCACTGCAGAAGTTTTCAAAAGGGTGCGCTCCCCGTGGGAAGTTCAACAAGCGAGGTCTGGTTTTATGACTAGGATAGTGCGGATACAAAGAGTGATGGCGCTGGCTCTGGCGCTCAGTTTGGCCCTGCCGATCGCGGCTTTCGCTGCCGACGGCAAAAAGCACTTTAAGGAAGGGCTCAAGTACGAAGAGAACCGTCAATGGGACAAGGCCGCCCAGGAGTTCGCGCTCGCCGTATCCGAAAAACCTTCCAACGTCGAGTACCAGCTACATCTACAGCGCGCACTGGTGACCGCCGCAATCATGTTGGTCGAGCGTGGAGACAGCCTTGCCGATAAGAAAGACTATAATGCAGCTTACAATGCCTATCGCCAGGCGTTTGCGTTTGATCCAACGAACGAGCTGGCGCTGGTCAAGATGCGCAGGATGCTTGAAGCGCAGGGGCTTCCCACCGACAACTTGCCGACGGTCGGCGACCCGTCCGGCCCGAAACTCAAGCCAAAGGCTGACTCAAACGTCAAGGCCTCGTATCCGGGAGCTTTTACAAGTCCGATGAAGGTACAGATGCCGGCGATACCGGGACGGCGTTTCAGCAAGACCGATGTTGTCTATCGCGATACGAACATCCTCACGGCCATCGAACAACTTGCCCAGATGATGAAGCTCAACGTGATCTTCGACATGATGGTCGTAAATCAAATGAAGATGCTCAAGATCACTATCGAGCTTCGCGATGTTACTTACCCTCGCGCACTCGAGATGATCTTGAAGACCAACAATCTGATGTACGCTCAGATCGACACCCGCACCATCGTCATCGCCAGCGACAATCCTCAACAGCGGGGCAAGTATGAGCCGTACGCCCTGCGAACTTTCTATATCAAGAACGCGGCAATTGATGAAGTGCGGACTGCGATAACTGGAGCGCTGCCCGCCACGAAACAAATAACTGCGGTCAAGCAGCTGAACGCACTCATCGTGCGGGATACTCCGTCTAACCTGGAACTGGTTGAGAACCTGATTAACTCGCTCGACAAGAGCAAGGCTGAAGTCTTGATCGATGTCAATATCTATGAAGTCTCACGCACTGACTTGCTGCAACTGGGAAATCAGATAAATGTGCCCGGGGGCCAGTCGGGCGCGGCGGATCTCAGCGCGATCGGCGGATTTGGACAGTCCGGGAGTAAATTAGGCTTCGCGCAGAGATTCATACAGCAGGGGCCGTTCGGGTTTGCGGCAGGGCTGCCTCCTACAACGATCAGTCTTTTCCAGAATAAGGGTAAGGCCAAGCTTCTCGCCTCGACGCAAGTGCACGTGCTCGACACTGAGCAGAACGCAGTGCGAATCGGACAGCGGGTACCTATTCAAACAGCCTCGCTCCCCAGCTTCTCGCCTATCAATAACACCAACAATAGTGGCAAGGGCAATAATCTAAACCAGAGCGATCTTTCATTGGGTCTCAACAGTGCGTTCGGCTTTGGCGTGCCTCAGATTCAATATGAGAGCGTCGGACTCAATATTGACATTCAACCAACGGTCTTCGAAGACGACGTCCAGATGAAAATGAAGATTGAGTCTTCTTCGATTGACGGCAGCACGGGCAAGCTCACGCCCACGTTCAACCAGCGCACGATGTCCTCGGTTGCCCGCGTTAGAGATGGCCAGACTACCCTGGTGGCTGGAGTGAGTCAGAACATCGAGAACAAGAGCATCAAGGGCCTTCCGTTGATCGGCCTGATCCCGATACTCGGCCGATTCTTCTCGACGCCCGAAACCGACAACCGCCAAAGCGACGTCGTAATAACCGTTACACCGCATATCCTGCGTCGTGCCGATATCACCGAAAAAGACCACCTGGCTTATTCCGCGGGCGATGCGTTGAATTCCACGAATCAGTTGAAGATTGAGCAGATCCTCTATCTGGCCGACCAGGAAGAGGCTCAACCAAATCAGGTGGCTGAGAACGTCCCTCCCGCGGTCGAGGCTAAACCTCAGCCGGTCGCCGCGCCGCCCGCGGCCGTCAACACCAGGGCAGAATCTCCGGGAGTGGTCGTCACACCGCCACCGGCTCAACCGCAGTCTTTAAAGCCGAACGTGATCAAGATGACCGTCTCCAGACCCGGCATTCAGCCCAACTCGTCGGGAGCACAGACAAACGACGCCCACAAAGACCTGGATGACGATGACGACGACGAGGACGAGGAACCGGCTTCCAACCAGCAACAGCCGGCCCCATTGATGGTCTACGTGAGACCGACGACCACAGTCGCTACCAAAGGACAGGACTTCTATGTCGCGATATTCGTCAACGGAAACGGGGACGTTTCCTCGGCCCACATCACGATGAGCTATGACGGCTCTCTGCTTGAGGTCAAGGGTGTCCGGGACAGCGGAATGCTGAGCACGGGTGCGCGGGCGGAACTTCATTTTACCGCCGAGGGTGGGATGCTCAACGTTCAAATGGACAGACCGCAAGGCACTCCCGGCGTGCCCGCGCGCGGCCAGTTGTGTCTCGTGGTATTCACTGTGAAAGGCCCAGGCCAGTCCGCGCTGCTGCTCAACGAGCAACAGACACAGTTTCGAAACTCCGGCGGGCAGCCTCTGCCGATCAAGGTGCACTCGTCTCAGGTTGATCTCCGATGACCGGATTGCGGTTTGCCGCTTTGAGAAGTATGAACCGGCTGAGATTCTCGATTTTGGATGTTGGGTTCCGGATTCAGGATCGAGAACAGCGTCGCACCAAAAGTACAGAAACCGGGATTCAGAACCGGACCGGCGGGTTTACCCTCCTCGAGATCATCATAGTCATCACTATTCTGTCGGTGCTCACCGCGGCGGCAATTCCGATGGTGCGCAACACTGTGAGACGCGAACGTGAATCCGATCTGAGAATCGCGTTGCGGCAGTTGCGCCAGGCGATCGACAGATACAAGCAGTATCATGATCAAAGCAACGGCACGGCAATCCCGATCGAGTGGAAAACCCAAAGCGGATACCCAAAAGAGCTCAAAGTGCTGGTGGATGGCTTCATACCGGCCAACGTCGTGGGCACCAGCGAGAACCGCGTTCGGTTTTTGCGTCGCATTCCAATCGACCCCATAACCGGAACGGCGGAATGGGGCGTTAGATCTTACAAGGACAAGCCCGACTCAACATCATGGGGCGGCGAAGACGTTTTTGACGTTTACACCAAGAGCAACGCCGAGGCGCTTAACGGAACGAAGTATAAGGATTGGTAATCACGCGATGAAACACGGCATTAGATTTTGGACTTCGGATGTTGGAAGGTGGTCTCAGGCGATGCGTGTGCGCGTGCAAATCCAAAATCCACAATCCAAGACCCAAAATGCTCTCGGGTTCACGCTGCTCGAGCTTGTCATGGTGATGACCATAATCGTGATCCTTGCCGCCGTAGGGGTCACTTCCTATCAAAAGATTCAATTGAAAGCGCGCGAGACCGTGCTGCGACAAAACCTCCAGGCCATGCGGAAGATGATCGATCAATATGCGGCTGATAAGGAAAAGCTGCCAGGATCGCTCGAGGATCTGGTCGAAGGGGGATACCTGCGCGAAGTCCCTATTGATCCAATAACGGACCAGAGCGATTGGGTCGTCGATATGGGTGAAGACACCATTTCGCGGGACGGAGGTACCGGAGTTGTTGACGTTCATAGCGCCGCCGGCGGAGAAGGCAGCGACGGTGTCGCTTACAAAGACTACTAGAAGAGGAACCAAGCCACGGGTCAAAAGGCAAAAGGAAGCGGTTCCCTCCCTCCTTTTGCCTTTTTCTTGTAAACGAGTATGTCAGCACTACGCAGAGTCTTCCTAGAGCCGCCCGCGCCAAACACCGCAGCCGGGTTTGTCGACGACAACTTCGCGGTTGTTGACCTTCGGCGGGCGCGGCATGGTTTCTCGCTCGCTTCGAGCGCTGTAACCCAGCTCCCACCTGAGTTGGTGAATCCGAGTTTTGACACCCTCAACATTCTGGACACGAACGAACTCTCCCAGATCATCAGACAGACCGCCGAAGCCGCCGGGCTCCTGCACAAGAAGCGTTGGTCGGTGGCGTTGCCCGATTCCTCGGCTCGAACGCTTGTCGTCGCTCTCGAAAGCAAGCCTTCCAGCCGCCGCGAGTTGAATGAAGTAATATTGTGGAAGATCGAACGCCTGATCGCGGCGCCCCCCGGAGGCTTGCGCATCTCGCGTCAGCGCATGAACCCGGCGGGTGGGCAGGAGCGCTATCTGGTCACGGTCGCGCACGAGGAAGTCGTCTCACAATACGAGTCGGTCTTTAACGGAATAGGTTGGAACGCGGGGTTGCTGTTGCCGCGGCATATAGCCGAAGCCCAGTGGCTGATGTGGGACGACTCGCCAGGCGATAAGATGCTCGTCTCAGCTAATCGAAGCGGGTTCACTTCATTGATAGTTCGAAACGGCGATCCTGTCCTGGTGCGCACGTTTGTCTGCGATCCGGGATCGATTGCCGATGAATTGCACCGGTTCTCGTTGTACTACCGCGACAAAATGGCAACAGGCGTAAGCGCAAACGTCTTGAGCCGGATCCTGGTTCTGGGCGGGATTGACCTCACTGAAGCCCGCCGGGCCGTAGGCGATGCGATGGAGATCGAGCCCCACGCGCTGGACCCGGCGGAGTTTGGAATGGACCTCAAAGGCGAAGCGATTCAATTCGACCACCTCGCGGGCGCGGCCGGACTTGCAACAATCGCATGGCAGTGAACTGAGAGAATTCGAACGGAAGCGAAAACAAAGAGGGCAAGTCTCCGCTCGCCTTTTGTTATCGGGTTTTTGGCTTGCCGGTCCAGATGGTCACAGCACTCGCCGGAATGATCGTCCCGTTTGATGGGACACCATAAAGCTCCACCGAGAAGAAGAATTTCTTAAAGTTTACAAGCCCAAGCGCGAGACGCGCCTCGGCGGTCTCACCTGGTGAAAGTACGTTGTCGGTGCCCGCATCAATAGACTGCCGGGCGCCCTCAGCCCATCTGGACTTCGGATCACGGGTCAACAGTTTGTTGCGGCTAAGCTCCGCGACTCGCAAAAACGGATTCAAAATCGCGGTGTTGCCTCGGTTGGTGATCCTCAAGTTAATGGTTAGCCGCGATCCTCCACTGGCCGTATTGGGCGGATTATCCGTCGACGTATCAGACCAATTCAGATCTACTCTCTCGGACGAAACAAAACTGATGTCTACATTCGAACCAACATTCAAACCGATTGAGAAATCTGCCTGGCTGGCCGCAAACAGGAGGTTGTGTGAGCCGGGATCAACAGCGAGAAGGCGAATGCGCCCTCTGGTTGTAGCGACTCGCGGAATCGGGATCTCGTAGCGCTGCGCGTCCGAGGGAATGTTCTGCGCGAGAGGACCAAAGCTCGCGCCGCCATCGGTTGAAAGCGACAACGTTTGAGATGAGCCCGGCGCATTGGGCGCAGTCCACACCACCGTATATGTATCGCCGCCTGTCAGACGTTCACCGCCGTTGGGTGAGGCGATTAGAACGTTGGGGTAGTCGCTGCGCACTCCAGGGCCAATCGAGTGTTGCACGTCGACGCCTCCATCGAAGCCGGATCCCGAGGAGTCTTCATAATTCTGCCAGTGACTAATCCCGGCCTGGTAAGTTGCCATTGTCTCAGGGAGCGCATCCAGCATGAAGCTGAGCGTGTCCGTTGCCGAGACGGCAAGCTGCCACGGGCTTGTAAGGTTGCTGTCTTCGATCACAACCGTTTCGCCGACCCAGGTGTCGTCGGCATAGACGGTCCTCTGCCAGCCTTCGTTTTCAGCGACTGCCGCTAGAGTTACCTCATCCAGCCGTCCGTCCCGGCCCAGCGTTGCGCGCGGCGACAGCGATGTGTTCATAGGCCGTGAGAATTGGAGGCGTACTTGAAGCCGGCCCGGGTCGATCCCCGGGAACCGAGTGTCAACAACCAACCTTCGATGTTTACCGGGGTCATCGGGCGACCCGGACCAGCGCGCCGAATACACGAGCTTCGAGAACCCGCCGTCAGGCCCGGGCGTGTAAGCTTTGACAGCTTCGAGAATCGGCGGACCGCTTGCCCAATTGAGCAGCGAGCGGGCTCCACTCCAATTCTCTCGATTTATCAATGGTATCTCGCTTTCGGGCACCGTGAAGTCACAACAGTCAGGTCGCATCTCGACCACAAATGGCGCCGGCACCCGGTTCACCCCGTACGCATAATCGATGGACGAACCGGTCAACGAGTACAGATCAACCGCTTGCTCGGCTCGATACCGAACGCGATCTATATCAAAGAGGGCATCCGACATTCGGGTAGCGAGCTTTGAGAGTGTGTTCGCGTCGTCAGTTCCAAATGGCGCGTAGCCCCATGGGTATAGGATCAATTGAGAGTAATTGTGAAAGTCTATTTGAGCTCTGAAATGCCGGTTGGGATCATCCACAAGCGATTTGATGGCCTTAACTTCCAGTTCGCTTTCCGGTTGACTCCCGCGATAAATCTCGCTTCGGGGGTCATCGCTCCCGCCTATATCGTCGTTGAGACAGCTTCGATCCGCGGCGGAACAGGGATCGGAGCACGCAGCGTCGTCGCGCAGTCTCCACTGGTAGCCATAGTTGCGATTGAGGTCAACACCCACTGACTGCGAACACGTGCCGATCGAAATAGGCCGCCGGTTCTTGCGCCATAAACGAACCGGGTCCACCTGACCGTTAGGCGCGCTCTGGGTGTACGCGAGTCCGTCCGGATTCACGATCGGGACAATCCAGATTTGCAGATGATCGACCAGAAACTTGATTGCGTCGTCCGTCGCGTAGCCGCTCAAAAGTTGGTTTGCAATGTAGACCGGCGACTCGACTGAGATCCATTCGCGCGCGTGGTGGCATCCGGTGATCAACACGTCCGGTTTGCTTGCGTCGTCAATCCCAACGTCCTTGCTGATCTTAAGCGCGAATATCTCTCTGCCTTCAAAACTCGTCCCGAGCTTTGAATAGCGCGCCAGGTCTTGATGCGAAGTTTCAAGCGACTTGAACTCCGCAAGCGTGTCCTCATAGCCGTGAAACTTTCCGCTGGCGGCGACGCCGATTTCACCGGCAGCCGTATTTTTCGCACGCCGGCCTGCATCGAAGTTCTTCCCCGGAAAAAGCTGCGGCGCGATGTCGGCGAAGTCTCCCAGGGTGTAGAAGCCCGACAATTGATATCCTCTCCGCGTGTATCGCTCGGCGATGTGAGCATTGATCGATGCAACTGAGCCGTCTGACTGGAAGACATCAAGATACGCAATGCGTGATCCATCGCGCATAACAATATCCTCGCGGTCGCCCAGCCAATCGGTGTAGCCCGGCGAGGCCGCCGTCCGCTGGGCGAGATTGACGACTGCGATTCGCATTTGCGACACAGCTGCTGGCAATTGATAGGCAGGAGTAATCGAGCGAGCGAGGGGATCGCCCTTGGCGCGAGCGCTTTGCCATTCGGCTGCTGAATCATAGATCACCGCGGTGTCTATGCCTGCGGCCCTGAGGCGTTCGATCAAATACGGTGGCGCTGCCGCAATCGTTTGAGTGTTGACCGTAGCCCAGATTGTGACTTCGAGGCCGTTCAACTCGGCGAGGCGTTGGACTTCGCGGGCTGGTGCGTTGATGCGAGCGATTTGAGGAACAAACTGTTTTCGGGTGAGTTCCGCCTGAACCGCGCGATATTGGTTCCAGGCTTCACGTTGAAGCTGCGGATCAGGGTTGCTGAGTGCAGTGCGCCAGGCGTCGAGCGCTCCAGATTCATCCGCGTTTGCAAGTGCAGCAAGACCCTCACGAAACTCGGCGTAGCGGGTCGAAGCCAGACGAATCTGCAGCTCGGAGTGTTGGACGCCGCCCGCGCTCTTTCGGACACTCAAGCGATTCGGAGTGTGATTCCAGCCTGCCGAACCCGAAGCGGATAGAGATGAGCTTAATAGCACCGCGGCGAAGCACAGCACCAGACCGGCGACTGCAAACTGTCGACGAGGCGCTCTTTTTTTTAACGGCTTCATTGTGAACTGATAAACAACGGATGTACCAGAAGGCCGTAATCAGGTCAAGACTCTTGGACGGGACTCAAAGCCTTCCGATCGACAAAAATGTGTGCCAAGCTACAGTTCCTGCGGGGGAGAAAAGCGACAGCGCCTGATGACGTGAGAAGAGCCACGGATGCGCCGTGGCTCTTAACAAGCCTGATTCTAGTACGAGGTGTATCTTAAGGTTTCTTTCCGCGTTTCGTCGAAGCCGGCTTCTCCGCCTCAATCTTCAAGCCGTTCTTCAATTCTTCGAGCGAACTCTTCACGACCGGCAACCGCTTATCTGTTGGCGGCGCCTTTGCGAGAAACTCTGCGAGCGCATTCGCGCCCTCCTGGATCTGCGCCCGCTCAGAACTTGCAATAAGAGTTAGCCCCAAGCCGTAAAGCGCATCCGCATAGTTCGGATCGGCGGCAAGCACTTTTTTGTAACTAGCCACGGCTTCGTCAGTTCGGCCCGCGGAGCGATACAAATCAGCTTTCAGGACGCCCCACTTGTTCTTATTTACCGCATCGATGGTCTCGCCCTTGTCCAGCTCGGCGACCGTAGCGTCCACAAGATCAGCGGCGCCGTAGTACTCAACTAGCAACATCGCGTTCTTACCGAGCATGTTGTAGTAAATAACCAGATCGTTGTTGAGATTCGGATTGTTCTCGGCAGTGTCTTTGACGGCGAGGACAAGCGCTTTCTTAACCGACGCGATGGCGGCTTCAAAGTGGGCCTTCGCCTCTGGCCGTTGCTTCTTGTTGAAGAGGTCCACGCCAACTTGATAGTGAGCCTCGGCGAGATTCGCATTCGCCCTGTAAGCAAGCATAGCCATTGCGGCGTGTTTGCCCGGATCGACGGTTGCGGCCTGTTCGAACTCGCTCATCGCGTTCTGGTAATTAGCGGCCTGCATCATCTCGACGCCGGTGTTGTAGTGTGTGCGAGCCTGATCAAACGTCGCCTGGACTTCCTGACTCTCTTTGACCTTGGATTCGTACTCCTTCTGGGCAGCCTCCATTTTGGCCTTGTCTCCGGGGTTGATGGGCCTGGCCGTCGCCGGTCCGCCGCCGGCCTTCTGCTGGCCAATCGTCTTTT
Source organism: Blastocatellia bacterium (assembly GCA_049273835.1). GTDB lineage: Bacteria > Acidobacteriota > Blastocatellia > UBA7656 > UBA7656 > Onstottus_A. The sequence continues at coordinate 1,117 of JBASRM010000381.1, read as the reverse complement.
GGACGTCCTCTAGAGTCAGGGTCCTGCCGTCTCCAGGATCTACATTGACGTCGACTACCGGCATTTGCGTTATTCGCACGTTGTTCATGTAGGTCGGCGCGATTCCCGGACCTGACACGACGAACAGGTAAGTTCCCTGCAACGGCAAGCCAAGTCTCACAAAGTGACCGTTCTTGTCCGTTTTAACATCGTAGTGACCCTTGATATCCAGGCGATAGATATCAATCAGCGCTCCGGCAACACCCTTGACCGTGCCGTCCGCGGCCTTAAGTTTTATGTTTCCCTCTACCTGGCCAGATTGCGCTGAAATCACCGCCGTCAGACAAAGGGTTGCGACGGCGACGCCTGCGGCTCTCAATAGATTCATGCGAGACATTGAAATTTCCTCCATCGGCCTTGCGAGTTAGCTAACAAAACCGATCAGTAGTATGCCTCAGTCGGCCCGCTGGCTGGCACCCGACTGAGCAGCAAACACACTCCGTCATCGGACGAGTGTATGTTCAGAATTCAGAGTGAATTGAGTCTATATCAGCGCGTTTGACGGTGTCAACGCACGCGCTGTCTCACGCACGCGCTGTCTCAGGCGAGATGAACAACGCAAAGTCAGTATGAATTAGCGCACAGTTGAGGATGAATTATTGATCTGCGGGAATCCGATGGTGATGTGCGCGGATCCGACTGCGACCGCCGGCGCAATTCTCGGGACAAATTGACAAAGGCCGAAGGGTTAAGCCAAAGTTAGTGCCAGTCAAATGTACAAGGGAATATGGCGAGCATAGCTCAGTTGGTTAGAGCGCCTGACTGTGGATCAGGAGGTCGCGGGTTCAAGCCCCGCTGCTCGCCCTTCATCATCAATACGTTAACGTCCACATCAATACGTTAACGTCCACTCTCCGGTTACACTCTTCTAGTCTACGCGAGGCATCTACGCGAAAAAAATCGGGACGCAAATACTTTCTTTGTCTCTGAGGGTAGGGGGCTTGAATCTAAGCTGCCTACATCTGGTTAATCGGCCCGCACATTAGCATGTCAATCGAAGAATGCTTTCAGAAACGAAGGAGCGGTTCGCACGGCTCACTCGCATTCTTCAATTAGGGCTGACGGATGGTGGGCATCT
>JBASRM010000379.1:0-13054 GCA_049273835.1 Blastocatellia bacterium | reverse complement strand
AAATATTCCCAGGTAGTCCTACCAATGCCCCCTACGGTTTCTTTACATTCGGCAGCTTTCGCGGCTGGTAATAAGGCTTCCCCTCCAGCTTCTGCACTTCCTTCATGAAGCTTGTCCCGTAGTCTTTCTCAGCGTTCGACAAAGCCCAGGCCTGACGCTTGTAGTTCCAATTGTCAGGCGCGAGCCGTTGAGCTTCTTTGAAGTGCGCGATAGCGTCCGGTCCATTGCCCTTCTTGTAAAGATACTCGGCCAGCGCGAACTCGGCGTCGGCCATCGCCCGGTCTGCGCTTGGCGGCTTCATCCGTTCTTTTAGCTCGGCTTCGCTCATCAAGAACACGCTGCGCTCACCATTCGCAACCCAATCGCGAATAGCTTCCAGATATGGACCGGCGTCAACGCCGTGCATCGCCTTGTAGCGGTTGTCCACGTAGCCCACTTCGTTGGGCCGTACGATTCGCCCTTGCTCGTTTATCCACACTGCCGTCGGCACGTTCACCATGTTGTAGAGCTGGGTGACGATGTGTTGGTCGTCGATCAACGCGGTGTATTCGGCTTTCGCGGCGGTGATCCAGGGACCGGCATCCTTCACTCCTCCGGTGTCCTGAGCAATAGAAATAATCTCAAAGTTCTTGTCCTTCAGGTCGTGATATAGCGCCTGCCAACCTGGCAGATCGAAGCGACAGCCTCACCACGAAGCCCACGTAATCAGCAGCACCTTCTTGCCTCGATAGTCCGATAACGAGTGTGTCCGACCGTCCATATCGGGCAGCGTAAAGTTGGGCGCCTCCAACGAGGCCAGGTAAGTCCCACGCTCATCGTCCCGCTTGCCGAAATACCAGGCGCCGTCCTTCTCGTCTCGTGCGACCGGCTGCTTTACCAGCCGAGCGAACTCGCTCAAGTTGAACCACGTGTCTGATCTCCTTTTCGATACGAAGTCGGCCTTGCGGCCTTTTGGAATCGGAAAGCAAAGCTCATCGCGGCAGATGCCCTGAGGCTTTACGACAAATCTCGTGGCACGCTTCAGGTCTTTCATCGTCACCCACAAATCTTTGGATGCTTCTGAGGATGCGCCGACGACCGTAACAACACCGTCATAGATGACCACGGCGCGAAGTTGATCGGCCGCGAGAGAAACGACGGCCGCTATAAAGCAAACCGCCGAAGCGCATAAAAGATGCTTGAGCATGAGGCTCCTCCTTGATTGCGAGCGCCGTATCCCTTTGAGCCGCGATAATACCGTCAAAGGCTAAGGACAGGCAAGGAAGCGCATCATCTCACCAAAACTCTTGATGAGATTGTTCGTCGCCTCACAGGAATCTTGGCTAAATGGGACCACTTCCTGAGATACGAACAGTCTCAGGGCGACAGAGTGAGGCTAATGTGAATCAAATAGGAGCCTCACATGCCATCCCCTATTCTCAGTGATTGTTATAGCCAGTCCCTGGTCATGTAGTCGCTCAACGTAAGCGCGACCATTATCGCCAGCCAGAAAAATCCGGCCCCCACAAACACCCAGGTGAGCCGAGAACTGTAACGCACGTGCATGAAGTAGAGCACGACCAGGGCGGCCTTTATAACGGCGATCGTCAGCGCAGCGATCGCGTTCCATCGCCCGAGATCCTGATTGGCGACCAGCACCGTCGCCACTGTCAGGACTATCAAGGCGGTGAAAATCACAAAGTAGATTTTCTTTGAAACGATGTGTTCCATAGACTCGCCCTCAAGGAGCCTGGTGCGCGCCGAGTAGATAAAGCAGCGGGAACAGAAAGATCCAGACGATGTCCACGAAGTGCCAATAAAGACCGGTCAACTCAATTGGCGAATGATACTCGGGCGTGAAACGCCTGCCTCTTGCCATTAGAACCAGCACAGTCAGGATGCCCAGTCCGATTATCATATGCAGGGCGTGCACCCCGGTCATCGCAAAGTAGAGCCAGTAGAACAGCTCGACGTGGGCGGCGTCTCCGTGTCCACCCCACTCAAAGGGGCGAAGGCCGGGAACAAGATGGTGGACCCACTTGTCGTGATACTCATAAGCCTTCACCGCCAGAAAGGTCAAACCGAGCGCCTCGGTCAGAATCAGGAATGCGATCAGCTTCCGGCGGTTGCCGGTTTGCGAGTAATAAACGGCCAGCGCCATCGTCAGGCTGCTGCAGATCAGAACAATCGTATTGAAGGCGCCCAACTTCCAATCGAGATGGGCGCTGGCGGCCTGAAATGACACTGAGTACTTTGCGCGATAGAGTATGTAAGCCAGGAACAGGCCGCCGAAGAACATGACTTCAGTGACCAGAAACGCCCACATACCCAGGGTGCCGGCTTCCCGCTGTTGTTCGACGTCGTCGAAGTGATGCGCCAGAGTTCGTGTTGCTATGTGAGTATCCGCCAAATCAATCTCCGTTTAGAGAGCGTTGTCAGAACAGACTGTGAAAAGATCGTAGCCAAAAACGAATTGAGATCGCTAATCCAGGTTTCAGATTATTTTTCTCCAAACGCAATTCCAGATTCCAAATTCCAGATTCTATCAATCTGTCTCCCGCTGTTATCGTCCCTCCTCACTCAACCCGCCCGGGCGCAACGTCTCATCCAGCACATCTCGCACGCTTACTACAACCATTTCCTCCCGAGGAACAAACTCGTAAGCCTCCCACGTCACCACCGGCGTCTCGGGGAAGTTCTCGGTGGGGGGCGGCGAACTTGTTCTCCACTCCAAACCGAACGCTCCCCACGGATTGCTCGGCGCGTGCGGTCCATACCTCATCGACCAAATCAGATAGATCATAGGAATCAAATACCCAACTCCCAGGATCGAAGCGCCCGCTGAAGACATCACGTTCAAGACCTGAAACTCAGACGAGTACGAATAATACCTGCGTGGCATTCCCATGTACCCCAAAAGGAACTGCGGGAAAAATGTCAGGTTGAATCCGACGAATACCACAAGGGCGGCGAAACGCGCCCAGGCTTCCGAGTACATTCGGCCGGTGATCTTCGGCCACCAGAAGTGCAGTCCTCCGAGATAACCCATGATCGTTCCACCAACCATAATGTAGTGGAAATGCGCGACTACGAAATAGGTGTCGTGGACATGAACATCCACCCCCAGCGCCGCCAGAAACAATCCGGTCATTCCGCCAATGATGAAAAACCCGATAAACCCAAAGGCGTAAAGCATCGGCGTGTCGTATGAGATCGATCCTTTGTACAAGGTCGCCGTCCAATTGAAGACCTTGACCGCCGACGGTATCGCCACCGCATAACTCAGCGCAGAAAAGACCATTCCGGCATAAATCGATTGCGTGCTGACAAACAGGTGATGCCCCCAGACCAAAAAGCCGAACACCGCGATAGCAAGGCTGGCAAAGGCGACGAACTTGTACCCGAAAATATTCTTCCGGGTCATATTGGCGATAAGCTCGCTGATCACACCCATCGCCGGCAGCACCATGATGTAAACAGCCGGGTGCGAGTAGAACCAAAACAGATGCTGGAACAATACCGGATCGCCGCCCAACGCCGGATCGAAAATGCCGACGTGCGCCAACCGCTCCAGCGCCAACAGCAACACGGTCACCGCAATAACCGGTGTTCCCAAAATCATGATCAAGCTTGTCGCGTAGTGCGACCAGATGAACAGCGGCAGCCTGAACCATGTCAGACCGGGAGCCCGCATCGTGTGTATCGTCACGATGAAATTCAGCCCGGTTAGAATCGACGAGAACCCGGTGATGAATACTCCTATTCCGGTTAGTACCACATTTCCGTTCGAATACGTCGAGCTGTAGGGCGTGTAAAAAGTCCACCCGGTGTCCACGCCACCCATGAATATTGCGATAACCGTAAACGACGCCCCGGCGATGTAGACGTACCAGCTCAGAAGATTGAGCTTCGGGAAGGCAAGATCCTTCGCCCCAATCATCAGCGGGACCAAAAAATTTCCCAACACCGCCGGTATTGCCGGTATCAAGAAGAAGAAGACCATCACCACGCCGTGCATGGTGAAAAGCCGATTATAGGTTTCAGCTTGAACCAGATCGCCCTGCGGCGTGAGCAGTTCGAGACGAATCAACACCGCGAACATCCCGCCGAGGAAAAAGAAGAAAGTGACCGACGCCAGATAGAGCAGCGCGATCCGCTTGTGATCCGTCGTCAGCAGCCAGGACTTGACGCCGTATCTGGCGTTGACGTAATGAGTTCGAGGTGGAACAACCACTTCGGCTACGGTTTCCATAATCCTCTAGCCTATTGCTGTGGCGGCTTCATTACCGCCGGGCTCGCCGCAGGTTGACCGGCGCTCCCCTGACCGGCCGGCTTTGGGCCAATCGACTTGATGTAAGCGATGAGCTGCAACAACTGCTCTTCGCTCACCTGCCCCTGGAATGTCGGCATGATCGGCTGAAATCCCGCGGCGATCTTCGCCCGGGGATTCAGGATCGACTCACGTATGTAAGCCTCGTCGGCGACAATCTTCCCGTCCTGCAACTGGACCTCTTTGCCGAAGAGCCCTTCGAGCACCGGACCTCGTCCCTGCGCGTCGCTGCGGTGACAGGTGATGCAGGCCAGTTGCTGAAACAGTTTTTCTCCCGAGGACGCCAGCGACCCTTCGCCGGCGCCGCCCGCAAGCCAAGCCTGATACTCGGATGGTTCCATCACATCGATCCATCCGATCATCCCGGAATGACTGGTGCCGCAGTATTCGGCGCAAAACAAGTGATAGCGGCCGGGCTTTGTCGGTTCGAACCAGATCGTGCTGTATTTGCCCGGCACGACATCCAGCTTGACTCGAAAAGCAGGGACGAAAAAGCTATGAATCACGTCTTCGGTCGTGAGCGTAAGTTTGACCTTCCGGCCCACGGGCACGTGCAGCTCGTTGATCTCACGCTGACCATCCAGGTGTTGAAACTTCCACATCCATTGTTTGGCTACCACGTAAATTTCCAGCCCCTCACTGGGCGCGTGGTACATTGTGTAATAGATGTTCGCTCCCCAAACAAAGATCCCCATCGCGATGAAGAACGGAATGATCATCCAGGCCATTTCAAGCTTTATCGAGCCTTCGATAGGCCGCGGAATCTCATCCCCATCTCTTCGGCGGTATTTCACCGCGAAATAGATGATCAATAGCGTAATGATCGCGCCGAACAGAATCGTGAGCACGCACAGAAACGCGAACAGCGAATCGACCGGCTCCGCGTGGGTCGAAGCCTGATCCGGTGCAAAAGGCATGCTCATCTGCATGAATTAAGCCGCTCCCTCTGACTCTGCTGGTCCGCGTGCCGGGCGCCTTCGCCGCAACAACAACATCAATGCAATCAATCCAATCAGCGTCGCGCCGCCGGCCAGTCTGAGAATGTTCATCACCACCGCACCGTACTTCCCCACCGCAGGATCATAGTGATAGCAGTACAAAAGCAGGCGATCGACAGGGTTCCCGATCTTGCCCGCGGAAGCTTCGATCAGCCCGAGCCGCAAATCCTTCGGTGCGTATTCAATGCCGTAGAAGTATCGCGCGAGCTTGCCTTCGCCAGTGACGATCATCACTCCGCTCGCGTGAACAAACTGGTCAGTTGATTGGTCAAACTTGTAGTGAAACCCAACCGCTTCAGTGAGCTTGTCGATTGACATCCTGTCGCCAGTCAGAAAATGCCATCCATCAGCCGCGCCCGGTCGCTTGTACCAATCAAGGTAAGTTTGCTTCTTGTTTTGCGCCAGCTCCGGCGTTTCACGCGGATCAAAGCTCACGGTGACTACCTCGAATTCCTTGCCGATATCGAACGAGATCACGCCGAGCGCGCTGGTGAGTCCGTTCAGGACCTGATTGCAAAGCATCGGACAGTTGTAATAAACGAGCGCCAGGACAACCGGTCTCTTGTCGAAGTAATCGCTCAGTCGAACCGGTGATCCATTTTCATCTCGAAACCCGATGTCCAGGGGCAGTTGCTCGCCGAGCCGCTGATCTATGCCTACACTGTCCAACATTCGCAGTTTGCCCGCCGATGGGTCTTCACTGCTGACGGGAGGCGGAGCTTGGGCCCATCCCTGTCCGTAAATCGGAAGAGTGTACGCCAGGCAAAAGCAACAACAGAAAAGGAAGTTCACAGCCAAACGGAACAACGGTCGAGAGGGGATAAGTCCGAGCTCTGTGCGAGGAAGCGCAGGGCGGAGCGACCACCCACACCTTCGGCGTGTCCCGTCTTGATACTCCGATAACTGCCTTTTCCGGGCTGTCGTGTTCATTTTCTGGTTGGAAGTCCCTTCTCTAGCACTAGTTTTTTGGCCTGATCGATTGGAATCCTGACCACGCCCGCCTTCTTATCGACCCAACCATAGCTGTGCAGCCTATCATTTTCTTCTGCCCGGAGCCGCTTCATCTCCTGAAGCGGATGGTCGTGCTTGAGGTTGGGCGCCCCCTTACTTTCCAACTGCTCAGCGGTGGACGGCGCAAGCTGCAGCCGCGGCTCCGGCGGCAGCTTCTGCCGCTCGCCTGCGAGCGGAGAGACTCGATCCTTTGACTTCTCGTCGCTATTCTCGAACGCCTTGAACAAACCGGCCATCAACAAGCACACGACGATGGTCGCGCCGGCGAGGCCGATCAGGAACCACACGATCGGGCCAATGCTCAGTTCGCTGGCTTCGTGGCCCACTCCGACCCCGTGTGAGCCCGGTGCCGGCTTGTCTGTGTGATCTTTGGGCATTTGATTGAGTTCAGACGTTGTCATTTCAACCTTGTAGCGTTCTGAGTTCAGACGTTGTCATTTCAACCTTGCAGCGTTCTGAGTTCAGACGTTCTGAGTTCAAGCTTTAGCTTGCGTCGTGCGTTACTTGAAACTCGAGCAACCTAAAGGTTGAACTCAGAACGTATCATTTTGAGTTCAGACGTTGTCATTTCAACCTTGTAGCGTTCTGAGTTCAAACGTTCTGAGTTCAAGCTTCAGCTTGCGTCGTGCATTACAGGTTTCAAACATCTCTAGTGCCCTCCGGCATGGGTGAGCACCCCTTCCAACTCAGGATCGCGAACCGGCACGAGAGGTCTGGTCTTCAGCTGGTGCGCAAAATATGCCAGCCATAATCCACCGAGACCTACCGGCATGATTATGTCCATCCAATGAATGGTAAAAGCTGATTCGTGAAACTCAGGCCCCGTCATCCACAACAAATCGACAAGGCGCATCACCAGGATTGAGACCGCGATCACAACCAGCCGTTTAGCGTTGCGTTTCAAATCTCTTGAAAGCAGCAACACAAACGGCAGCGCGAACTGAAGCACCACCAGCGCCAGCCCCACCCATTTCCACGATGTCTGAAGCCTGCGCACATACCACGGGATCTCCTCGGGCAAATTGCCGGACCAGATTATCAAGAACTGGGAGAATCCGAAGTACGCCCATAGCATCAGAAACGCCAGCATCAGCTTGCCCAGATCGTGCAGATGAGAGGGCTTGATGACTTCAGACAACGGCTCATACTCTGAGAGCGAAACTATAACCGCTATCATAAACGCCATCGCCGACAATCCCTGTCCGCCCATGATCAAGATTCCATACATCGTCGAGAACCACTGCGGTTCGAGCGACATCATCCAATCAACCGAGGCGAAGCTTACCGTCAATCCGTACAGCACTAGCCCGGGACCGCTCAAACCCTGAAGCCTGGTGGTAATCGAGCGCTGCCCCGTGCGGTCTTGTTCAAGCGACCACTTGTTCAAGAAATAAGTCAGCAGATTCCACACCCCGAAATAGAAGACAGCCCTGGCCAAAAAGAAGGGAACGTTGAGATACGGGGCCTTGTGAGTGAGCGCGTGCTCGAGCGCCGCGGGAGCGTCGGTCAACGGCTGAGCCCAGATGTAAAGCGAGCGCACGCCCAGCGCAATCGGCAAAAACAAGACAGCCAGCAGCGGAAATGTTCGCGTTGCCGCTTCGAGCGCGCGCCTTATTACAAGTCCCCACGCGCCGCCTGACATATGCTGAAGCATCAGAATCGCCAGGCACCCCAAGGCGATCCCGGTCCAAAATACATAAGCAACCAGGTATGAACGGAAAAACTGATCCAGGTTGAAAAACGCCCCCAGGATGCAAAGCGCAACACCGCCAAGACCGACGATCAGCGCGCGCCGCTGGAACTGATCGATCTCCGCCGGAATCTTGTCGATCATTTCGATCATCGCTGGTGCTCTCCCTGCTTTTCACTTCCCTGCGGAGCCGAGAGCTTTTCGCGCTGATCAGGCGGTACGTCGGCAACCGTAGCTCGCTGGCTGAGTTGCAGCGCCCGAATATACGCGATGATCCTCCAGCGATCTTCAGGGGGAATTTGGGAGGCGTAGTCGGGCATCGCTCCAAACCCGTTTGTCTCCACATCGAAGAAATATCCGATGGGCGCGCTGCGCAAGCGCTCGTCGTGAAAGGATGGCGGCCGCCGGAAGCCTCGCTTTACGATCATGCCCGAACCGTCTCCCAGCCGGCCGTGACACACCGCGCAGTAGATGTTAAAGCGCTCCTGTCCGCGATCGAGATCCGCTTCGGCAATCGGTATGGGAAACTCGGTCACGAAGCCTTGATACTGAGCGGCGGACTGGCCCGCCGGAGCGGCGCCGGCTTGTGAACTCGGGGCGGTTTGCTGTGCCGAGATTGGCGCAGCGGCATTCTGAGTCGTTCCCCTGAGCTTGCCGGTGTAGAACTCGACATCCTCCCTCAACTGGTCGCGCGCAACTGTTCCTTCAACCAGGGGGCGCGCGGAGCGCTCGTCGGTGATTGATCCAATCTGATCGACCGGTCTCAACGGCCGGTATTTCGGTTGATCGTGCATGTCCTGCCGGCAAGCCGCAAAAGCAAGAACGGTTGCCACGAATAGTAGCCAGCTCAAGTACGAGGTTCGAAGATTGAAGATTGAAGATCGCGTTAACAGTTTCACTGGTTGCCCCGATTCAGTAGGTTGAGTGTGTTGCTCTAACAGCGTCTCGCGCCGCCACCAAGACACAAAGGCCGAAAGACGCACCCACAAAGCCTTGGTGAATCTTGGTGACTTCGGGACTTCGTGGCAATCCCGATGTTCGGTCAGTATTCAACATCAGTCACCTCGCTAGCACCCAGAGTCGAGAGAAAGTCCCGTGTAGAGTTCTTATCAAACATCGGATCGCTCGCCTCGATACACAGAAAAAACCGATTGCGAGTTGCCTGGTCGAAGGTCGGAACGTTAAACACCGGGTGATAGGGTTGCGGCAGACCGTTCAAAGCCAGCATCCCAAGCACCGCCGAGAGCGCCGCGAGCAGAATCGTGCATTCGAATGTCACCGGAATGAAAGCCGGCCAACTGTTGAGCGGCCGGCCTCCAACGTTAATGGGATACGTTACCGTCGAAACCCAGTAGCACAGCAGGAAACCACCCAGACATCCGGCTATTCCGCCAATGAGAACTATGAGCGGTAATCTGGTATGCCGAATTCCGATGGCCTCGGTCAGCTCTTCGATCGGGAACGGACTGTACGCGTCCATCTTTCGATAGCCCTCCTCGTGTGCGCGACGCGCCGCGCTGACCACGTGGGTGGGGTCTTCAAACTCGGCCATCAAGCCGTACATGCGAGAAGTCTCGTTCATTGCCAACCCCGGTGATGATCACATCCGGATGATCGATCGTCGTTATGCTCTCTCTTCACCATTCTCATCATCAGTCCCCGGCTTCCTTCACTTCCGCTTGAGGCAAGATCGTCCTGATCTCGAAAATCGAGATGACCGGCAAAAAGCGGATGAACAGGAAGAGCAAGCTCAGAAACAGTCCGATCGTTCCGAGAAACATCGAAAAGTCCCAGATTGTAGGGCTGTACATGGCCCACGACGAAGGTAAGAAATCGCGGTGCAGGCTGGTCACGATGATCACAAATCGCTCGAGCCACATTCCAATGTTCACGATCAGTGAGATCACAAACAGTAGCGGCACGTTCCATCTGGCCCGCCTCGACCACAAAATTTGAGGCAGCACGATGTTGCACAGGATCAACGACCAGTACAGCGGCGCATATGGACCGGTCATCCGGTTCCTGATCATAAATTCTTCGTAGGTGTTCGCGCTGTACCATGCCATGAACGTTTCCATCATGTAGCCGTAACCGACTATCAACCCCGTCGCAAGCATCACCTTCGCCATGTTGCGCAGATGCCGCATCGTAATGAAGTCTTCAAGCCCGTAGAACTTTCTGAGCGGGATTGCCAGCGTGAGCACCATCGCAAACCCCGAATAGATCGCCCCCGCCACGAAATAAGGCGGGAAGATCGTCGCGTGCCATCCGGGAACGATTCCAACCGCAAAATCGAAGCTCACAACCGTGTGCACCGATACGACAAGCGGCGTCGCGAGTCCGGCCAGAAGGAGATAAGCGGTCTCGTAACGATGCCAATGCCGGGCCGACCCCCGCCATCCCATTGCAAGGATCCCGTAAATGACTTTTGCCGCGCGCCGCCTTGCCCGGTCACGGAGCGTTGCGAGATCGGGTATCAACCCGATGTACCAGAACAGCGCCGACACCGTTGCGTAAGTCGAAACCGCAAACACGTCCCAGATCAGCGGGCTTCGAAACTGCGGCCAGACACCCATCGTGTTCGGCAGTGGGAACAGCCAATGAGCCAGCCACGGTCGCCCGGTATGAAGCAGCGGGAAAAGCCCCGCCGACGCCACCGCAAACAGCGTCATAGCTTCCGCAAAGCGATTGATCGAAGTTCGCCATTGCTGCCGCAACAACAGAAGAATCGCAGAGATCAGCGTGCCCGCGTGCCCGATACCGATCCACCAGACGAAATTGATAATGTCGAAGGCCCAACCAACCGGGATGTTGTTGCCCCAGATCCCGATTCCCGTCAACACCAGGTAGCCGATCGTGTAGAACAACATCATCGCGAGCAAGAACGAGATGCCCGCGCCGATAAACCAACCCAGCGGCGTGCGACGCCTCAACGCGATCGCGCTGATCTTGTCGGTGACCGACGCAAAGGTCTGACCCGCCCCGATCACCGGCGGTGGAGTAATCGTCACGTCACGCACAGGATCTTGCGTGTGGTCCTGCATCGACTATTGTTTCTCCAGTTCAGGGTTCGGGTTTCGCACCGCACCCAGATAGGTCGTGCGCGGCTTTGTGTTCAACTCGCCGAGCAAGCTGTAGTTGCGCTCCTCCGCTTTCAACCTGGCGACGCGGCTTCCGGAATCGTTGATGTCGCCGAAGACAATCGCTTCGGTCGGACAAGCCTGCGCGCACGCCGGGACTATTTCGCCATCCCGGACTTTTCGGTCTTGTTTGCCCGATTCTATCTTCGCCTTCTGAATCCGCTGAACGCAGTAGGTGCACTTCTCCATTACCCCCCGGCTGCGCACCGAAACATCCGGGTTGCGCATCATCTTCAAGCTGGCGGTGTAGAAATCCTGATAGAGCAAAAAGTTGAACCGGCGAACTTTGTACGGACAGTTGTTTGAGCAGTACCGGGTCCCTACGCACCGGTTGTAGGTCATTTCGTTGAGACCCTCAGCGCTGTGAGCCGTAGCCGCAACCGGGCACACCACCTCGCATGGAGCGTTTTCACAATGCTGGCAGGGGACCGGTTGAAAGTAAGTTTCCGGATTGGTGTGCCCGCCTTTGTAGTAGGCATCAATACGAAGCCAGTGCATCTCGCGGCTGCGCGCTACCTGTTCTTTGCCGACGACCGGTATGTTGTTTTCAGCAACGCACGCCGCAACGCAGGCACTGCAGCCCATGCACGAGCTCAAGTCGATCGCCATCCCCCAAGCGTAGTCTTTGTATTCGAACCCAGGATAAAGCGACGCCTTCTCTCCTGTCTGGTGCGCGCCCTCGGGCGCAAGAGAAGGGTGATTCATGTATTCTTCGAGCGAGCCCGATCGAACGATGTCCCGCTCTCCAATCACTTCGGCATCGAGCAGGTGATGCGACTGAGTCGTGGCTAGCGAATAGGTTCCGCCGGTCTTTGAGACTTGAACACCCGAACCGAACCACGGAGCGTCAGAAGTTCGAATTGAATAGGCGTCAAACCCGGTGTTTGTTCCTACCTTGCCCGAGATCCTGCGCCCGTAGCCGAGATGAACGGTGACCGAGTGATCAGGGTGACCGGGCTGAATAAAAACCGGCGCGACGACTTTGCGGCCTCGATACGCGAGCTCGATTTGATCGGCAACGATCTCCCCGCCGATGCTGCTCATTCGATTGGTCGCAACCCCCCTCACTTTTTTCCCAAGATCGAGTGAGTCTGCGGTGGCCGGACTGACTATCGCAGCGTTGTCCCAGGTGAGCTTGCTCAGTGGTTTTGGCAGTTCTTGTAGCCAGCCGTTGTTTGCAAATCTCCCGTCGTGAATGGTGGGATCGGCCCTGAACACGATCTCGAGAGATGCGCCGGCGGCCTGGGGTTGGCTGCTCGGAGTTTGAGTGGCGAAGCCGGTCTTCAAGCCGAAGCTCTTCGGCGGAAGCGCGGTGTTGGCTACTACACCATCGTGAAGGGATTTGCGCCAGAACTGTTCAAATCCGGCGGGGGGATTCTGCGCGGCGGCGTTGACCGGGGCAGGCGGCGCGGGCGCGGCCGGGGTTTGAACGCCGGCGCCTTGCGCGGGCCTTATAGCGGTAATCGACGGCTCTTGCCCTCCGGCAGCAAAGCGCTTTTTCCAATAATCGCGAACGCTGTCATAGCTCGAACGTTCGGGTTCCTTCATGAAAGCGGCGAGCACTTCGTGAGCTGTCTTACCAGAGTAGAGCGGGGCGATCAGAGGTTGAATGATCGACACCGTGCCGTCGTATGCGCGCGCGTCACTCCAGGATTCGAGATAATGAGCCTCGGGAATGTGCCACTGACATAGCTCGGAGGTCTCATCTTTATAGAGACTCAGATGAATGCGAATAGGAACTTTCCTGATCGCTTCCGGAAACTCCAGATCCGCGGGTGCGTTGTAAACAGGATTGCCACCTAGTATCAGCAGCACGTCCACCTGACCCGCATTCATGTCGGCGACAAGCTCTCGAAGCGATGCTACTCCATCAACCGGATTTGCCTCAACGGGATCGGTATAGGTC
>JBASRM010000373.1:0-3919 GCA_049273835.1 Blastocatellia bacterium | reverse complement strand
GCCCGAACCCTCTGTTGTTCAGAGCAGCTTTTTCCCGACTCGATAGTCCAGCATCTTCGCGAGTTAGTCTTCTACTTCGGGCTTACGGATATGAAAGAGAGCAATAGCCTCCGTCGGCGTTAACTAGTTAAGCTGTGCCCGACCCATGAGATCATTGCGTGGTCCGCATAATAGCCATTCGGTGGCCAGAACTTCTGGTTGCCGCTCAGGTCGAAGTAAAAGGACGCGCATTGGCTGGGGCATCGCTGAGGGTCGCCGCGTGAATGGCCTTAAACGAAATCGGCTACTAGCGAAGTCTTTGTTATAGTCCACTAGATTCCTTTTCATAATACTCGTACTCCTTTCGGTTATCCCTTCATATCAAACTGTTCGGATGAGCCGCCTAGATACTGGCGACGAGAATATTTGACCAGAGCGTGCCGTTGCGCACTCTAACGCGATTCGGCCCGCTGCGCAGATTCAAATAGGAAGAGTCTCCTTTAACGATCATCTTATTGCTCAGTACGTTCCCGCCCGAAGCGACAATGACGCCGTTGATTTCAAGCTGGAGACTGCCGCTCAAGGCTCTCCCTTTGATCTTAAGCTTCGACCCGCTAAAGAAAGCACTCGATACGACCGGCCCGCCCGAGTCGGCATGGCTGAAATCCACCGCGACGGATTCGCTGGTCTGACCCTGGCCGTCGGTGAGTGTCAGGGTTGCTTGCACTGCGGTAGGAAAGCTTTTCAGATTGTTGACTTTGAGCAGGAATTCAACCTCGGCGGAGGTCCCGACACTTACGGCGAACGGCGCGGTCTGTGCTACCTTTTGTCCAGCGCCGTCGAGCAATCTCACCTGAGCCTGTGAGATATCACCCTGCGAGTCGGTTGCCCTGACCGTGAGCGTAAGCACATCGCCCTCAAGCGCTGCCGATAAGGCACGGATTGTCGGCGTATCACCCTCGTTCGCGATCTGATAGCCCATCGTATCCAGGGCAGCGAGGTCGTGCTCGGTGATGGGCGCGCGTACTCCCGTCTCCAGGGTAGGGTCCATGACGCCGATGTATCGGCCGGAAAACTCATTGTCTTTCCAATGGTGTGACTGTCGTCTGTCTCCACCGTTATGATCATGCCGGCCAGTGGACAACTCTACTTCCGAATTTTTTGAATAGAAGATGTGTCTGCCTCCCGAACTCAACGCTCGCTGAGAGGAAGGGAAAGAACTGGGGGTGACGCCCGGACGGAACCTGAACAAATCCCAGACGGAAACTCCCACCGGCGCGTCAGGGAATTCCTCTTTGTTTCCGGCCATCGAGAAGAAACCAAGCACGTGCCCTAGCTCGTGCATAGCGAGACCTTCAAAATCGTTCTTATCAATGTCTATGCCGTCACTTGAATCAAAATCGAAACTGATCGCGGAATTGAACCCTATTGAAGGCGGCGCTCCGAATTCCTTCTCTTTTTCGGGGTCGGCCACCGCATTTAGCATGCCCAGCGCGCGAAATAATGTGGCAGGCCCGAAGATGTTAGTCGTACTACCAAGTTCCGTTGGCACGCTTGCACCGGGCAGCGAATCATAAAGCGATCTCTGTTCAACGCTTGATGCGCCTGCTCTCAGTTTCTCGCGCACAGTTGGGTAGACCGAGAATCCCGCGATGTTCTGGAAGCCCGATTCCGCGAGTAAGCCCCCCGGAAAAGGTTTGCCGAACCGGGTTGGGCCGAAATCAACATCCACGATCACAGTGATCGGGGTTTGAATGAGAGACTCCCACTTCGCCGCAGCTTTCAAGAATGCCTGCTTCGCTTGAGGGGAACTATTTAGCTGTTGGGTCCCGCGAAGAATGATTTTAATACCAGCGGTCTGAGGCCTTATCTGCTCCAATTCACTCTGAAGCTGGTGCAGAATCAGGTCCGGGTCGCGCTGTGTGATCGTTAGCGCTTCCTGAGCGGTGGCTTCGCGGCAAACGGTTTTACCATCCTCTATGCAATGGACACTACCATCTGCTTGCGGGAATGGCGCCGGGTTAAATTCGCCCGGCTCTTCTTGTCGATTGCTCGACTCCGATGACATCAGCGAAGGTGCAAATGGGCTCAAGAGCATCGTCAGGGAAAGAACGAAAGCGATTGCATTTTTTCTAGGCATAATAATCTCTCCATTCAAGCTATAGGTTCGACTCATATCGTTCGACCAGCGAACGTCATCGCTCGACGAGGTCATTCGCGGTGAGGATCTGCACGCCGCTGGGCTGGAAGCCGCCGATCTTGCGAGGCACGTGAGGAGTGATTATCTCGCGACGCTCGCCCTGTGCGTTTTCAAGCGTGAACACATCTACCCAACAGTAGAATCCCTTGCTTCGCATTACGCGCGCTTCTACAGTCATTTCCCCATCCGGCCGGCGGGCTATTGAGAGTCCCGCACCCCGATGATCGAGAGTGAGCTGTTTGGCGCGATCCACAAGCGATCGCGCTTCTACCTGAGCCTGCAACCGCATTTGTGACCCGTCATCAGAGGCAAGCGGGCCGTGATAATCGGCGAGTGTGCCGTCGGTGCGGAAAACGAGGATCCCATGATTGTCCAGCGGGACTGCATCGCTGTCGCGCCCTTCGGTTAGCTGAACTCGCACTATCGTTTGCCCAAAGCCGGTCTCGCCAGTGATGCTTTGCAGCTTCAGCCCGAACGCCGGCCCGATGCCGAGCTTGTCCAGGCTCGCCTGCAGCATGTCGTCGACTGCCTTTTCCGATATCCGCCGTGGAAGGCGAATGTTGGGCATCGCCGCCTCGTGCGCCAGCCAGTCGTTCAATGAGTGAGCATTAAAGAGCTCACGCCGGGTGAACTCATCTACAAGCAAGCTCCGGTAGCTGCTGCCGAAGAATTCCTTGTCCACCTTGAGATATGCTTTCGAGACATCCTCGAGTGTCATGTTGTTTTCGGGCGTGTAGTCCGCCGAGCGCAGCAGGAACGTACCCATGATGTCCCCCGCCGTTTCCAGAGCCCCTTCGGCTCCCATATGGTGGTCACCCCTTAGACCGACATACACCAGTAGGAAGAACTTGTACGCCGCGCCGGTCAGCACCTCCGAGCGATCGTGAGGCTCGGGTGTGGTGTTGGAGACCCTTTTATCGTGGAAGGCGTCTCGAAGGCATGCGTCCTCGCCTGTCAGTGAGCCTAAGACTTCGCCAAGCCGGGTCAATGCGTTTGACTGGTTGAGATCGCCGTTCGTCGCATCAAGCAATGCCCGCGCGCGCCGGCGGTCGCGCAGAGAAGCCCACATTTCAATCTGGTCTCCGAAGGACTCACCCCAGGTTCGGTAGCCGATGTCCAAGAAGTTGCGGTTTGGCTTTATCGCGGCCTGCACCGCATGGCCGGACTCGTGTGCGGCGACCTCCCATGAGGTGCCCATCTCGAACATTTTGATCTCGGTGCGTCCCGGCAGGCGGTGAGGCACGACGCCGAAAAACAACCCGTCTGCCGACGGGCTGTAGAACGCGTTGAAATCGATAAAAGCGTGGCTATTAATTGGCAGGATGCCGGCGTGTACCTTACCCCAATCTACATTGCGCCCGGACCAGAACTCGGCGGCGTTTTTAGCGGCGACGGCCGCCTCGAAAACGGTAGTCATCCCCAGGTGGAGGTCCCTGGGCTTCCACATTTGCAAACCGTCTTTGTCGAGGACCGGCTTCCCGTCCGGACCGCGTTCAATCTCGTGCAGCGGAAAACGCTCTTCGTCTGAAAACTTGAAATTGCCCTTGTCGTTAGCCGTCGGCTGCGGCCATGGATTATTGGCAAACGCAACGAATACGCCGGACTGCGGATCCTGTCGATAAATCAGTTTGTCGTCGATGATTTGCACCTGATTGTCAAACAGGATCAGACGCCCATCCGCGTCCCTATTGAATCCGGAACCGTCGATTCGCTCAATAATAGAGTCTTCGACGAATGGGT
>JBASRM010000371.1:0-10514 GCA_049273835.1 Blastocatellia bacterium | reverse complement strand
GCCCGAACCTCCCTAAATAGGTAATTCTATTACGATTCCGAATGCAAATTGTAGTTGACTTTCTCAGCAGCATTTCGTAACCTTGAGACCCTGCGGACGAGAATGACTGGCGTCGGCAGCGAGAACTTCTTCTCCGAGGGCTCTGATCAGACTGGAGGCACTATGAAAGTAACTAGCATCAATTACAGAAGCTGGCTCAGCGTTTTCCTGTCGCTCACGCTGGCGGCGACTTTTTCGCTGAGTTCTTTTGCGGCTTCCGGAACCAGCGAACCAACCGATGAAATAACTGACAGTATGCTTGTTTCGCAAGCGATTACGGGAACGCTGACGGCACACGGACCGGTTCTGGTAAACGGCAACGAAGCTAAGACCGGGGCTACCGTGACTGACGGGAGCGTGATTCAAACTCGAACGGGCGGGCACGCCGTGATCGAGCTTGGAGCGCCGGGCCGGGTCGAACTTGATCCAATCACAGCCATTACGTTGACAATGACGCCAAACTCTATTCAGGCCACTCTCGATAAATGCGGCCAGGGCGTAACACTCGTTTTGCCGGCCGGCGTGTCGGGACTCGTAAAGATCCTCAACATGAGCGACGTGGGAGTCCTGAAGTCGGATAGAGAAGTCGACGTCAGGGTCTTTAAAGGCGAAGCGTTGGTGAAGTATGGTCAGGGCAAAGAGAAGATCCTCAAGCCCGGGGATCACAAAGAGTTTGACAACGCGACCGAGGTTACCGCGACCGGTGACGCTGTATTCAAGGTCTACTGCCTTGAGGACCATTATCCGATACTTCTGTGGGCGCTGCTGGGGGCAATCGCCATCCCTGCGAGGGAGCTCGTCAACGACAATCCTCCCGTGCTCAGCCAGCTACAACCTTAGGAGCTACTCGCTGCTCCCTTGCTAGAGAAACTCATCAGTCAGCACCCCGGCTGCATAAGAATGCCGGGGTGCTGTGTTATAACGGCGAGGAGTGCGTGTTCAACCAGGTTGTTGAACTACGTTTGCCCGTAAAAAGCGTTCGGCGGGCCGAGTTGTTACCTCACGGGTACCTTTCGACCTCTTTAGGGTCAAAAGGCATGGTACTCAGGTGAGGCATTTTATACTTGTTGATCTCACCTGAGAGCGGTAACGGCAATGTTAAACCATAACCAAGGCGCGCAGTCGAAATCATTGCGCGGCGAGCTGGTTGCGCAAGCGCTTGCCGGAGCTTGGCGATCCTCGCCTGCGGCGCCAACGAACACGGCGCGCGAACTGGAAGAGATTTCTACACTTTTGCTGAAATCTGGCGCGGCAGGCCTCGCCTGGTGCAAAGTTCGACAGTCAGAACTAAGATTCTCGTCTGCGGCTGATCATTTTCACCAGGCCTACCGCCTCCAGTCTCTTCAAGCGGCCCTCCACGAACGTAGTTTGAAGCACGTGATTCCGTTCCTGCGCGACATTGGCATAGAGCCGATGCTGGTGAAAGGTTGGTCGATTGCCCGGCTCTATCCTGAAGTGGCCATGCGCCCATACGACGACCTTGATCTGTGCGTGTTACCGGATCACTACAAGACGGCAAAAGAGGCGCTGAAGGGTATTGAAGGCCTTGGAACCAATGTGGACTTACACGTCGGGTTCGGCAAATTCTATGATCATCGCACCGACGACATTTTCGCCTGCTCGCGGCTGGTGAAGCTGGGTGATATCAACGTACGAGTTCTTTGCCCGGAGGACAACCTGCGCTACCTATGCATGCACTTGTTGCGTCATGGCGCGGTGCGCCCGCTTTGGCTATGCGACATCGCGGTGGCGTTGGAGTCGCGCACGAACGAGTTTGACTGGGATCGTTGTCTGGGTGGTTTGCGACGTGAGGCAGAGTGGGTTGCCTGCGCCATCGGACTTGCTTCATGTCTGCTAGGGGTCGACATAGAACGTACACCCATTGCGAATCAGGAACAGAAGCTCCCGAGGTGGTTGACTAAGGCAGTATTGCGCGACTGGGGAATTCCTTTTCGATCCCCGCGCCAAGTGCATGCGATGTTACGTCAGCCCTTCAGATTATTGAGCGAGTTGCCCAAAGAGCTGCTCAGTCACTGGCCGAACCCAATCGAGGCGACGATGACGTTGCGCGGTCCGTTAAACTGGGTGCCCAGACTTCCGTTCCAGATCGGACACGTGATTTCGCGGAGTGTCGCTTTGGGATCGGAACTCATCGGAACATCGCGTGCCATTCAGCATCGGGGTTGATATGGAGATGGTTCTACTTTTCGCAAGAGTTTTTCTTGCTTTGGTTTTCGGCGTAGCTGGAATCGCAAAAGTCGCTGACGTTTCCGGCTCGCGACGAGCGATTATTGGTTTTGGCGTTCCCGACAAGCTTGCGACGCCGCTGGCTTGGTGCTTGCCTTTCGCCGAGATTTTGATAGCGATGGCGTTGATTCCGGTAAATACTGCTTGGGTGGGATCGATAGCTGCGTTTGCGCTGTTGCTCATGTTTGCTGTCGGGATCGCTGTCAATCTGGCGCGCGGCAAGTCACCCGATTGCCATTGCTTTGGGCAGCTTCACTCAGAGCCGGTTAGTTGGCTGACGTTCACACGCAACCTCGCCCTGATCGCAATAGCCGGCGTCATCGTCGTGCTTGGGAAAAACGATCCGGGGCTTAGCGCTGTAAGCTGGCTTGCCGCACTAAGGACAGGCGAACTGATTAATCTCATCCTTGGCGGTATCGCGGTCGCTCTACTTGCTTCGGCGGTTGTGTATCTTCGCCGGCTCCTGACCCAGCAATCGGCTGTTCTGGCGACGGTTGAAGCCATGAAGAAGGTGGTTGACGAGGATTATGCCGAACCTCCAGTTGAGCGCAAAGATGCAGCCCCGCCGCTAGAGGGGCTTCCCATTGGAGCGCCAGCTCCGAGTTTCTCACTTGCATCCATAGCGGGAGGGCCGGTCACTCTGGACGATCTGCTTGCCCGCGGCAAATCGCTTCTGCTCCTCTTCGTCAGTCCTAACTGTGTTCCGTGTGAGACGCTTTTGCCGATCGTAAAGGTTTGGGAGCGTGAATACAGTAATCAACTCACCCTTGCACTTATAAGCAAAGGTACGCTGAAGGACAACCAGGAACGAGTTGAGAAGTATGCAGCCCGGCATTTGTTATTGCAGGGCGAGCACTCAGTTGCGGAGGATTATCTAGTTAAGTGGACACCGGCTGCCGTCTTTGTCAGTCGTTACGGCGGAATCGCCAGCCGCGTGGCCTACGGTGACGAGGCAATCCGTGCGCTGGTCGCCGAGACGGTTGGCGAAGACGCGCGGGCTACCGCAGGCAACGGAGCGAGGTCACACCACGGACCTCAGATTTCAGAGGGGAAATCACCCCTTAGAGTTGGTGACCCGTCTCCTGACTTTTCGATTGTTGACCTGCAAGGCGAAGCCGTCGGCACCAAAGACTTCCGGGGTCGAGACACTCTGCTCTTGTTCTGGGATCCCGGATGTCCACATTGTCGAGCAATGTCCGAAGACGTCACGAGATGGGAAAAGAAACCGCCAAAGGGCGCGCCGCGACTTGTATTCGTCGCTTCGGGTGATCCAGAGAGAATCGAAGAAGCGAGCAGGAACTTCAGCGCCCGGTTTCTACACGATAGGGAATTTAAGGTCGGCCAGCTTTTTGGCACGAGCTTAACCCCTTCGGCGGTATTGATCGATCGCGACGGCAGAATCGCTTCAATCGTGGCGGTTGGACTTCCCAATGTTTTAGCACTCGCCGGAGTTCGAAAAGTGGAATTGCCTATAGCGTCGACCCTTTGAGTCCAAAGATGAATTACGCTTCACCGACATTTATGCCTTATGCCAGAACGATGGCGACCGGTCCTGAGGGTGACGGAACTGCGGATTGGCGAGCGGGCAGGTCTATCATCGCTTTCGGAGTTCGCATTGGCATTCGCACGAACAGGCACGAACTGTTGGATCGGATTCTTGATTATGCCCCCCCGTTGTGGAAGCCTACGTCGGTAGCATCCGTCGAGCGAATGTTTTCTTTTCGTTTGGGTACAGGCAGTTCTAGAAGCCATGGCTCACATGTGCTTTTGGATAGCCAGGAGACCACACTGAAATCGAGAAGTCTGAAAACAATATTAGAAGCTTTTCAGGTGCGTCTTAAGATGTACGTCGCTGAGATGGCCCGACGCCGGGTGTTTGTGCACGCCGGAGTCGTCGGATGGCAAGGAAAAGCCATCATCATTCCCGGTCGGAGTATGAGCGGAAAGACAAGTCTTGTGGCGGAACTCGTATGTGCGGGAGCGACATACTATTCGGACGAATACGCAGTCCTCGATACGTTTGGGCGTGTACATCCTTACCCGGAGCCGCTGGCGATTCGTAACGGCTCGGCCAAACAGAAGAAGACCCCGGCGGAGGAAATCGGTGGCATCACCGGGATCAAGCCGTTACCGGTCGGCCAGGTGGTAGTTTGCCGATATCAGGCTGGCGCCCATTGGCGACCCAAAAAGCTTTCGGCGGGACAAGCAGTCCTGGAGCTGCTGGCCAACACCATACCCGCGAGGAGGAAACCAGAAGTGGTCATTCCGACCTTGCGTGGCGTTGTGTCGGAGGCGACCGCGTTCAAAGGGTTCCGCGGTGAAGCGCGAGACACAGCCAGGGTAATCCTAGAAGGGTAGAAACTCTCAAACGTGGTGGATGCGATTGGGATATCGGAAGCATTTCAAGACAGATGTAACATTCGCTCGTAGGGACCAACAAGGTTTACGCTCGAAAAGGAGATAGGCATGAAAAAAACAACCGAAAATCCTGCGGCTCAGGCGCGCAATGATGAGCTGGTGGTTCAGGACTTGCCGGACGAGGTGCTGGTATACGACCTCAAAAGCCACAAGGCTCACTGCCTTAACAAAACTGCTGCTTTCATCTGGAGACATTGCGATGGTCAGACAACGGCTGACGAGATCGCCAAGATGATGCAACAAGAGTGGGAGACGCCGGTGACTGAAGACGCGGTCTGGTTCGCATTGAACAAACTCAGCAAGGCTGAATTGTTACAGGAGCGGATCGTGCTGCCGGAAGCAAAAGCCGGGATGTCCCGCCGGAGTGCGGTTCGTCGCCTCGGTTTTGGAGCTTTGCTCGCCGTCCCCGTCGTCATGTCAATTGTCACGCCAACACCGGCGGCCGCAGCTTCGGTGCCTCCAGAGTGCATCGCATGTACTTCGTTCGGGGGTACTGGTAACAGGGCAAACACCTGTCCACCTGTTTGCGCCACTGTTCCCGGCTGCTGCTTTGGTAATGCCAGCTGCAGTACTGGCGCGGGGAACTTCCTTGCTCCTACCGTTGGTTGTGACGCGTGTTTCAACAACTTTCCAGGCGACGTTCCGAACCCCGGCGATCAACCGTCCAAAGGGTGGAGGGCAAGCTTGGGAGCGCCCTGTGTCTAACGCGGGACGGGCTCCGCTTTTGCAGGTGGCTTAGATTTTGGGCCTGGGAGACTTGTTGTTTGGCATCGCTGACGCGAATGAGCGATGGGCCTGTTGACGTGGCAGGGATTGTGATCCCGTGCGCTCCTATCACCGCCAGTGTTGAGTTTGAGGGCCCCGCGCCGGGTTTGAGCTATCGATTGTGTGCTCGACCCCAGGCGGGCCCCGTATCTGGCAGGCAGTGTCTTTATTGGGGCACTGTGATTTTGCACAAATGCCAACCGGTACTAGACGCGCTGTGATGCCATTCGCAGCGTTGGCCGGTTCCGGATCCGTATAGGAACGTTGTATGCAATTCTTTCAGGAACTCGGCTCATTGGTAGAACAACGTTGGAAGGATCGGAATTATGATGAGGAAGCTTTTCCCGAAATCGCGGCGGAAGCGCTGAGTGAAACCAATCCAAACAAGTGGGTCAACCCGTGGGAGATCATCCGCTGGGTCAACACCACTCCGCAATTGCCCGCGCAGCAGGATGTTCCCGCGATGTTCGGTAACCCTCCCATAACCCTGTACAGCGGCCCCAGATTCTACATCGACGTCTATTACTGGGTGGATGGGACGACCAGCATACACCAGCACGCTTTTTGCGGGGCTTTTCAGGTTTTCCTGGGTTCAAGTATCCTCAGCCGATATGATTTTGAGGAGACGCGTAAAATAAATGCCCACCTCTCGGCGGGCCGAATAACACTAAATGAGGTCGAACTATTAGGTGAGGGCGACGTTCGACAGATACTGCCTGGTATGCAGTACGTTCACGCCTTGTTTCACCTCGATCGCCCCTCGGCAACATTGATCATCAGAACCCGCCAAACCCCGAGCTACTTTCCGCAGTATAAGTATCAGAAGCCTCGCCTGGCGGTGGATCCGTTTTATCAAGAAGAAACAATGATCAAGAGACTCCAAAGCGCCGCGCTCCTCTTGAACATAAAACATCCGCAGGCTGATGAGTTAATTGGCGAATTACTCTCTTGTTCAGATTTTCAGACCGCGTTTTCCGTCCTGGACGTCGCCTATGGTCCACTTATGAATGATCGACTGGAAAGGGCTTTTGGTCTCTCTACGGGGAAAGAGCGGTTTGAATCTCTTGTGGAAATAGCACGTCGCCGGCATGGAGAACTTGTTGATTTCATCCTGCCTGTCTTCGAGGAAGCAAGAAGAGAACAGAATCTAATCTATCGCCGCGGACAAATTACGAGCAACGAACACAGGTTCTTCCTCGCGTTGCTGTTAAATGTACCGGATAGAGCGAAGGTTCTTGATTTGGTGAGACAGCGTTATCCAGAGAACGACCCGGTTGATACTATCGTCGACTGGGTTGAAGAACTCGCGAATACTAGAGTAGGCGGTTCGCCGGAGCCCAACGTAATGGGCATCGAAGGCATTGATGATGATTATCTGTTTGTCCTCCATTGCTTACTCGAGGGTCGGAGCGTCGAGCAAACTAAGGTCGCGTTTGAAGACGAGGTCTCGGCTGAAGATGCTAGAAGTCTGGGGGAGAAATTAGAAAAGCTATACGATGAAATCCGGCGTTCAATGCTTTTCAAGTCAATCTTCCTCGATTCAACATTGGAAATGCCGTCGCGCCAATCATTGGCAGTATGACGACGATAACACTATGAGGCTGCCAAGCCTCGGGTCTCCGCCAGCCACAGTCTGCTAATCCCAATAAACCCACATTTAAACCTCAATGAGCGCGCAGACTTCTGCGCTCTTCCGATGTGCCTCGAAGACCGTAATCGATCTCACGGGGAACGCCGTCTCGACGCGACAGGTTTGAGCCCCTTGCCGCCGGGTCCGGCTAACGCGCTTCAAACGGTTCTCATGTTTGGTTCGGTGTGCTTGGAGCCGTAGGGCTATCGATTAAGCCACAAATGGACGCCGCACTTTCCTAGAAGCTGACCACCTATGCAAAACTTGGCAGACGGAGGCCCATCGGAGTCCCTGGTTAGCGCGCGTCGCGGGACTCGAGCCCTTTTAGGGTCTCTCCCGTTGATTGCTGTGGTGATGTGCAGCGTAGTGTATGCTGCGCACTTCTTCCTTGGGGGCGGGCGCAACCATCTGATCCTGGATAGCTTCGCGTACCTGCAATTGACGCAACACCAACAAGCAAGCGTCCCCTTTAACACACGGATTTCGACGCCGTTCCTTGCGGCCCTGATTGGTTCTGTTACCGGGTTATCTACCTCAGCTGCGTTCCAGCTACTGACTTCGGCGGCATTGTTGGCGTCACTGCTTCTTTTGCGCGGAATAATTCGGAGACGTAAGGGTTCACCGGAGTGGCAGGGCGCACTGTTGTTAGCGTTTGGATGCTCGCTGGCGGTAACTTTCGGCTATACGCCGGTGGTCGTTGATCCGAGCTTGCTTTTACTTACGTGCTTAACTATCGCCGCATTGGACACAGGCCACTTGCCGGTTGCGCTCGCGCTAGCCTGCATCGCCACAATGACGAAAGAGTATGGTTTGTTGCTTGGTGTTGTCTGGTCACTTCACGCTTATCGCCAAGGATTGAGGAAGCTCGCTTGTCTGGGATTGGTTCTCCCTGCGACCGCTCTTGTGATCCTGCTGGTTACCCGGCAGTCTGGTTTGGGCATCGGGTTCGGCAGTTGGCCGAAGTTTTCTTCTCATCTGATGCTTGAATACCAATGGTCCGTTTTTCGTCTGAGAGGACCGGTCGCATATGCGGAATTGATCTACATGTGGTCCTGGTGCGCTCTTTGGCCGACGCTCTTCATTTCAATTTCCAGTTTAATCTCTCGATTTAGAAGGCGGGAAAAGATGACCGGGGACGAACTCGCTTTTGCGGTCTTGCTCACTGCTCTGCCTATTTTGTTGCTAGGGGACTGGAGCCGCAATCTTATCATAATGGTCCCTTTCGCCTGCATTGTTGTTACATCGCATCCCTTAGCCAAGGAGCGTTACTTCGTTTCGCTTGTGGCGATAGGCGGGTTAGCCACTGCCTTGGCGCGTCCCTTTCACAGCGAACCTTCGCCGTCCCAAACAATCACCCTGATTATGACTATTATCAGCGTGGTCTCATCCTTGTTAGCCGGAGTACGGCTGCTGCGATTTGCGTCCTCCAAGTCCAGCCCGCAAATCGAGACACTGAATAGACCCTCGCCTGAGGCCGCACTTCCCTAGTCGCATATTACCCTCGCCAGCGGGTGCGGGCCTCCTGTAGTCTCCCGGCTATGTCACGGCTGGTACTCGCTTTCTACCTGGCGTCTCTCGTCCTACTCCCATGGACGTGGTTTCCCCCTTTCCCGTGGCTTCACGAGCATGCTCAATGGAGCGATGCGGTTTTCGCCGTCACGTGTGTTGCGTGGCTGATTGACCGACTGCGGCTGGATGGCTTGCCGCGCCTCCGAGCGACCCACGTCGCGCTGGCGGCTTATTTCTTACTCGCCTGCGCTTCTCTGTTTTTAGCTTCTCCGAATCCCCAGGCCGGCGCGCCTAAGCTTCTAGGGGTTGCAGAGCTGTGCGCGCTCGCTTTCATAACAGCCGATCTGGCCTCGCGACCCGGTGCGTCCCGCGGCATCACCCGCGCTGTGGCAATAGCCTCACTCCTTACCGCCGCCGCCGCCGCCGCCGGCCTGCTACTTTTCTACGGAGGCGTCTACACGCGGTTTATAGGCATTTACGGCGAGCTCGAGCCTTCGCCGTGGTATGCGCGTGTACAGTCAGGCACACATAACCCAAACCTGCTCGCAAGCTTCTGTATCTTCGCAGCCGCGGTTGTTTCTCGACGAGATGGACAACTCGGAGCCGGGTTGCGGCGCGTTACCCTGGCGGCACTATGGATTACAGTCCTTCTCACGTTTTCGCGCGGCATACTCGGGTTTGTTCTGGCGGCGGCGATACGCTACGCGAACACCCCTCTCCGCAGAAAGGTCGCCGCTGCATTTGCGGTGGTCTCGATTCTTCTCATCGTCTCAGCAACCATCTGGAAGCCCCATCTTAACCCTTCCCATCCGTTTGAAACTCGTTTTGAGCGAGTCTATTCGAGCCGTTATCAGGCAGCCATATCGTCGCTTGCGACGTTGGTTGCACATCCGCTGCTTGGCAGCGGCTTAAGCACAAACCCGGGCGCATACCAGGGGTTCCCCTTTGACGCGCACTTTACACCGCTAAACATCGCTGCGACGCTTGGGCTTCCGGCTCTTGCAACTCTGTCGTGTTTGATCTGTTTGTGCTGGAAAGGGAGGCGGCGTCCGACTGATCGCGCTCTGTGGGGAGGATTCGCGGGACTGGCAGTTGATGCCCTCGCCCAGGACGTCGAGGATTTTCGTCATGTTTGGGTGATGCTTGGCTTGGTTGATGCAGACCGCGAAGCTATCGCCCGGAGTGGCGAGAAGGATGAACAAAAAACGAAAGCGGCTTGTTAGAGCCGCTACCGATGTCATTGGTGGAGCTGAGGGGATTCGAACCCCTGGCCTCGTGAATGCGAGTTCTAGGGGGTACCGTCCAAAAGCGGTCCAAACGGTTAGTCGCTACGATGTCCGCTACTGCGGTCATTGGGCGAATGCATACTAAGGAGTATGCCAGATAGAGTCGCTCTTCGCTGATCAGCGGGACGTTGATTACTTTGAGCCTGATAATATCCTCCGCTGCTCGGGTGATTTTCGGCCGATCACCCTGGCGTCCGTCCGCTCTTGTTCGGCGCGCAGACGCGGATGTATCGCGCTGCTTATCAATCACCCTCCAGCCAGCGTAGATTTCGTTTCTCAAGATGACTCGCAAGTTCGTGGCCTCGATACCCACCTTCCGGCCAAGTTCTCGATAACTTAATTCTCCTGCTAGCAGCAACCGAAACGCCTCGCGCACTCGCTCAGATTCAGCCGTATACGACCATACTGCTCCGTCGTAGTTGACACCGTAGGGCAAACAAACGCGAGACTGAGCAAAACCGCCGGCCCGGCGCTTTGCCTCTTTAGCGGCCCATACACGCTCAAGGATTTCGGTTCTCTCAAGTCCTGCTATCGCCGCCCGAATGGTTCCCAAAAGCCGCCCGCTCTTGTTCCCAAAATCAAGCGGGCCTTCAGGAAGAAAAAGTTCCGTTCCGCTGTCC
>JBASRM010000370.1:0-1540 GCA_049273835.1 Blastocatellia bacterium | reverse complement strand
CATGAACACGGACAAGGTGCCGATGACAATGATGCGCTTGTAAGGCGCGAAGTAGTTGATGAGCTTGCGAAGCGGAGTCATAAACGATAATCGCCGAGAAGCTGCTCGCTAATAATTAATATCGGCGGGCCGCAGCGCGCCCGCCACTTGTTCATTGTAGCGATCACCGGTCGCCGGCGAAAGCATCGCCTTGAATGAGGCGCGATGACGACTAAGTGGGAGGTACCCGCTGAAGCATCTTCTGCGTCGATTAGGGCTTGTTTTCGTTTAGCCGCATATAGGTGAGAAGCCCTTTGGCGGCCAGCCGCCCTTGCGAGTCGAATACATCGCAATCGGCGACTACGATTCGGCGTCCATCACGAATCAGCTTCGCGTCGGCGATTATTCGTCCTTCGCGAATCGCGCTCAGGTAGTTCACCTTCATTTCAATCGTTGTAAAACGCGCGTCAGGCTGGGACGCGCCAACTATCGCGAAGGCCACCGCGGTGTCGATCAAGGTTGCGATCGCGCCGCCGTGCATGATGCCGGCAAGCTGCAAGTGCTGCTGTTTTACGTCGAGGGTGAGTCGTGCACGGCCTGCCTCAATCGAATCGAGTTCGATTCCCATCGATCGAGGGAAGTGATTGGCTTCGAACTTTTCACGGATGAGCCGCCATCGTTCGGGAGTGATTTCCATCGTCTATCTTTCTTTTCCTCGAGTCTTTTTTCGATGCATTGAAGCGGTCTTGTTAACCCTGCCTGCCTTCACCCTGGCCCTTCCGCTCTCGCCGCCGATCTTCTCTTTGAGCGATTTGATTTTCGCGCGAGCCGCCCTTTGTCTGGGGGACCACTGATATACGCCCAAATTGACGTGGCCTCGCTCATCGAACACGACGCCTTCCGCTTCGAGCATCAACTGTTGAAGGTCGGGTTGGGTTAAGATAACGCGGCCGGTCGAAATCCCTCCGCGCGAATTGATGACGCGGTGCCATGGGATATTGCGCTCGTCGCGCGGCGTTGCGTGCATCGCCCAACCGACGAGCCTCGGGCTGTATCGCTCTTCAAGCAAGCGCGCGATTTGGCCATAGGTCATCACCCGCCCGCGCGGGATACGGATAACCAGCCGGTATATTTTCTCAAACACCTTATCAAAACCGGTGACCCCGCTGCCGGCAGACGAGTTGTCCTTACGACCCTTGGGTAAGGTTGCTGGCGATTTCCTGGCGTCACGTCCTGGTTTTGTAGTCGGTTCACTCATGCAGATTCGGGGGCTCGATACCGGCAAGCCGGTAGTAGGTAAACAACTGTCCGCGGTGATGGATCTCATGCTCGGTAACGAACCAAAGCAACACCCCGCGGCGAAGCCTTCTGTCATGGAATTCTACTTCTTGTCTCCACTGGTCAGCGGTTAGCTTGGAGACGATCCCGGCCAGTTCCTCGTGCTGGCTATCGAATGCGTTAGCAATATCATTCGCGCTACGATTTGAAAGGTCGAACGCGCCTTTTTGAGTTGAGCCTGCCAGCGCTGACCGCACCAGAACCTCTTCGGCCTGCGCGATGT
>JBASRM010000509.1:0-40677 GCA_049273835.1 Blastocatellia bacterium | reverse complement strand
GCTTTAGCCGGCTTATCGAAGTGTTTTGAGTACCGGCTTTAGCCGGCTTATCGAAGTGTTTTGAGTACCGGCTTTAGCCGGAAGCCGCTCGAGCAGCGCACAAGAGACTATGAAAGATTTCCGAAATGCAGTCACCGATGATCGGGTCTACGTTTTCGACGGAGCGATGGGCACGATGCTCTACCAGCGAGGCGTGTACATCAATCGCTGCTACGACGAGCTGAACCTCGCAAGCCGAGATCTGGTGCTGGCCATTCAACGCGACTATGTAAAAGCCGGCGCCGACATCATCGAGACCAATACATACGGCGCCAATCGCGTGAAACTGGCCGGCTACGGGTTGGAGCACAAGGCTTTCGACATCAATCACGCGGGAGCCCTGATAGCTCGCGAGGCTGCCGGCGATCGGGCCTTTGTCGCCGGGGCCATCGGCCCTCTCGGTATCCGCATCGAGCCGTATGGTCCGACTTCAGCCGAAGAAGCGCAGACCATCTTTCGACAACACGCCGAAGCGCTGCTTGAAGGCGGCGTCGATCTGTTCGTCCTCGAAACGTTTTCCGATGTCGCCGAGATTCAACAAGCAGTGCTCGCGGTAAGGTCGTTAACCGATCTGCCGCTCGTAGCGCAGATGACAATTCAGACCGACGGCAACACCAGTTACGGCACTGCGCCTGAAACCTTCACTACCCAACTGGATGAGTGTGGCGCCGATGTTATCGGGCTTAACTGCTCTGTCGGTCCGCACACCATGCTCGAAGCGATCGAGAAGATGCGAGTGGTGACCAAACGCAAGCTGGCGGCTCAACCAAACGGCGGTCTTCCGCGGCAGGTCGATGGCCGAATGTTTTATATGGCGTCGCCAGAGTACATGGCCAAGTACGCCAAACGGCTTATTCAGGCGGGCGCGAAATTCGTCGGCGGATGCTGCGGCACCACCCCGAAGCATATCAAGGAGATCGCCAACGCTGTTGCAGCGCTTTCGCCAGGCAGATCGACCGTGCGGGTGTTCGTTCCAGACGAGAAACCAGCCGATGTACAGGTGGTCCCTTGCCACGAGCGCTCACGACTTGCGAGGAAGATTGGCGCAAAAGAATTCGTCACCTCGGTCGAGATAGTGCCGCCCAAAGGTTGCGACCCGTCCCGGATGCTCGAGGGGGTCCGCACCTTAAAGGAAGCGGGCGTCGATGCGGTCAACGTCCCCGACGGACCTCGCGCCCAGTCGCGAATGGGGGTTCTCGCAGTCTCAACGCTGATCGAGCAACGCGTCGGAATCGAGACCGTCGTGCACTACTGTTGCCGCGACAGAAATCTGCTGGGAATGACCAGCGATCTGTTGGGGGCGGCTGCTCTGGGTTTGAGAAACCTTTTGATCATTACGGGGGACCCTCCGAAGATGGGGCCCTACCCGGAGGCGACCGCGGTCTTCGATATTGATTCGATTGGGCTTGTGAATATGGTAAACCGGCTCAACAACGGGTTGGACATCGGTGGTAATCCGATAGGTGGACCGACGTCGTTTTTCATCGGCGTCGGCGTGAACCCGTGCGCGGTTGATATGGACTACGAACTGCGGCGCTTCGAGTGGAAGGTGGAAGCCGGAGCGGAGTTCGCCATCACCCAACCGACGTTCGATGTGAAGCAGCTCGAGAGTTTCCTGAAACGAATCGAGCATTGCCGCATTCCGCTGATAGCCGGAATCTGGCCGCTTGTCTCATATCGCAACGCGGAATTTCTCGCCAACGAAGTGCCTGGCGTCGTCGTGCCCGACTCCGTGCTAAAACGGATGCAGCGGATCACCGATAAGGACGCGGCACGTGAGGAAGGACTGGCGATCGCGCGCGAAACTCTGCTCGAAGTGAAAGATATCGTTCAAGGTGTTCAGGTGTCGGCGCCTTTCGGCAGAGTTCAGTACGCGTTGGATGTGTTTAGCGTTTTGTGAAGGGTTTCTGGTTTCTGGTTTAAGAGTTGGAGTTTGTGTAACAGTTGGTAATCTGCGAACCAGAAACCACAAACCAGAGCCCACAAACCCATGCCAAATATTGCCTCGGAAGCCAATTGCTTGCCTCGGCTCTAGGCGCGGAAGTCAGGAAAGGGAAAAAGAAGGAGATCGGTTGGTTTCCGATCACGTTGACTGATTGGAGATTCGGTGTTTCAGAATTGGGCCGGGTTGATTGAACAGTCGTCGCGTCTTGAAACCCCGTCATCCCCGGTGATAGGTTGAAGAGCTTGGGCTAAACCGACCGCGCCCGGTCGAAACCGGCAGTGGAGGATTGAATCGGAGTTGCTCTGATTATGACAAAGCGAATACCAACCTTGTTATTGACGGTCTTATTGTGTGGCGCTGCGCTCGCGGTCAGCGCGGCGGGCCAACAGAGTGGCGTGACGACGCAGACGCTGCGCGGATACCTTGAGAAGATGGGGCTGCGACACGTGCCTCATCCTAAGAACCCGGATGCGCTGGTCGTTCCGCGCACACAAAACCAGCACGCCGAACGGCTCGACCTGTATGTCGAGATTCGCCCGGGTCATTCGCTGGTTCTGACGGCCTATCCCAAGTTTCGCGGACGGTATTTCAGTCTCGCCCGCGCGGCCGATCGTGAGAAACTGCTTCAGCGATTGTTGGAAACCAATCACCGGGCGTTCGCGACGTTCTTCATCGATGGTCAAGGAGACATAGGCGCGCGTTTCACCTTCACCACCGAAAATGGTCTCGGCTACGACGCGTTTCGGGTTGGTGTGACTGAATTATTGCGAATCGCGGATGAATACACACCCATACTCGAAGAGCATATGCGTAAGGAGTAAAGCCTGCGGCTCGGGAGTCCAGCGAGCTTGATAAGCGCCGGTGCGAACGGACACCACAGCATCCGGCAAAGGTAGGCGCGATGAATAAGAATCTGATCGCAACTGTGCTGCTCGCGGTCAGCCTCATGGGGGGCCAAACCGGCGCACAGCAGATAGGACCGGAGCAGGTGCAACCGCCCAAGGTTCCCAAGCCTGCTCCCAGGTTAACGTTTGCGGATCGCATCAAGCAGTATCTGCAACGCACCGGCGCGACTGTGGATGAGAGCAAAAGCACAGCAGACATGGTCGTCTCCAACTACAGCGAGGCGAGAGGCGGCAGGATCACAATTGTCCTGGTGAATGATCGCAGACGGAACCTGGTCGGGTTTTATATCTACAACTTCGGCAGCTTGAAGGACGCTGCGAACAAAGAAGAAGTCTATAAGTATCTGCTCGCCGCTAATGATGCGATAACGATTGGTAGTTTCTTCGTCGATGGCGACGAGGACATCGGCTACAAGTACCTGGTGAACGGCGCGATGACTATGAGCCAGACCGCATTCGAGTCAGCCTATTATACGATGGCCGCGGTGGCTCGTGAACGAAAGCCGGCAATCAAGCAGTTGATCGGAACCCAAAGCGGAAAAGATGAGAAGTCGCCCGATGTGAAGAAGGCTGCCGAAGAGAAGCCGCCGCAAGGCTGATGTCGGAGGAGTGGCCTCCCGATTTTTCCCTCGCTTAGGAAGAAGAGTCGCCGAGGGCGGTTAGTACAAGTTTGATGAACGGACAACAATCAATACAGTTGCTCGAAGCTCTGCTCGCCGAGCGAATACTCGTGCTTGACGGCGCGATGGGCACTGCGATTCAGGCTCGTCACCTGACGGCCGACGATTTCGGCGGAGCACATCTTGAGGGTTGCAACGAGAACCTTGTTCTCACCCGTCCGGACGTTGTGCTGGACATTCACCGAGGCTATCTCGAAGCGGGCGCCGACATCATCGAGACCAACACCTTCGGCGGCACCGGAATCGTTTTGGCCGAGTACGGGCTCCAGGATAACGTTCACACGCTGAATGAGGCCGCTGCCCGACTCGCCCGGCAAGCCGCTGCCGAACTGTCGACTTCAAACAGACCGCGATTCGTTGCTGGCTCGATGGGACCAACCACCAAGGCTATCTCGGTCACCGGCGGCGTCACCTTCGATCAACTCATCGAAGCTTTCCACGATCAGGCTGCGGGGCTGGTCGCGGGTGGAGCTGATATTCTAATAGTCGAAACACAGCAGGACACTCGCAACGTCAAAGCCGCGCTCATCGGCATCTCGCAATTATTTTACGAGCTTGGATTCAAAGTACCGGTTATGGTCTCGGGTACGATCGAAGCCATGGGCACGATGCTCGCGGGCCAGACGGTCGAAGCGTTTCTTACTTCGGTGATGCACGCCGAGCTGCTGTCGGTCGGGCTGAACTGCGCGACCGGGCCTGAGTTCATGACGGATCGAATCCGCAGCCTCGCCGCCCTGGCTGAGACTCGCGTGTCATGCATACCAAACGCAGGGCTACCCAATGAAGATGGTTTGTACCTTGAGACTCCTGAAAGCATGGCCTCGACGCTCGAGCGCTTCGTGGATCACGGCTGGATCAACCTTGTGGGAGGCTGTTGCGGGACGACGCCGGCTCACATCCGCGCGCTTGCGCAGATGGTCCAAGGCAAGCGCCCGCGCGTTGCCGCGACGCATCATCGCACTCTGTTTTCCGGGATCGACTTTGTCGAAGCCAGCGACGATCAGCGCCCGTTGATCGTCGGCGAGCGCACCAACGAAGTCGGATCGCGAAAGTTCAAACGCCTGATCACCGAGGAACGGTATGAAGAGGCGGCGGAGATCGCACGTCAACAGGTGAAAGGCGGCGCGCAAGTCTGCGACGTAAACCTTCAAAATGCCGACCGCGAAGAACTTTACGACGTGGATCGCTTTTACGAAAAGATGATCCGGGTGGTCAAGGCGCCGATCATGATCGACACAACCGATCCGGTGGCGATCGAGCGCGCGCTTACATACTGCCAGGGCAAATCGATCATAAACTCGATTAACCTGGAAGACGGGCTTGACAAGTTCGAGCGAGTCACGCCGCTCGCGCGCAAGTACGGCGCTGCCTTGATAGTCGGCTGCATCGACGAAGACAAGCAGCAAGCCCAGGCTATTACCCGCGAACGCAAACTCGAGATCGCGCGGCGATCGGTCAAGCTGCTCAATGAAGACTTCGGCATTCGCACCGAGGACATCATCATCGACCCGCTCGTTTTTCCGTGCGCAACCGGCGACTCCAACTATGTCGGCAGTGCGATAGAAACGATCGAAGGCGTACGGCTGATTAAACAAGAAATACCTTACGTCAAGACGATCCTCGGCATCAGCAACGTCTCGTTTGGCCTGCCGGATGCTGGCCGCGAGGTGTTGAACTCGGTGTTCCTTTATCACTGCACGAAGGCTGGTCTTGACCTCGCGATAGTCAACTCCGAAAAGCTTGAACGTTACGCGTCTATCCCTGAAGAAGAGCGCCGGCTCGCTGAAGATCTGTTGTGGAATCGCGGTGAGGATCCAATAGCCCGGTTCGCAGCACACTTCCGCAGCGCCAGTTCGAGGCAGAAAAAGAAAGCCAGCGATCTTCCGTTGGACGAGCGGCTTTCCAACTACATCGTCGAAGGAACAAAGGAAGGACTGATAGACGACCTGAACATCAAGCTCAAAGAAGCAGCGCCGTTGGACATCATCAACGGCCCGCTGATGACCGGCATGGCCGAGGTCGGACGGCTGTTCAACAACAATGAGCTGATCGTCGCCGAAGTGCTTCAGAGCGCCGAAGCGATGAAGGCTGCGGTTTCCTACCTCGAAGGATTTATGGAGAAGAAGGCCGACAGCAGCCGCGGCCGAATCATTCTGGCCACCGTCAAAGGCGACGTTCACGACATCGGCAAGAACCTGGTCGACATCATCATGTCGAACAACGGATACCAGGTCGTCAACCTGGGGATCAAAGTGCCTCCCGAAGTCCTGATCCAGGCGGTGCGAGAGCACAACCCGGATGCGATCGGTCTCTCCGGTTTGCTGGTGAAGTCGGCCCAACAAATGGTATTGACCGCCGAGGACTTGAAGGACGCGGGTATCGATCGACCCTTGCTCGTAGGCGGCGCCGCGTTGTCTGACCGGTTCACCAGAACAAAGATCGCGCCGGCGTACGGGGGCACGGTGGTCTATGCCAACGACGCCATGAACGGGCTCGACATCCTGAATAGAGTGATGGATCCGGAGTCTCGCGCGAAGCTGGAGGCCGGTCTGCTTGAAAGGGACCTCGGCGTTGTGCCGCGTGTATCGGCACCCGTTTCTGAAAGCGAGCAACGCAGCTCGAAGGTCTCGCTGGATATTCCGATCCCGGCGCCGCCTGATCTCGACAGGCACGTCGAAGAGGTCCGCGACCTCGACGAGGTGTGGAGCTACATCAATCCGCAGATGCTTTACGGGCGGCATATGGGTTTGCACGGACGATTCACCGATCTGCTTGCCGCCGGTGATAAACGCGCTGTCGGGCTTGAAGAGAAGATCGAAAAGGTGAAGGCGGAGTGCCGCGCCGGAGCGATGCGGGTGAGGGTTGTGTGGCAATTCTTCGAAGCCGAATCCGGCGGCAACAAGATTCACCTATTCGACCGATCATCGAATACCGCGTTCGAGCCGCGGGATGCAGTCGACAACCCGATCGCGACCTTCGGATTTCCACGCCAGCTTAAGGACGACGGGCTGGCGTTGAGCGACCTGGTTTTGCCCGCGCTGCTCGGGGACTCGTCTCGCCGACGGGATCACATAGCGTTGTTCGTCACGACCGCCGGCGAAGGCGTTCGAGAGCTTGCGGAACAAGCAAAACAGGCGGGCGAATATTTGCGGTCCTACGCGCTTCAAGCGTTGGCGCTCGAGACGGCTGAAGCGGCTGCGGAGTGGTTACACTCGCGACTTCGCGCGGCCTGGGGGTTTCCCGACCCGCCGGATCTTGCGCGGCAGAATCTGTTTCAGGCCCGCTACCGCGGCAAGCGCTATTCATTTGGATATCCGGCGTGTCCCGATTTGGAGTTGCAAGCCGAGCTCTTCCGCTTGCTACGCCCCGAAGAGATCGGGGTTGAACTGACCGAAGGCTTCATGATGGAGCCGGAAGCGAGCGTCTCGGCGCTTGTGTTTCATCATCCGGACGCAACGTATTTTTCGGCTGGTGTGCCGGAACTGGCCGAGGCGATCGCCGACTAATTTCGGGGAAACAAGGCAGCGGAGTTTGCGGCAATCCTGCACGGGCGGTGACCCTCCCTCTCGCCTAAACGATTTTCGCAGAAGGGCCGCCACCGAGGGCCGCCCGTACAGGATTAGCACTTGCGCTAAGCCCGGGCAGCCGTTTGCTAGCCGTTTTGCCCTCTAATTGCTTTGTGATACCATGCAGCTCGTTCAAGCACTACCCTGGCGGCTTCGCTTGTTGGACGAAAACTTCAGATAATCAATCCTGCGCAGCGTCAAAATGCGCGTCTCAATCGTCTCCTTGAAAACGAGGATCAATAATGACCCAAGAGAAGAAGCCGGGCAGTCGAGTCCTTTACGTCTTCGATAACATCATCACGAAACAGCCTGAAGCTGATAGCCTTCCCAGCGAGGTGCCGTCGCGCCGCTGGATCTACTGGCAGATGACTCTTGCAGTGACCAAGAAGGTTGCGCACGCGCCGTTCTCGATTCACACCTGGGGAGCGCTTCGCCGGACGATTCTGTCAAACATGCTGCCGGATAACATCCTGTATCGTTACAAGGCCTATCAACGCGGGGAGTGTAATCGTTGTGGTCTGTGTTGCAAGATTCAATTTCAATGTCCCTTCTTTGTGGACGAAGGCCCGTTTAACACCCGCTGTTCGATCTATACGACGCCCTATGCCCCGCAGGCCTGCTTGAAGTTTCCGCTCGACCCGATGGACTTGCGATTGCTGCAGCGCGAGGTCGGAAACGCCTGCACGTTTTATTACGAAGGGGCGCCGCAGACATTGTCGATATTGGAATTCCTCAAGCTATACACTCAAGGCGTAAGGGAGCAACTAGCAAAGCGGAAGTTGAAGCAAGCTCCTGAAAGCGGCGATTGATCGGCCGGACCCTTCCAAATTCTACCAACCCAATTGAGTGAAAGCCCCGGGAACCTCGAGGAAGCGAGATGTGTAGTGCTTCGCTTCCACGCGACTCCCGGGGCCTTTTGTTTTCACGCACCTGTTCGAGGAATGAGTCGCTCGAACTTAATCACCGCTCGCGCCTTTCTCCTTGCCCGGCTGCGCCACAATTCGCAGATAGGGTTTTAAGGTCTTCCATCCGCCGGGGAACTTCTGCTTCGCGTCTTCGTCCGAAACGGTGGGCACGATGATCACGTCGTCGCCCTGTTTCCAGTTTACCGGGGTGGCGACGCTGTATTTCGAAGTCAGTTGTAGCGAGTCAATCACTCGCAGAACCTCGTCGAAGTTGCGCCCGGTGCTCGCCGGGTAGGTGATCATCAGCTTAACTTTTTTATCCGGTCCTATGACAAACACCGAACGGACCGTGAACGTATCGCTGGCGTTCGGGTGGATCATCTCGTACAGGTCGGAGACCTTTCGGTCTGCATCGGCAATCACGGGAAAATTCAGCTTCTGTCCCTGGGTCTCTTCGATGTCCTCCGCCCACTTTTGGTGCGAGTGCGCAGGGTCGACGCTCAAGCCGATTATCTTACAGTTTCGTTTTTCGAATTCAGGTTTCAGCCGGGCGGCTTCCCCCAATTCCGTTGTGCAAACCGGGGTGAAGTCCTTCGGATGGGAAAACAGAACGGCCCAGTTGTCACCCATCCACTCGTGGAATCGGATCGGGCCTTCGGTCGTTTCCGCGGTGAAGTCTGGTGCAGTATCGCCTAATCGAATTGACATGATCTGTACTCCTCTCTTTCTTCAATACAATCGCACGCTTTGGCGCGTGCCGGCAGAAATCGATAAGAGAAGACTATATTCCGCCACGTCCCGAAATTCAACTTTGATCCACGACAAAACGGGGTTAATCGAAAAATGAAAGGAAGGACATTGCGTCTGCGCGAGTGTGATTGACAGGCGCTAATTAAGATGAAAGTGAAAGTGCGCCTTTCCGGTACCCCGCTCTAGGGTCCGAATGCGAGTCGGGTTTTCTCGCATAAAGCCTGCAAAAGAACAACGGGACCGAGATGCCCACGGGCGCAAGCAGCGGGCGGTCTCACGTTGTAGCCTACCGGAAAGTCGAAGGCTACGGCGAAAGGCCATTTCGTGAGCCACCCACTGTTTCCCCTCAATTCACTCTGACGACCCGGCAATACCCTTGCTTACGAGGATCTTCACTTCGACCCGGCGATTCTGGCGGCGGCCATCGGGGCTGCCGTTATCAGCGACCGGACGAGTTTCGCCGTATCCGAAAGGTGTGACTATGCGTCGTAACGGGATTTCGTGGTTCTCTTGAAGGTAACGCACAACTGCGTCCGCACGTTGCTGGCTCAAGACGATGTTGCGGGCGACGTTGCCAGTCGAGTCGGCGTAGCCCGAGATCTCAATGACGTATCCTTTGGCGTTCATCGCGTTGGCAGCAAGCGCATCAAGCGCCCTCCTGTCTTCCGGCGAAATGATCGCGCTATTCACTTTGAAATAAATTGTGGCTGTGTCCTGAACCACATAGTCGTCTAGCGCGCTGATCCGCTGGTGCGCCCGGCCTGATTCTTCTCTTGCAAGCTTCGAGAGCTCGCCCGCTTCATCTACACGGCCCGCCAGGCGCTGATTCTCCTGCTCAACAGGCGCTACGCGCCTTTCGACTACCCGCGCGACCTTCAAATCCGAATTCGCAAAACGAACTCTATTCGCTACCAGTTGCCCCTCGGTGTTGCCGATCCCTTCAACTTCAACCGGCAGACCGCGCAACAAACTGGTCACATCGTAGTTGGTACCCGATCGAAAGAAGCCGCCTTTCGATTTAACGCTGGTCGTATCAGTCAACAGCACAATCGTTTCCATGTCCTGATCGTCGACGATGCTGAAAGTGTCCGCGTCACGCCGTACGACGGTCCCCTTTAGCTTCAGTTTTTGTCCCGCGGCAACCGTCCGAATCCCCGGCCTGAAAGCCGAGTCGCGCGACTGACTCGACGATCTCTTCTCCTGTCCGATCGCGGATGGTACCCCAGCGAGCAACACAACGATTAATCCGGCAACACCGGTTTTCGCAAATCGATTGAATCTCATTGAAACCTCCTTGGAGCATTCTCTCTAAAATGGCGACAACAACTCGCGTCACGGCCATTCGCTAAGCGAAGACCGGCACAATGTGAGTTTCAGGATTTCTCGGAGCACTCAGACCTTTGACGATTCAGTCCGATGTGAGGTTGGTCGGAACCGAGCTTCTCCGGTAGTATCTCGTCCACACTAGGCTGTGAAACAGGGCAGATCTAAATCTTAATCAACGCCGGCGGTTTGCGCCATAAGAAGTCAACCGCTGTGTCGAGATCCTTGACTTACAAAATCGCGCTTAGTCGTCGAGTAAAGCAATAATCTTGGGCCGGCCGCGCGAGAGTGCGACGATCAGAGGCGTGTCTCCGTCGGCGTTCTTGCGGGTCATATCGCCGCCAGACTCAAGAAGCGCGCTTAACATCTTCTCGTTTCCCCGCGAAGCCGCCTGATGCACTGCCGTCCACCCCTGCTGGTCGGCGATGTTCGGGCTGGCGCCACGCTCAATCATCCACATCGCCTGCTTGAACTGGCCCCAACGAATCATCTGGTTCAAGAGTGGCTTTCCTTCGTCAACCGCCCGGTCAAGCTTACCGCCGTGCGCCAATGCGAGCTCGGCAAGCGGTGTGTCGTTGCGCCAAACGGCAGGCGTCAATGCCTGGGTTGCATCAGCTCCCCGCTCGAGCAGCAACGCGAATATTTCACGCTGGCCAGAAGAGACCGCAAAGTAAACGGCATCCACATCGCGGGCCCAGCTCCTGACGCGGGCGTTCGCGTCGGCTCCTCCATCAAGCAACAACGTGGCGATCGCCAGCAACCCTTCTCGGATCTTTTTGCTTCGCGCGCCGAGCCGCGAGCCCGCCGCGCAGTGAAGCGCAGTCAACCCTCCAGTATCGCGCGCAGTCGGAAACGAAGCGTCTGTAGAAACAGCTTTATCAACCCGACGTATATCACCAAGCGCTGCGGCCACGAACCCATCGACTACCGCGCCGGCCCGCCTCAGCTGTTCGACGTAAGCCGGTTCCCCCACAAACGCTGCAGTGATGATCGCGCGAGTGGCCGGCCAGCCGCCGAGCTGCTCGGGGTCGGCTCCGTGATCGAGCATCCACTTCAACAGCTCCGCTCTTTCGAGCGCGGTGCTACCTCCGTCAGCGTGAGGGTTCTCTTGGATCAGCGAATGAAGAGGCCGATAGTTGCGCCAGCTCGCATTGAGATCGGCGCCGTGCTTCAGAAGAAGGGCGATCGCCCTGGTCCGGCCAAGTCGCGCCGCTTCGGCTATTACCTGCGGGAAACGAGCAGCTTCGGGATCGGTGTGAACGATAGCTTTGAGCGCGGCTAGATCACCGGAACGCAAGCACTCGATCAACTCTTTCGGCTTCGCTTTTGGCATAAGAGTATCGTCGCCAATAGTCTGAAGAAACAAACAGGCGAGGTCAGTACGTTACCTTCGATCCAGGATGGCAGTAAAGTTGAACGGGCCTTGTCCAGTCCCGAGGAGTTGGTTAGAGGTCAAAGCGGTGTAGTGCGTCAAAAAGTCGGTGTCTTCTTTATCAGCATTTAGCCAAGGAATAAGCTCTACCGTTTCGACTGTTACGTCGTTATACCATTGAGTGCCGGGTGTCGACGCGCCTGCTTGACTAAAATCGATGAGCCCAAGGTGAAGGGCTGTGGGCTGACCGGTTCTCAATTGTCTTTATCGAGTTCTCTATGCTACCAATCAGAAGGCTATCCCTCTGTGTAGTTGCGGGCGTCAATAGTGCGCATGACCGACTGCACTCGCTTGAAGCTGTCATAGCTGTAGCTCTCCGAGTATCCCGTCCCCGCGCTCACCGACAACAGCAGGCCCTTCGTGCTGCTCGTTTGATTGTTGTCATAGGTGTAGCTAACGTTCGGTGTGGTTGCCACGCCTGCGGCCCCGATCGTGTTGTAGCTGATCGAGATCAGCC
The DNA here is from genome assembly GCA_049273835.1 of Blastocatellia bacterium. Taxonomy (GTDB): domain Bacteria; phylum Acidobacteriota; class Blastocatellia; order UBA7656; family UBA7656; genus Onstottus_A. Next base: position 28,675 of record JBASRM010000509.1, on the reverse strand, counting down.
GGTTCAGGTTGTCATACCCATAGGTAGTGATGATATGTAGCTTCCGTCATCGTGAAACTATTCTCGTCGCAGCATGACACTTGAGCCTTAGTCACGCCGCCGAAGATGTCAATCTTACCGCTCTGTGTCACCGATGTTCCGGCCCCAACATCGCTATAGTGTGTTACATCAGTAACATTCCCGCGCGTGGACTTGGTCGCGTCATAGCTTGCAAGATGACCCGGCGGTGCGGCCGTTCCTCCATAGCTCTCCATACCTCCCATCACGCCATAGTTGTCATAGCCGAAGACACTTCTTGCCACCACCGTATCATCGGCTTCGTTAGTGTTCTCCAGCGCGTCAAACACTTCAACGATCATCACTCGGTTGCATATGTGCGCGTCCAGATATTGCTGCGTTGTTACGTAGGTGTAATGCGTTCGTCTCCGCGCCTGCCACTGCCCGCTGATCTTGAAACCGTACTCTCGTTTGTTTATCACATTGCCGTATTGATCGTAGTCGAAAGCGACTTTCGTTTGCTGTCCTAACTCGTCGTAGCTGATAACCGACTGCACGGCCGGTGAGCCGCCGGGTCAGTCGTCATGGTACTCACCGTTTTCGCAAGCGTAGCGTTAGTCGTGCTCTTGAGCTCGCGATCGGGACCCGAGAGTATTAGCTTCGTCCCATCAGGCCGAATGATTCCATCGGTCGCGTAGGTGTAAATCGCGTTCGGGCTTTCCGTCCGTTGGGTGAAAGTTGGAGGTCCAATCAGTTGCTCGCCTCCAAGCGCGTAGTCATAGGTTACCGTCGCATTGCCTGCGCCGCTTGTAGCCGAGATGTTATAAATCATCCCGTAGCCTGAATAGCCGAAGTTGTAGGTCGGCCTAGCCGGGATCGCAACGCTACTCACGGCGGAGAAGCTTTGGCGGCGCGTTTTCGACCGGATTCTGATTGACGAAGCTATAGTTCATCGTCACCGTCTGGTAGTTCAACGTAATGGTGCCTACCGGTGTGGTGATCGACGTAAGGTTAATGCTGTTGTAAGCATCATAGTGGAATTGAATCACCCGGCCCAGCGTGTCCACAACATAATTGATCGCCATCGGAGGATAGTAGTTCCCCCAGGAATCCGTCCCGGTCTTGTACGCTATTTGAATGTAGTTGCCATTCGTATCTGTGATCTGAGTGGGAAGCCGGCGGTTGTTCGGATGTCACCGCCTCTCCGATGTAGCCAACCATTCTGTGCGGAGAAATCTGGATGACCGACACTCGCACGATTCGGTCGGCCATTCGGACCTGCTGCGCAGGTCCGAGCGCGAACGGCCACAGACGTATGATGGGCACAGGTATCAGAATAGGTCCGGAAGGAACGAATAATACTGGAGTCACCTTCAGCCCGTTTAGTATAACGGCAACTTCCTTAAACGCAGATCCAACGATCGAAGCCGTCTCCGAGACCGGGTTAAGTATCGCTCCAATGCTCAATCGCGGGGCGGGCCAGATAAGAAGGTTCAGCGCGACTGCGAAACAAACTACTTTTCTTTGAAGCGCACGCCGCAAGAGACGACCGGGTAACCCTATGATAAAGCCAACGCGAGATCGAGGGGAAGCGTAAAGGAAGCGCATGGAAGACCTCCTCGCCAAGCCTAAGCGCGGCTGGGCACACCGACATGGGCCAGATGGGTCTAAAGACAGCGACTTGAGGAGATCGCAGCGAGACGCTGCCTTTCTTTCTATCTTTTCGCTCGGTGAGGTGAAACGCTCGAAGCTAGATCACGGGCGCCGATCATACGCAAGGGAAGTTACACTGTCAAGCGGAGTGTTCAATTATTGTTTATATTGCTATCGGTGCAAATCGAATTCACTTCAGAGGTTTCGATCCGGCTTGCGACTGGATCGCTTCACTAATGTTACCCGGCTCGAGGCTATGTTTCTCCTCAAGATCCGCAACTATCGCACCATACGCGGACCGACGGATTAGTTGTCTGAAGAACTTCTCCGGGGCTGAGCTTCTTTCCAACTGCGGGCGGGGAAGCGGAAGTCCGTTTTCACACGCACCCCTGTCGGTCGCAACGAACTCTAGACTGAATTGTTAATAAGTTTGACAGCCACTTAAGTCTAAGTTACTTTTTCTGTCGGCAGGCATCGCTTCAGGTTGTCCCCCCAAAAGGAGCATCGACAAAATGAGGAACATCGCCGCAGTTGTTTTGCTGATTGCGATGATCGTTGCCGGGGGTTGCCGAGGTAATGCGCCGGGTGGCGTTACCGGGATTGCAAATCCACCCTTTGAGGGTGATCCGCCGCAAGACGCGTACATTTATACCGGAGAGACGGGCGTCTACGGCGGCACTCTAGTGCTCTCGGTCCCGGACGATCCAAAAACCTTCAACATAGTTCGGGGATCCGATTCAGCAACCGCTGATGTGTTGTGGTTCAATGTCTTTCGCTGTCCGGTCGACTATCGCAACGGCGGCAATCCGCCTGACTATGATCCCGGGTTGTGCACCAAGTGGGAAGCGTCAGCCGATGCAAGGACCTGGATCTTTCATTTGCGAAGAGGCGTTCGGTGGTCCGACGGCGAGCCGTTTAACGCTGATGATGTGATGTTCACTTACGATGTGATCCTGGACAAGAATGTCGACACCGGCGCCCGCGACATTTTCATCGAGGGCAAGGACGAGAACGATGCGCCTATTTATCCCGAGATCGAGAAGATCGACGACTACACGGTGCGATTCAAGCTGCATCGTCCAAACGGAAGTTTCCTCGATGCGATCTACAATCTCTGGCTTATACCAAAACACAAATGGGAACAACCGTGGCGGACCGGCAGATTTTCCGACACGATGAACCTGAGCGACGATCCAGCCAACGTGGTTGGTCTTGGACCGTTCCGCGTTAAGGAGTATGTGAGCGGGCAGCGAGTTGTGCTCGAACGCAACCCTTATTTCTGGAAGGTGGACAGCCGAGGCCAACGCCTTCCATATCTGGATCGACTTGTGTTTGTGATAGTCAAGGACTTCAACACGATTCAATCCAAATTCCAGGCTGGCGAGATTGACGTTATGCCGCGCGTTCGTCCTCAGGACTACGCCCTGGTCAAGAGAATGGAGGGCCCGGACGTCAAAGTTGAGGACATAGGCGTGTCCTATGATCCGAATTGGATGGCCTTCAACCAGAACACCGGAAGTAATCCGAAAACACACAAGCCGTTCGTCGAACGGTGGAAGCTTCGTCTGTTTCGCGATCAGAGGTTCCGCCAGGCGGTCTCGTACGCGATCAACCGGGAAGCGCTCGCGAACACGGTGTTTTCCGGTCGCGGTGTACCGATCTATTCATTCGTGAGCCCCGGCGACGCAGTTTGGTACAGCGACGACATTATGAAGTATCCTTACGATCCTGACCGCGCTCGTCAGTTGCTGGCCGAAGTTGGGCTTAAGGATACCAACGGGGATAAGTTCCTCGAGGACTCCGAGGGGCACACTGTCGAAATCAGCATTATCACTAATTCCAGCAACAGCCAGCGAGTGGAGACCGCCAGTTTTGCCGCCAAGAGCCTCCAGGATGTCGGTATCAAGGCAAGCGCGGTCCCGATCGCCCTCGGGAGTCTGGTCGATAAGATGCAATCGACTTTTGACTTTGATGCGATGGTGCTTGGCTGGCAGATCAACCCGCCTCCTGGCCCGCCAAACTCCAAAAACATCATCCTGTCTTCGGGTTTGCAGCACGTTTGCTTCGCGAGTCAGGAACAGCCTTCGAGTGAATGGGAAGCGCAAGCCGACAAGCTGATGCAGGAGGCCGAGACTTCTCCTGAACAAGCCCAGCGCCACAGGGCTTTCGCGCAGGTCCAGCGGATATGGTCAGAATACCTCCCGGAAATAAACCTGGTCGCGGCGCGTGAGGCGGTCGCCTACAAGAATAAGTTTGGTAACCTGCACCCTGTTGCCTTGCCACCTCGCGCCACATGGAACTGCGAAGAGATTTACATCAAGAGGTAGAGTCAGTAGTCCGTAGTCCGTAGCAAGTGACAACTGACTACGGACCACGGACTACTGACTACTGACAACGGACTTCTGACCACGCACTACGAATGAAGACGTTCCTTATCAGGCGGCTGCTGGCTGCGATCCCGTTGATAATCGTAGTCACCTTCATAACAAAGGCCTTGCTGGTCGCCTCGCCCGGCAACTACCTCGACAACCTCCGGCTGAGCCCCTCAATCTCGCGCGAATACGTCGCTCAAATGGAGCGACTGTACCATCTCGACAGCAACAACCCCTTCGAGAGGTACTGGTACTGGTTCTGGCCTGCGCTTCAGGGCGATTTCGGGTACTCATTTACCAAGAGCGCCCCGGTCTGGTCTCTGATCGGAGAGCGGGTGTTCAACACGCTGTTGTTGACCGGGTCGGCTCTGGTCTTTTCGTGGGTGTTTGCAATTCCATTAGGTGTGCTGGCGGCAGTGTACCGCAATCGCTGGCTCGACAAGCTTATCGGCTTCATATCGTTTTTCGGGCTCTCAATTCCCAGCGTGTTCTTTTCGTTGTTGATGATTCTGTTCGCCGCCAGGACAGGCTTGTTCCCCGCCGGCGGGATCCACGATCAAGTCATGTGGGACGTGATGAGTCCGTGGCAGAAATTTGTCGATACGCTTTGGCATCTGGTGCTACCGATGATCGTGCTTGGCACGATCGGGCTGGCCCAGTATGTTCGCCAGATGCGCAGCGAGATGATCGAAACGCTGTCGCAGGACTACATACGTACCGCGCGCGCAAAAGGACTGAGCCGCTGGCGCGTCCTGACCAGGCACGCGCTCGGCAACGCGATTAACCCGCTGGTAACCATATTCGGGTTTTCCCTCGCAACCTTACTTGCGGGGTCGTTGTTGACCGAGTATGTGTTCGGCTGGCCGGGATTGGGGATCCTCATCTTCGACGCGCTTTCAAACAAGGACGAGCCGCTGGTGATGGCTGCAGTTGTGATGCTGGTGTTGATGCTTGTTATTGGAAATCTGATCGCGGATGTGCTGCTCGCGCTAATCGATCCGCGAATACGGCTTGAGTGATCTCGATTGACCGATTTCAAGAAAACCGAAATACAGTCGCAGCCAGCCTCATGGGAGGATGACGCAGCTGCCGGCCGAACAGCAGAAGCGCTCGCATCCAAGGCTCGCATCCGCGGGCGATCGCCATCACAGATACTCTGGCTGAAGCTTCGCAGAAATAGGACCGCAATGATCGGGCTTTACACCCTTGTGGTGTTGTATGGCGCGGCTGTATTGGCAGGATTTCTTGCGCCTTACAGATACGACAATGCCCGCCATGATCTGTCGTTTTATCCGCCAATGTTCACTCGCGTACACATATTCGATGAACAAGGCCGGCTGAGCAGGCCATTCGTGTATGGCATAATACAGATCGACCCTCACCTGGCGAGCTATCGCGACGACACTTCAATAAAATATCCCATTCGATTCCTGGCCGAGGGAGACAGCTATACTATCCTGTGGCTCATACACTCGAACACGCACCTTTTTGGGGTCGATGAGCCGGGGCATATTTTCTTGATGGGTTCGGATCAGGTAGGTCAGGACATCTTCTCGCGTATACTGTACGGGGCTCAAATCTCGCTGTCGATTGGCGTAGTTGGGATCTTGATCTCGACGCTCATCGGAATGATCGTTGGCGGGATCGCGGGATATTTCGGGGGAGTGACCGACTTCGTGTTGATGCGCACCGTCGAGGTGCTCCTGGCTCTTCCCGGCCTGTATTTCATTTTGATTTTGCGCCAGTTGTTCGGCACAGGGATGAGCTCGATTCAGATTTACTTCATCATCGTCGTCATCCTGGCCTTCATTGGTTGGGCCACAGAAGCCAGAGTGATTCGCGGAATGGTGTTGTCCCTGAAAGAGCAGGAATACGTGATCGCCGCACGAGCAATGGGGTTTACAAACTCGCGGATTATCGTTCGTCACATCCTTCCCAACACTCTTTCATTTGTGATCGTTACGGCGACGCTTTCAGTGCCGTTCTTTATTCTGGGAGAGGTGGCACTTTCGTTTCTCGGAGTGGGAATACAGGAGCCGGAGGCCAGTTGGGGCACGATGCTCAGCGCTGCTCAAAGCAACCGCGTCTTCAATGATTTTCCATGGATGCTGATTCCGGGTGTGTTTATCTTTGTAGCGGTGATGGCATGGAATTTTTTGGGAGATGGGTTGAGAGACGCGGCTGATCCTAGAACGTTGAGCTAGGGGTGTCCGCGGCAAAGTACTTGTCCTTTTTTATGGCGGTTACAAACTGCCGGAAGCGTATACACGACACTAGTGAAACGATTGTCTCAGGACACGAGTCAAACTCGATGCAAGAAAGACGAGTAACAATCTCGAACCGGCTGGGGCTTCATGCTCGGGCCGCGGCGCGTCTCGTACGGCGCGCCTCACAATTCGATTGCAACGTCGAGCTTCTCCGTGAAGACACCGGCGAGAAGGTTGACGGGAAGTCCATTCTCAGCGTGCTGTTGCTTGCCGCCGCGCGCGGGACAAGCCTTATAATCAAGACCGACGGCGAGGATGAAGAGCGCGCGGTGCTGGCGCTTGTCGAATTGGTGGACCAGAAATTCGGAGAGGAACTATCCGATGGCGTCTTCTAGCGTGATTCGTTCGCGCGATGTGAAGCTGCATGGTGTTCCCGCTTCCCCCGGAATCGCGGTCGGGCGCGTTCTCAGGCTCGATGAGCGCGGCCGGCATCAGTTCTACTACATCGGCGTCTCGGCCGCGCAGGCTCGGATGGAAGTTCGCCGGCTTGGCGAGGCCTTACAGCAGGCGCGCGCCCAGTTGCAGGAGATCAAGGTCCGGCTCGCCAAAGAACTCGGTTACGAACACTCTTTCATACTGGACGCGCATCTGCTAATGCTCGATGACGAACGGCTGGTCAAGGAACTCGAACATGACATACGGACCAGACGAGTCAACGCCGAGTGGGCGGTCCGCTCGGTGGCCGATCGGGCTATCGACGCTTACAAACAGGTAAACGATCCCTACCTTCGCGAGAGAACATCGGATCTGGAAGACGTCGCCACTCGGCTCCTGACGATCTTGTCGGGCCACGACAAGTTTGAGCTGTCGAATCTCGACCAGGACGTTATCATTGTCGCAAAGAACATCTGGCCCTCAACCGTCGCCGAGCTGGACTTCAAACGGGTTTTAGGATTCGCAACCAACTCCGGCGGCCTGACCTCGCACTCGGCCATTATTGCCCGCTCGCTTGGCATACCGGCGGTGGTAGGGCTCCACGACGTGACCCGGCTGGCAAAGACCGGAAACTCAATCGTCATCGATGGCACCGCAGGCGAGGTCATTTTGCGGCCGACCAAGCGGGTCTTGAAGGGTTATCTCGAGAAACGAGAGCGTGACGCAACTGATCGCGTGGGACCGGCGGCCGCGGAAATGGCCCAGCCGGCAGAAACGCTTGACGGGACCCGAATGACGCTGCGGGCAAACGTGGAGCTGCCGACTGAGATAGAATCACTCGCTCGGTTTGGCGCCGAAGGCATCGGGCTGTACCGCTCGGAGTTTTTGTTCCTGAATCGGCTTCCCGATCTGCCGGGCGAAGAGGAACAGTACGGCGTTTATCGCAAACTCGCTGAAGCCACCGGGGACGCGGGGGCAAACATCCGGGTGTTTGATCTCGGCGGAGACAAGCTCACACTTGGAGGTTTTGAATCCGAGCAGAATCCTGCGCTGGGCCTGCGTGCGATTCGGCTTTCACTCAAGGTGGAGCATATTTTTCGTACTCAACTACGGGCTATCTTGCGGGCGAATCTGCACGGTCATCTGCGAGTAGTGCTGCCGCTGATCAGCACGATAACCGAGTTGCGCGAAGCAAAACGCATCATCGCCGACGTGAAGCAGGAAATGGCCGAGGCTGGAGTCGAGCACAACGCGGCGCTGCCGATAGGAGTGATGATCGAAGTGCCAGCGGCGGCGTTGATGGCCGACATATTCACTCGCGAGGCGGATTTTCTGAGCGTCGGCACTAACGACTTGATCCAATATATCCTCGCGGTAGATCGAGCTAATGAAAACGTCGCGCACCTGTACCAGCCTCTTCACCCTGCGATCCTTCGAACCATCGCTCATCTCGTTCGCGCAGCCGAGGCGCAACAAGTCCCACTCGAGTTGTGCGGCGAGATGGCCGCTGATCCTCTTCAGGCTATTGCGCTTATCGGGCTTGGGGTGAGAACGCTCAGTCTGGCGCCGGGTTCGATCCCGCTGGTAAAGAACGCCATCCGATCGATCGAGCTTCAACGAGTGCGGTCGCTGATGAAAGACGCAATGCGACTGACTTCATCGGCCGAAGTCGAAGAACTGCTTGCAAGCGAGTTGCCGCGTCAAGCTCCCCGATTCTTCGCGGCATGGTCATCGCGAGCTTGAACTGATCAGGGCCATTCACCAAACACCACATCAATCATATCGGGCGCGTCAAACCAATAATCGTAGAATGCATCGTCACATCTTCTGACTCGCTTGTTGAACTTGTCTTCGACGTATTTCGACCAAACCGGCTGCCGCCCGTCGATATCCACGAATCCATATTCGAGCGCGAGATCCCAGGAGCTAAACACCCGGCCCGACTTCTTGAAGACATTGGGATCAGCCGCGAGCGCTGCTACCGCGCGTCCTACATAAAACGGCGTTTCGGAGGCGATAAAGTTGGCGTCTTTTTTAGCGCCATCCTGCCAGTTCTTTTCGGTCACACCGAAGTGGTCCAGCATCGCTTCCGAACGCAGAAAGCCCGGAGTAACCGCCACCGCTGTTATGTTCAGCCGTCGAAGCTCTCGCGCCTGGATGAACGCGAGCCGAATCACCGAGGTCTTCACCAGGTCGTAAAAGATGTTCCCCCGATAAGAAAAAGAATCGCCGTCAGTGATCTCTACAATCAAGCCCCGCCCGGTCTCGATCATAAGCGGAGCTGCATACTGACTAGTGATGATGTGTGAGAACACCGCGCGCTCGAGCATAAGCTTGCCCTTTTCTAGCGAGGCCTGCCAGAACGTCTTACCGAATTCTGTGAGCTCATCGCCTCCCCACACATCGTTCACCAGGATGTCGAGCCGTCCCTGCTCGGCCCTCACTCGATGAAACAGGCCGGCCACTTGATGCGTTATTGTGTGGTCAACTTGAGCGTGAATGCCGATACCGCCATGCTGAGTCACCATCTCGGCGGTCTCTTCGATCGTTTCCGAACGATTCTCAGTCGCGGGCTTGCCCCGGACGCTTCGACCCGAGCAATATACGGTGGCCCCGGCTTCGCCAAGCGCGCAGGCGATTCCACGGCCTGCTCCACGTGTGGCGCCGGCGACTACCGCAACTTTGCCTTTTAGTTGGTTCATAAGTCTCTCCAAATCCCCCAACTAGTTGGGGGTTGTTCACACAATCGCCCGAGTGACACCTAGAAGTATACAGATCGAACTTGACACCTCCTGTCATATTTCTCTGGTAAAGTAATGCCTTCTTGCGGATCGATCCCTGGTTCGAGGAGGCCGTATGCGTGCTGATCGATTGCTTTCAGTTCTACTGCTACTGCAGGTTCACCGGCGTCTTACGGCCCGGGAACTGGCGAAGCGCCTGGAAGTTTCGGAAAGAACCATCCATCGAGATATGGAAGCCCTCAGCGCGGCGGGGTTTCCGGTATTCGCCGAACGCGGAAGCGGCGGCGGGTGGTTGCTGGTCGAGGGCTACAAGACAAATCTCACCGGCCTCAACAAGGACGAGATTCAAGCGTTGTTTCTCACAAAGCCGCTGCGGGTGCTTGCCGACCTCGGACTGGAAAAAGCCTCCGACGCCGCGCTCATAAAGCTCGCTGCGGCGTTGCCGTCCGCTCATCGCGACAATGCCGAGCACGCCCGCCAACGTATCCACGTCGACGTGACCGGGTGGAACCGCTCCGAAGAATCGATTCAACTTCTTCCGGTACTCCAGGACGCAGTCTGGCGGGAGCGTAAATTGCAATTCAGCTATCAGAGGCGCGGTTGCCCGCCGGTCGAGCGCGTGGCTGATCCGCTGGGATTGGTGGCAAAGGGCAGCGCTTGGTATCTGGTTGCGGGCGTCGACGGCGACATTCGGAGCTACCGAGTCTCACGGGTGGTAGATGCCCAGGTCTGCGATGAGCCTTGTATTCGGCCGAACGGCTTCGAGCTTGCGGCTCATTGGGAACAAGCGGCCATACGCTTCAAAGCACAACTTCCCAAGTACAAGGCGATCGTGCGAGTGCATCCGGAAGTCTTCCCTCGCATGGGCTATGCGGGAAGATTCGCTCGAGTTGAAACCGTGGACCCACCGGACACCGACGGGTGGCTAAAGGTAGCGATGCGATTTGACATTGAGGAAATGGCTTGTGAGTACGCGTTGAGCTTTGGTTCACGAATGGAGGTAATAGAACCCGAGGATCTTCGCGAGAAAGTAATCAAACTAGCTCAGAGCGTAATTGATTTTTACGGCGCGAATGCGATCAACAAATGAACTCAAATTGGAAAATGAAAAATGAACAACGTTTTTTTTTCGCTCTTACTTCCTCCGTCCCTCCACTTCTCAAGCTGTCGCCTTCTCCGCGAGCATTCCGTCTACAAGCTCACTCTCACTAGCCGAGGGCAACCTCACCAGCACCGTCCCTGTGAAGGATTCCACCTCCACAACGTCGTCTTCTCCTTGCTCATTTTGTTTTAACCAGACTCGACTCGGAGCGCTAATCGTGTGAGTGACGTGTCCTTCCGGGCGGCCGGCCACGATCAGGATCTGATCTTCACCGACTTCGTTGGGTTCGACTGTGATCCCTATTAGCGGAAGGTCGCGCGCTTGCACCTGGTTCCCAATGTCGAGCCCCAGAATCTCGATCGTAACCAGCTGTCCCTGGTGGAGCCGGCTGAACTCATCAAAGAATCGCAACCATTCATAACTTGCAATTTCCTGCGTAGGCATTTCGCCAATCCTCCTCAATTAATTGGATGCCGGAGACGCACGTCGTTGGTTCCACGGCGACAACAAGGCAATGAAATAATTTCTGTATCATCTGTTCGGTTTGCGGACGCACGAATCCCTTGCTTGCCGAATGTGCTCATGGGTGCGCTGCGAGAACAAATCATCGCGAGACACTGCCCAGCGCGTTCGGCGAGCTATTGTAGACGATCACCTCAGTGCCAATCGGCGTGAGCCCGCTAAATTCCTCAGACGCAAACATCGGGATGCGAATGCAGCCGTGGCTAGCCGGCTGAGACGGAACTGCCGGATTCCCGTGAATTGCTATTCCGCCGACGAGGTAATTCGGATAATACAACAGCCCGAGCTTGCTCTTTCGCCAACCCGGAACTTTGCGGTAGATCCGGAAGCGCCCGACCGGGGTGATGGCCGGCTCAATTTCGCCTTCAATCTCGAACGGTTTCCCGCTGCCGGTGGAGACTGGAAGAATCCGTGACACCTCTCCGTTAGCCTCGACAACAAACAGCACCTGGCGGTGCAAATCGACCTCAATGTGAGCGAAGTCGCGCTGGCGAGGGACTGGGCGAGCAGCGCTTCTCAACGCCCGTAACTCGTCGAATGTCAGCTTTCCGGTTCGCGGCCTTCCTTCCACTTTCTGAAAAGCCAAGAGTCCAAACCGCGACGCTTCACCCCATTTTCCGTCTGCCTCCCTGGTCCAATAGCCGAGGTCGGTCAGCCGCTGCTGGGCTTCGAGAATCATTGCGCGAGTAATTTTCTTGGATGATATCGCTCTGCGCGGCGCCTTTTGCCCTAGCCCGTAGACGTCGGGGGGAAGGACGGCGGCGGCGACCCCCATAACAAGCGTTACGCATAGGCCACACATTCGCCTCTTCAAATGAATATCGCTCATACCCTGGGATATTTGCAATTTCAGAGCCACCAACAGGTGCGCGTCCTATTTTCGCAGGGTATCTCCACGAGGTTTTGACACGGACTCTGGCGTGGTGTGAATAAGCGAGAAAACTGACGCACATCCGCCACCAACATTTATTCAAACGTAGACGGCACTGAAGCGTTCACCTGAAATTTCCCAGCTAAGCCCTCCGCAGTCCGGATACCGGCTTGTTTTTGCTTTTTGGCCTATTGGGGAATCAGATGGAAGCCATGTTATTATTGCTGGCAGGTAAAATGAAGCGCTTCCGAGGTGACCGCGGAATGTCTCGAACAGGCAGGCACTCAGGGAATCAAGCTCGTAACGATTTCAGACAGTAAATTCTCTTCAACGCGGACAACAAGAGATTACTCTCCCGGCGAGGACCGACATGGCACGCGGCAGAAAGTTCAGATCGACGCGGCGCATCCCCGACAGCGAGCGCTCTCTGTTCGAGCAGAAACTAACCGGCCGTTACTCCCGCACCCTGGATCGAACGGATCTGCTCAACCTGATTCGTGGCGGAGAGGACACCCACCTCGAGTTTAAGATTCGGCTCGTTAATACAGACAAAGTGGTAGCCGAAATAGTCGCGCTTGCAAACGGAGGAGGCGGCGCGATCCTGTTCGGCGTGAACGATCAGCGGCGTGTCGAAGGGCTGGACAATCCCGAACAGGTTGAAGAACAGCTTATTGACATCTGTCGGAATCAGATCAAGCCGCCGATTTTCCCTCGCATCGACAAGGTCTCCTACGACAACGGCACTCGGATAGTCGTGCTGCAGGTTGACGAACGGCGCGCTCCTCACCAGACACCGGATCATCGGTTCTTCATCCGCATCGGGTCAACAAAGCGTGAGGCTGAAGGAGGCGAGATCGCCGCGTTGTTTGCCCGCTCGCGAGTCGCCTCCTTCGAAGACATGCCACTAATCACCGCCGCGGTCGAAGATGTAGATGAAGCGCTGGTGTGGAGTTACATCCGCGATCTTGAAGGTGAGACCTTTCGCCAGCCCGCCGGATTTCCAACCGAAGTAGCGATGCGTGATCTAAGGCTTGCAGCTGATTACGGCACAAGCATAGCGCCTACGCTTGCCGGGCTGTTGCTGTTTGGCCGAAGCGCCGCTGTTCAGCAGCTCGTCCCGCAAAGCCATATTACACTCACCAGGTTCTCCGGAAGCGACACCTCTTCACCGGTCGTCGAGCGTCAGGAGTTCTTTGGCAACGTTACCAAGCTTTTCGATAACACACTGTTCTTTCTGAAGCGGTACGTCGATCTCTGGGACAGTCGACCGCCTCGGTTCGCCCGTGGTGATGAGCAGAAGGGCGCACCCATTCCCGCGCGCTCGAACTATCTCCGATCGGCGGTGATTGAGGCCCTTACGAACCTACTCGCGCACCGGGACTACTCCATCGTTGGATCCAGCGCTCGGGTGTTGATATTCGACGATCGGGTTGAGTTCATAAATCCGAGCCGCACGAACGGAGCAACACGAAAGTCGATCGAGTTGGGCGCGACCGAACACTCAAACCCCAGGCTGCATCACGTCTTTACTAGCGCCGAATACGGGATCGAGCGAGCCGAACGCGGCATCCCGGCTTTGAAGCGCGCACACCACGGGTTCGCTCGCCGGGAGCCGCGCATTTCATTGCTCGGTGATGAATTCGGCATAGAGCTGTACGGCGTGTGACCAAAGCGGCATGAGACTCTTCATCATTTCCCTTGGCCTCTTCGCTCTTGCCGCATGCCGACCCGTCGAACCCGCCACAAAGAGCAACACAACGCTGCTTAACCGAAATGCAAATGCATATCAGTTAGGGCAGCAGTCTCAGCGACCTTGCCTCAATTTGAACACCGCCACCGTCGACGAGCTGGTCCGACTTCAAGGTATAGGCGAGGTGATGGCAAAGAAGATCATCGACTACCGCGAGCGGCACGGGCGCTTTCGGAGACCTGAAGAAATAATCATCATCGAAGGGTTTAGTGAGAGGAAGTATAAGGCAATATCTGATCTGATCTGCGTTGATAGATGAGGCAGCCGCCGGGCGCTTTCCGATTCAGCGTCGTGGAGGCACCGATGGCGGCTTAGGCGGGAACACTTCGATGTTGGGCTTAAACGGATCAAACCGGCTGGTCGAATTCACACCGAAGCAACCGCTAGCCCCGCCTCCAGGGACCGGTATGAGCGTGCCGTTTCCAAGCACGTCCAAATAGAGCGCACCTTCTTTCAATACCCACTGCGGCGGGAGAATTACAAAATTCGGATGTTGACGTTCAAAGCGGGCTCGGTCCTCCGCAGGAGTCCTGGTCTGCGGGACTTCACCTGCTGCTGAGAATGCGGGCGGGGCTGATGGAGCTTGCTCTGTTTGCTTTGGCGTTGGCGAATCCGGTTGACTGGTTTCCTGCTTCGCGGTGGCGGGCGCCCATGCCGCAAGAATGAACAGAACACAGATTACACTATTCATTTTACCTCCTTCGCACGACGCTTCGCGATGATTCCGCAAAGCCATAGTAGACCTCTAAGATTGTTGTTTGCAATGTGATGCGGTAAAGTAGCTTCTCGTTCAGCGGCATCCCGCAGTCGAATGCAAAACGAGTTTCCCATCCTGGTTGAGGTCAGTCGAGGCGCGATTGTTGAATCGCGACACCGCGGCGCAATCGTGGTTGCCGAGCCCAACGGACGAGTGATCACCCGGCTCGGCGACGATGCGGTTCCAACCTCCACGCGCTCGACGATCAAACCGATCCAGGCAATCCCATTCATCACAAGCGGCGCGGCGGATCACTTCAGCATTGACGAGCGGGAGCTCGCTGTCGTGTGCGCATCGCACGAAGGCGAATCGATTCACACCGAAGCTGTTGCCGGGATGCTTGCCCGTGCCGGACTTGACGAGACCGCGCTGCGTTGTGGCGCGCACGCTCCCTACAGTGTTGAAACTGCAAGGAAGCTCGAAGCCTCGGGCGAGGCCTACACGCAGCTTCACAACAACTGTTCTGGCAAGCACACAGCGATGCTGATGACCGCAGTTCTTCTTGGTTTGCCACTCGACGACTATGTTTCGTCTGATCATCCAGTTCAGCGCGAGATCGTTCGCGTCTTCGCTCGCATGGCTGAACTCGGCGAAGACATTCAGACAGCGATTGACGGCTGCAGCGCCCCGACGTTTGCAGTTCCCCTTCGATCGCTGGCCGTGGCATTCGCCCGTCTGGTCGATACGCCGGTCGAAGACTCCGAGCTCGCGCGGGCGGCTCATCGCATCGTCAAGGCTATGATCGATCATCCTGAAATGGTGGGCGGAACAAAAGGAAGATTCGATACCGAGCTGCTGCGGGCCGCCCACGGCAAGCTGATCTGCAAGATTGGCGCGGAAGCCGCATATTCCATCGGCGTGCTTCCCTGTGAACAGTTCCCGCGTGGCGCCGGTGTTGCGATCAAAATGGAGGATGGCTCGTACCGCGGGCTCGGCCCTACAGTCGTAGAAGTTCTCAGCCAACTTGGCGTGCTCAACCAGGATGAGGTGGCAGAGCTTGGTAGTTATCACCACCCGATGCTTCAGAATTATCGCGGCCTCAACGTGGGCGAGGTGCGGGCAGTGTTTGAGCTGAGCATATGAACCAACATATTCGAGATCTTTTTCCAGTCACTGAAAAATACATTTATATGAACCACGCGGCTGTGTCGCCCCTGTCCACCCGCGTGCGCGACGCAATGAGCGGGCTGGTCGAGGACGTGACCAGCAATGGCTCGGCAAACTATGAGAAATGGTTGCGGACCTATGAAGATACCCGCGAAGCGGCCGCCCGATTAGTAAACGCTCGTACTCACGAGATCGCCTTCATGCGAAACACCTCAGGGGCTTTGTCCGCGATCGCCAACGGAATCGAGTGGAGCAGCGGCGACAACGTTATCACCTGCAATGTCGAGTTCCCGGCTAACGTTTATCCGTGGATGCGGTTATGCGGAGAGCGAGGGATCACTATGAAATTCGCCGAGGAGCGCGACGGCCGCATTGATACCGACGACTTGCTTTCGAAAGTTGACGATCACACTCGCGTTGTTGCGATCAGTTGGGTCCAGTTCGCAAGCGGTTTCCGTTCGGACCTCAGGAGCATTGGCAGCTTCTGCCGCGATCGAGGAATCATTTTTGTGGTTGATGCGATTCAAGGCCTCGGGGGATTGAAACTGGACGTGGAACGTGATCAGGTCGATGCATTTGCGGCCGATGCGCATAAGTATCTCACCGGCCCCGAAGGTGTCGCCCTGCTTTACATTTCCGATCGAGTGCTTGACCGGATCAAGCCCACGGTGGTCGGCTGGACTTCGGTGAAAAACTACGAACAACACCTGGATTACAAGCTCGATTATCGGGCCGGCGCCGGGCGTTTCGAATGCGGCACACTAAACACCGTCGGGGTCTACGGTCTTGGGGCAGCGATCGAATTGTTCATCGAAGTTGGTCCGGAAAAAATCGAGTCATATCTTCTCGGCCTGAGCCGGTATCTGTCTGAGCGATTGACGGCGAAAGGTTACAAGGTGGCGAGCTCGCAACGGCCGGGTGAGAATTCGGCGATCACTACCTGCACAAATGAACGACACACGCCGAGAGAGCTGTACAGGTTACTCCGCGCCAGGAACATCCTAACCGCTCCGCGCGCGAATCGTTTGAGGATATCGCCTCACTTCTACAACACACGGGAAGAAATTGACGTTTTGATCGATGCGCTGACGCTTTGAGGAACTCGTACCGTAGACTGTCGAGTCTGCGGGTAGCTCGTATCTAAGCTAACAAAGCTGCGAAGACTTCATCTGCAGACTGTCTACGGTACGTTTTGCGTGAGCCGCAGACTGGACAGAGTCTACGGTACGTTTTGCGTGAGCCGCAGACTGGATTTGCTGCCGCTTTGAGGAACTCGTACCGTAGACTGTCTAGTCTGCGGGTAGCTCGTATCTAAGCTAACAAAGCTGCGAAGACTTCATCCGCAGACTGGACAGTCTACGGTACGTTTTGCGTGAGCCGCAGACTGGACAGTCTACGGTACATTTGAGCGAGCCGCAGACTGGACAGTCTACGGTACGTTTTGCGTGAGCCGCAGACTGGACACTCTACGGTACATTTGAGCGAGCCGCAGACTGGACAGTCTACGGGTACGTTTTGCGTGAGCCGCAGACTGGATTTGCTGCCACTTTGGGAACTCGTACCGTAGACTGTCTAGTCTGCGGGTAGTTCGTATCTAAGCTAACAAAGCTGCGAAGACTTCATCCGCAGACTGGACAGTCTACGGTACCTTTTGCGCGAGCCGCGGACTGGACAGTCTAGTCTGCGGGTAGCTCGTATCTAAGCTAAAAATCCGCAGACTGGTCCTTCTCTCAGTTCTTCATCGACACCGGCTTGTTTGAGAAAAGCGCGCTTTGCGGCGGCCATCCCAGAAAGGCGTGCGCGGCGCTGCTCAGCACCAGCAGCGCTCCGCCAACAAGCCCGGCAATCGCTCTGACTCTCATAAACTTGACTGTTCAGAGTTTAGGTCCGTCACTATTTCGGTTTCGAGGAAGGCGGCGGGAAGTCCGGAATGTTAAACTTGGGCACCGGCAGCGTCACACGCGCCGGAATGTTCGCCGTACTCCCGGTCTGGAGAAACTCCAGCAGCCCGGACATAACCTCCGGCAAATTCTCGGCTATGGGCTCAAGTACTCCATGTCCTCCGTGCTCGGCAATGAGCACTCGCCCGTTGAGGAAAAATGGCGCGACGTTCAGTGTGTTTTCAACGGGAGTCGATGTGTCCCAATCCCCTTGAGCAAAGACGACCGGGATGCGGCTCACGATTTCGGTTCGGAACTCGTCGCCCACGTCGGCGCTCGGCCAGATTTCCGCCGTCGCGAGGTAGCTGTCAAAATTCCATTGACCCAAAAACTCGGTGCCGGCATCGGTCCTCAACAGATACTCGCGTCTCGGGGTAACCCCCAGGCTCGTGTCTATCAACGGACCTATGAGCACGGTGTCCACTTCACGGCTGCGGCGGCCGCCGCTCAGATTCAATGCCCACGGTATGTAACGTTCGTAATACAATCCAAGCAAAAACGCGGGTCCGTTAGGTCCTCTGGGAAAGTCTCGCTGGAAGTCCTCCCGGCCAATGGTCACAGACAGGGTGTCGGAGAGTTTTACCTGCTCAGGTGCGCGATCAAGCCGTCTAAGAACCTCTCGCGCGGCCGCCATCAGACCGCCGGGCGGAATATATGGTTTGAGCCGCGGGTCTTTTTCTGCCTCCCACCAGGCGCGTTGCACCGCCGCAAACACGTGTGACGGCATGTCGTACCCGTAGTCCAACGGTTCAACCCCGGATAGCAACGCGCGTGTAACAACGTCCGGATGCCGGCGCATCACCGCAAAGCTCCACTGCGAACCAAAGCTCGTCCCTACGAGGGTGATCCGCTCATAGCCCAGCGCCCGCCGCAGATCATTCACATCATCCGCGCATTCTTTGACAGTGTAGCCGCGAAGATCGATGCCCTTCTTCTCATGCTCCGCGACCCCGGCCCTCGCCCCTTCGACAAAGGCGGCCGTCGCGCGCGCAAGACTGCCCGGTTGATCCAGGGGCTGTTCTGGCGTTCGATATTTGAGCTTGAGGATTTCACCGCGTTCGCTGTTGCCGCGCTGATCAACAAACACCACGTCCCCCACCCGCCGGTATAGGTTGATGTGCTTAATCCAGCGCGCTAGTTGCCGATTGTCCTGTTTCAATCCTCGAAGATAGGAATCGCCCGGGCCGCCGGGCAAATGAAAAGTCGGCGGCGCGCCCGTCGATTGCAGCGCCCGAAAACGCGCGAACCCAACTCCGATCGTCCGGCTCTTTGGATCGGCGCGATTCTCTGGAACGTACAGCGTGCCGATTTCGAAGTTGAGAGACCCGGTTCCAGGTGCGGTGAGTGACGCCGGTTCCAGCAGTATCTCGCCGGGTCGTCGTTGTGAGGTCGGGAGAGTGGTGATGCTCTGTTGCGATCTACCTGAGGCACTTACATGAGGTCGGTTTGGAAGAGCAGGAATTTGCGTCGCAACCGCCAGGCTGCAGACGATCACCATCAACCAACTGTGCGACTTCATTGCTTACCTCCGATTGCCGGAGTTTGACGTTCTCCGCATCAACCTGTACAGCAGCAGCCGCGGTTCAACACCTTACACCGAAGCATCAGGGCGCTGCAGTACGTCAGATTTTCTTGAGGATGCCCTTCCATCTCGTCCAGGCTTCGTGGCGGGCCTTCCTGTTGGCTTCGTTGGTGTTCGACGGGTCCTCTCCCGCGCGCATGAATCCGTGCCCCGCTCCTTCGTAGGTCACCGGTTCATAAGTCTTGCCCGCTACTTTCATCAGCTCGCGTTAATGCGACGATACCTAAGACGCAGGAACTGAATACGCCAGAAGCGGCGTGGAGCGAGCGCCAGGATAGACAGCAAAACGAAACGACAAGAAGGGCGCGAAGTTCAAGCTCCAGCCTTGGCCTTCCTTCGCCATCGGAGACCAGATGAAGCCGGCAACATGCCCTCTTTCGTTTTGGTTTAGACAGGTGCTACTTGACTCGCTTAGCTGTGAACTCGGTGGGCGGCTGGTCGCTGCCTTCCCGGGTACGAGTCATTTTAATTTCGTCGCCGGAGACCTTCCCCTTGTATAACAGCTTGACCGGATTTCCCTGCGGCGGACTGAACGACATCGTGAAAGAGATTTCATCTCCCTTGATTACGCCATCAGAGATCGCAGTGTCGCCTTGCATGCCCGACACGCTGCCAGTCAACTTCCCACCCTCGGCCTTGAAGGTGAAGGTTGTTTCACGAGTCTGCCCGCCTCGTCCGGGCACTTGAGCCAACCACTTGCCATCCACGTTCGCCGCTTTTACCAGCGTAACGCTGATCAGCGCGAGCACGGCTGCAAAAATCACCATTCTGTATTTCATCGTAGAGCCTCCATGATGCTGATTTGTTTTCTCCCTGCCGGAGAAATCGCTGACGCTTTGAAGTTCGCCCTCGCAATTCGTGTGATCCACTGACGATCGCCTTGGCCATTGCGTCCAGGGCTTATACTGCTGGACGTGTTAGCCCGGTTTCAAGATAGTGAACCAGCACCTGCACCTAAGCGTCCGCTGCCGAACTATCACGCCAGTTGCGAGAGGAGCCAGGTAAGACCTGGCGCTCCGCCCCACGCTATTCTGCCTTCATCCGATTGATGTCATCGAGCAGCACCCGCTCGTGACCCTGCGGATTCACTTTCTGATAGACTTTGCGGAGAACCCCGCTCGGGTCGATCACAAAACTGGTACGGTCCCAGTACATTGTACCCTTGTATTCGCTCTGCCCAACCCCGGCCGTTTTAAGGAGGTCGGCATTGGTGTCTGCCAGCAAGTCGATCGTAAAGCCGAACTTGTTGCAAAAACTCTTATGAGAGTCGACGTCGTCCTGACTCACACCAACGACGCTGATGCCGGCATTATCGAAATCCGATTTAGTCGCGGTAAAGGACTGCCCCTGAATCGTGCAGCCCGGGGTGTCGTCCTTTGGATAGAAATACACCACCAGCCACTTGCCGGCGAAATCGCCAAGCTTCACCGTCTTCCCATCCTGATTCGGGAGGGCAAATTGCGGAAACGGTTGTCCTGCTTCAAGCATTGTTTCTTTCCTTTCGTGAGCGCCCGGCGGCGCGAGGCGTTAGATGTGATTAGAGTTCTACATTATCCCAGAGGAGCGACTGGTATGCGAGTCTGAGACGACCTCAGTGGTGGCTACTGTCGAGTAAGTATTGTCGGAAGCGCGCGCACGACTTCGTCAGCGGACATCGCTAGAGCAGGAGGGCAGTATCTTCCGGCATCGATGGGAGCCATTCTTCAACAGATAGCCGAGAATATTCTATTTAACTTCACTGCTTGTTGTGCGCGGCCGCTCGCCTTTGAATCTCGTCAGGTGATACGTCCTCGATGTGAGTCGCAATGTACCAGACGTGGCCGTAGGGGTCGGTCAGTCCGCCCGTACGATCGCCATAGAATTGGTCTTGCATCGGTTGCAACACTTTTGCGCCTGCCGTAACTGCGGAGTTGAACACAGCGTCCGCATCTTCGACGTAGAGATAGATATGCACGGGAGTGCCGCCACGGGAAATGGGGCCGAGATAATCGGGGAACTGGGGATGCTCATCGGTTATCATAAACGCCGAATCTCCGATCTTTATCTCTCCGTGTCTAACCTTGCCGTCGGCGTCCGTGATGTATTCGAGGACCGTTGCCCCAAAAACTTCTTTGTAGAACTCGATTGCCCCGGCTGCGTCCTTGATGATCAAGTATGGCGTCGCAGTGTGGTAGCCGTCGGGGATGGGTTTCACTTTATTTGGCATCTATTGCCTCCTTGTAACCGAATTTTGTTGATCGGCTCGTGGATTTCACAGGATACAGAATCTATTTGCCGGTCAACTTTTGGTGACGTCTTTCCACCTCTTCAGCCGGAACATTTTCCTTTCGACTCGAGACGAACCAAACGTGTCCATAGGGGTCCGCCAGTTTCCCAGAACGGTCTCCGTAGAATTCGTCGCTCACCGGTCGTAGCACCGTGGCGCCGGCTGCGACCGCTCTTTCGAACACAGCGTCGGCATCCGCGACGTAAATATGAAGACCCACGGTTGAGCCGCCGCGCGAATGCGGACCTAGAACATCGATTTCCGGATACTCATCGGAAATCATGATCTGAGAATTACCGATCTGCATTTCGGCATGACCGATGCGTCCATCGGGTTCGGCGAGTCGCATCAACTCTTTCGCTCCGAAGACGTTTGAATAGAACTCCATCGCGCTCGGCGCATCCTTGACCGTCAAGTAAGGCGTGACGGTTGGGTAGTCCTCGGGGACCGGCTTAACTTTGCTTGTCATCCATTTCCTCCATCGGTTGGTGCAGGGATTTTCGGCGATCTACCGTTCAGGACCGGCGCTCCGAGAGAAGACCCCCGCTGTTACTACGCCGTTATGTGAGTCGCAATATACCAGACGTTGTCGAACGGATCAGACACTCCTGCGACGCGGTCTCCATAAGGCTGGTCTGCCGGCTCGCTTTGCGGTATAGCACCCGCCGCCACCGCGCGCCGGTACAAGCCGTCCACGTCGTCGACGTACAAGAAAAAAGTGGTTGCCATCGGCTGCCACTGACCGTGAGCCTCTCCCATTTCAAGCATCGAGTCTCCGATCCGGACTGTTGCGTGATGAATCACGCCGTCGGGCGCCTGGGCGCGCGACACCTCCTCGGCGCCAAAGGCCTTGGTAAGAAATTCAATCATCCGATCCGCCCCGCGCGGATGCAGGAACGGCGTGACTGCGCGAAGTCCCTCCGGAATGTGTTCAACTCCCTGATGCGTGGCGATGTACCAATGATTCCCAGACAGGTCTTTGACGCTTGCTTCGCGGTCTCCATAAGGCTGAACCACCGGTCCCTGCAGTGACATCGCGCCCGCTTGCAACGCCCGCTGGTAAACAGCATCGACATCCTCCACATAAAGGTGAATGCCAGTCGGTTTTGGTGTTCCGCGCCAGGCGCCGCCACCTCCGATCATCACAATCGAGTCGGCGATCCTTACCTCGCAATGTATTCCGCCTGCCGAACCCGTACCGCGGAGAAGCTCTTCGCCGCCAAATGCCAGTTTCACAAAATCGATCAGTTCCGCGGCGTGCTGGACGATCAGATAAGGTGTGATCGTGTGAAACCCTTCACGAATCGATTTAGCGGCGGTTGTTGTCATGGGTGCTCTCCCGGTCAGGTCCGCTTTGAGGCCGGATCTGAAGTCGGCGCGAGGAAGATCGCGCAACTCGATTGCCACGCGAAGCAGTGCCTGGACGCGCTCGCTCACAGACGGAATCGTCGCATCCGAATCGGCGACGATCGCGTTTACCGCCTGATCGAGTTGTTCTATCAAGCTCACGTCAGCCATTGGCATTACCTGTCTGCTGGTCCCGGAGCCGGTTCGACGCGCGCTCGCGGGTTCGCAGGTTTTCCAGTGCGCGGAACTGAAGCTGCTTGACCGCTCCCTCGCTGCGGCCAAGCTCGCCCGCTATATCGCGGATACTCTTCTCTTCGGTGAAACGCATAACGATTACGCGGCGCTGATCTGCCGGCAAACGATCGACCAGCTTGAAGAGCCGCGCGCGCCGTTCAATTTCGAGTTCGACTTCCTGAGTAGGGGCTTCGGCCACCAGATCCGGGTTTGTTGGAACGTCCCGCTCTCTCGACTCGCGTTTCGATCGATCGATGATGGAATTGGCGGCAATCTTGAAAAGCCACGCGGCGAAAGGCACACCACGCCACTCGAAACGGGGCAGATTGGCAAGCGCTTGATGGAATACCTCGGAGGTCAGATCCTCGGCAGCATCGCGGTTACGGACGCGACGCGCTATAAAAGCGTATACGCGTTCAAAATTATTCTCGTAAAGCTCGGCAAACCGGGCCGGGTCCTTCTGAGCGGCCTCGATCGCAAGCCGCTCCGTGGGGTCTGGTTCTTGTGCCTTCAATCCATCTTCTCCACGATCTGCCCTCTGATTATATAACCGCGGAGAATCGAAAAGGTTACGGTGAATCAAATAGTCAGCAGGCCAGCGAGGTGTATCCGCCTAACTCTTACTTAACGCGTGGCTTGTAGATGTTAATGGTTCGCACCGAAGACGGGAGACCCGATTGCCAAAGGAGTGACAAATGGTAGCCATCGATCTCCAGTCCAAAGCCCAGGCCTCGCAAAGGCCTGGGCTTCGGAAAACAATCTCAGGCTGAGGGAAGGGCCAGCGAAGCTATTTCACGCGCTGGAGCTGAAAAGTAGTCGTCGTTTCCTTGCCGCCTTCTTTCCAGGTCCAGTCCTGAGTGACGTGATCGGCGTCTTGAAACTTGATCACCAGCCGCTGCATATGACCGTCAGACTTATTCTTCAAATTGGCTACATCAACCAGTTGAAAAGCCAGCGCGTCGCCTCGCACGCCCTGGGCCCGCATCCTGGGTTGATTTCCGGCGGCGCAATAGTGAGTCATCAAAATAGCGTTGCCGTCCAAATGATAGACGCTCACCATGTTCTCGTTGGCGATCGTCTCCAGAAGGGCACTGCCGTTTGAAATCACCTGGAACGTAATGGGCGTCTTTCCCTCAGACGTCGTTGCCTCCCATCGACCCTCGAGCGTCTTCAGGCGATCGAAGTCGTTCCCTGCGGTTGCGCCTGCGTTAGTCCCGCATACAAGAACCAATAGAACAAGAATCGTTCTTTTCATATGCATCTCCTTCGTAGTTAGTGATCCTTTCTAAGCTCATTGCGAAGGCTCGATCCTACGTTGTTGATGATATCGTTGATCAACCATCCCGGGCCGGATCGGGTCATTTCGACGATGATGTCTCGCTTGTCGCGCCCTCGGCTGGTACGGGCGCTCCACAGGAGGGTGACGGTAGCTTTCGCTGAGTCACCGTCTACGTCCAGCCTCCCCGCGCGAAACGAATCAGGATACTCCTGCGAATCGGTAAACGGGTCGCCGTTAAGATCCGGAACCTCGTCCGGATGTGTTTTGCTGTATTCCGCCTGCCGTTTTAGCTCTTTTAGTAAGAGCCCGTAAAGCTCCGGTGTCAGCCACCGTTTCCGCAGCCGTACATTCCGCACCGTAAAATCCTTGTTGTGAGCAAGGTGATATTTGTAAAAAGAACGGACAGCATCGGACGCCGGGGCGCGAGCGCCGCCACTGAACGAGACGGCCACGGCCGGCAGGTTCAGCAATACGATCACAGCCGCTGCCATCCACGAAATGACGCGTGCCCGACGATGCATCCTTCACTCCATCCTTCTATTAAACACCTGAGAGCTTTTCATTTGGGCCGGCGCTAGACGCACTCAACTTCACAGCCGTGTGAAGACTTACGTCAAGCCCCCACGCGGAATTCCTGTTCCAGTTTGGCGCGCACCGTCGGAACGGCTGACTCCACGGCGAGGTCTTCCGACTGGCGAGTCGCGCGGGTCATTAACTCGATCTTGCCTTCTTTAATCTTCTTGCCGACCGTAATTCGATAGGGCACGCCAATCAAATCGGCGTCATTGAACTTCACGCCCGCGCGCTCATCTCGATCGTCAAGAAGCGCTTCAATTCCCGCGTCGCCAAATGCCTGGTAGATGCGTTCAGCAGCGCCGAGAAGCTCAGTGTCCTTGATGTTGACCGGCGTGATGACAACATGAAACGGCGCGATGGAGGCCGGCCAGATGATTCCCGCCTCGTCGTTGGAGGATTCAACGGCGGCGCTCATAACGCGCTCGACGCCAATCCCGTAGCTTCCCATGACTATCGGCACTTCCTGCCCGTCAGCCGTGAGCACCCGCGCCCCCATGCTTTCGGAGTACTTCGTGCCTAGCTTGAATATGTGTCCGGCTTCAACCGCCTTGAACACGTCGAGCGAACCGCCGCAGTTCGAGCAGGTCTCGCCGGCTTTCACGCTGCGGAGGCTTGCCCACTTGTCAACGTGGATGTCTCGATCGATAGACACACCGCGGAGGTGGTGGTCGTCCTTGTTCGCGCCGGTGGTCATGTTCCATCGTCCACGCAATGCCTCGTCGGCAATGACCTGTGAGATCGCCGGATGAGTTGCGTGCGTCACACCCACGGCTCCGAGTGATCCCGCCGAAGCTCCGAGCGCGTCGCGAATCTCATCAGCGTGCGCCGGGCGGACGTTAATCGCGCCGCTCGCGTCCATGAGTTTCGTATCGTTCAGCTCGTGATCTCCTCGCATCAGTACAAGAGCGATTCGGCCGTCAAGCACATAAACAAGCGTCTTGATTTGTCGATCAGCGGGAGCGCCGCCCGGAAAACTCGTCAGGTCTTCGATGGTGCGAACGCCAGGCGTTGGGAATTCCTGGGAAGTTGAAGGGCCGTCGTTGTCGTTGGCGTCCAGAAGCTTCGATGTAGCTTTCTCGACATTGGCCGCGTAGCCGCACTTTTTGCAAACAACTATGTTGTCTTCGCCGGCATTGGTGCGAATCATGAACTCGGTGGACTGGCTTCCGCCCATCGCTCCCGAGCTCGCTTCGACCGGGGTGTATTGCAAACCGCAGCGATCGAAGATCCGGCAGTAAGCGTCGTGCTGGTCTTGAAAGGACTTATCCAATCCCGCCCAGTCGACGTCAAATGAGTACGCATCTTTCATCGTGAACTCGCGCACTCGCAACAAGCCGGATTTGGGACGTGCTTCATCACGAAACTTTGTTTGAATCTGATACCAGACCTGCGGCAGCTGGCGATAGGAGTTAAGCGAGTTCCTGGCGATTGTGGTAAAAACCTCTTCGTGGGTCATCCCGAGCGCCATGTCCGCACCCTTGCGGTCACGAAGCCGAAACATGTTCTCGCCCATTACTTCCCACCGGCCGGATTCCTTCCACACCTCTGCCGGATGAATCGCGGGCAGCAGGAATTCCTGCCCGCCTATTCGATTCATTTCTTCGCGGATGATCTGAATAACCTTAAGGCGCACGCGTTGGGCCAGCGGAAGCAATGAATACACCCCGGCGGTTAGCTGACGTATGTAACCCGCGCGAACCAGCAGACGATGACTCGTCACCTCGGCGTCGGCCGGATCTTCACGCAGAGTCGGGATGAACAGGTTGGACCAGCGCATTGCTCTCTCCTCATTATTCCGAACACAATAGAGGCTGTGTTTCGGCAGAACGAGACAAACTAGCAACTGCTTTGCTCGGCAGTCAAGCACTCTGTCCGCGCGGCCCTGAGTCATCGTTCCGCGCATACCCACACGCGTGAGCAATGGGTCCTGATGTTACAGCCTACAAAACGGCTCCGCCAAGTTCGAGATGCCCACGTGCGCAAGCAGTGGGAGGCTTCACGTTGTAGCCTCATTGGTTTCGAGGGGCCCACAACGTGAGTGACCCACAGCTAACGCACGCGGGCATCTCGGCGGTCGCGCGCGTACTTGTAGGTGGTAACATCAGGACCCACAGCTGACGCGTGTGGGTAAGCGCGAAGACCGATGCACACCCGAGGCGGCTTGCAAGACGGATTGGATACGCTTAAAAAGATACCTGCAACCTGCTGGGTGAGTCAGCTACTTCAGAGGAACCGCGATGCTTAAAGATTTAATTGACGAATACGCGCGATACAAGGCCATCGGCGAGAAAGCAATGCGGCAGGTTTCCGACGATGACTTGAACCAGATCCTTGGTGAGCACAACAACTCAATAGCGATTATTGTGCGGCACATCAGCGGTAACTTCCTTTCAAGATTTACCGACTTCCTGAACAGCGACGGTGAGAAGCCGTGGAGAGATAGAGACTCAGAATTTCAACATTCAGAGTATGACCGGCAAGGTGTCGAACAGATGTGGGCCCAAGGCTGGGACGTGTTGGAATCCGAGGTGTCACAATTGACCGACGAGCATTTGCAACAGCACGTCTACATCAGAGGACAGGCGTGGACCGTGCACGGCGCGCTCTGCAGATCACTCGCCCACGTTTCATATCACGTCGGCCAAATGGTTTTGTTGGCTCGTATATTGAACCACGGGAACTGGCGCTGGATAACGATCCCTCCGGGAAAGTCGCGCGAGTACAATATGAATCCTTCTAAGGAGAAGAAACCAGAGTGAAAAGCCATGAACATACTACAGGCAACTGCTTTCTCAATTCTCGCGTTAGCCGCGGCAGGAGGTAGCGCTATGAGTCTGACGCAGGAACCGCAACCCTTTCCTCAACCCAAAAACGAGCCGGCGATAGTTACTCCAGGAAAAACCGACAGCGATCCGCCGTCAGACGCGATCGTGCTGTTCGACGGCAAGGACTTGTCCAAGTGGCGGCACGCCAACGGCAGCGAGGCAAAATGGAAAGTGAAAGATGGCTATGCCGAGGCGGTCCCGCGGACCGGTGATATCGCAACCAGGGAACAGTTCGGCGATTGCCAGTTGCACGTCGAGTGGGCCACGCCGGCCGAGGTAAAAGGCGAGGGCCAGGAACGCGGGAACAGCGGTGTGTTCTTGATGGAGCGATATGAAGTGCAGGTTCTGGATTCTTACGACAACAAAACCTACTATCACGGTCAGGCCGGATCCATCTACAAGCAATATGCTCCCCTGGTAAACGCTTCGCGCAAGCCCGGCGAATGGCAGAGCTACGACATCCTGTTCAAGGCGCCGAAATTCGATGAGCAAGGCAAGGTGACTGAGCGTGCCCGGATCACGGTCTTTCACAACGGCGTGCTGATTCAAAACAATGTCGAGATCTACGGGCTTACCTGGCACGACCGCGCTTCGTTGTACATCGCGCACGGACCCAAGGCATCGTTAAAGCTGCAGGACCACGGCGATCCGCTCCGGTACCGAAATATTTGGATCAGACCGCTCTAACCGAACCTGTCCGGTTTGCTTGAATTCAAGCCGATACACAAGCCGCCGGTTGTAGATTCAGCCACTATGGGCAAGCCAATCCTCGCCTCCTACATTTTCGACAAATAGCCACCGTTTTGATTCGCGCCCAGATTTCCCATGAGGTCGAGTCTATACGAGTGATACAATTTGACCCGTCATGCATTGCCCGAATTGCGGAATAGCTGCCTCGGAGGATCAAAGATTCTGCCGAGCCTGCGGGCTCAGCCTGGGGGAGTTCTCCAGATTGCTTGCGGAGAAACTCCCTGAGCTCCAAGCAGAAATCCAAGCTCAGACGCGCAAGATTGAGAGATGCGGTCTGAGCCTGTGGATAGTTGCTGGTGCGATCCTTTTTATTTCGATTTACTGGGCAATCATCAGCGAGATCATTATTGGCAAAGGACACG
>JBASRM010000361.1:0-2113 GCA_049273835.1 Blastocatellia bacterium | reverse complement strand
GACCTCATCTGTCCAGCTCCAATCAAAAATCCCCCTCGTCGGTTCGACGCGGTACCACGGAACGCCCCATCGCATCGCTTTGAAGCCAACTTCACGCGCTAACGCCAGATCCTCCCGCCAGTGCTGGTAGTGGCCCATCAACTCATATTCGTCGAGGGCTCGGTGACCCGGCTTCGTTTGAGGAACGAAAGTGTTTTCTACGCCGCTTGCCCAGATGAAACCAGAAGAGCTCGCAGCTAATTCTAAAAGGGGTGTTTGTCCAATCATTCCTAATCGCTCAGGGCCGTTAATCTCACCAGATCGAATCCCACCGAAGCAACGGCTGCGTATAACCCAACTCGCGTAGGAGCGTCAGGAACTTTCAACGAGCCCAACAGAATTGATCCCCACCAAATGGTCGCGAGTCCCTTACCCTTACGAATGCGAAACTGTTGACTGATGAAGGGGTCGAACTCGGCCGGCAAAGGCAGTCTCGCCGTTTCCGTCCAACCTTCGCTCAAGATGCACCAACCACCGGTGACTCCGCGCGTTATGGCCAGCAGCGGACCTGGTTCGTGCGTCGCAACGGCTGGGTAAATTCCATATCTGGCCCTTTCGGCAAACCCTTCATTTAATTTCGCATTAATCACCAGCTCGTAGGAATCAAGAAGTGACCCCTTAAAAACCGATGTGCCGAGTTCTGTCCGATTGACCCCTCGAAGTTCGCCATTGCTAATTTGCCAATCGCCGCCATCTGCGTTCCAGCCGAGCTCCGAAGGGGTGAACGAAGGATCATAGAAGGTATCTTCCCATCCGATTGTCGCGGCAAATCCTGAAAAGGCCGCGGACACTTCTCGAGTCACAAGCGACACGCCATTTGGACGTCCGGAGAACCGACCTGCAAACTGAGCCGCAACCCCCTCGAGAGCTGCTTTAAACGTTGAGCCATTACATTCGATCCGCAATCGGTGATAAACATGGTGCAGGAAGGTACTCGGGAGAAACAACCTTTGTTCTACGACCCCATCATCTGCACGCCAGCCAACTAGAGCTTGTGATGCCGGAGAAAGAAGTGAAAATCGCAAGACGACGCCGGCATTGTCCCATAACTCGACTCCTATAGCACCATCGGCGAGCTCGGAGGAAATCGCGCGCAGACTGATTTCGAGGACAAAGTAAGCTGCGCCGATCTCGGTGCGAGCTTCGGCAAGGGGTTCATATGACTCTTGTCTCGCCTCCAGACCAGACACCGTCCAACGCCCTCCAACGCAACTCCAGCCTTCTCCGATACCCGTCTTGTGATCACTTCTAAACTTATCTGCCCGCATGGGTGGGATCGGTATCGGCTGAGGCGTGCTACTGGGGCCGAGAACTATCAAACGATCGCCCACCCATTCCAGCCGGTCGATCGCCAAGGCACGAACATTACGGTCCTCTGACCACCGATGATAAATGCAATACAATTGCTGGTTGTCCGGGCCTCGCACCACTGAGTTGTGTCCGGGACCGATTACCTTTCCCGGGATTGTGCGCAAGATTGGCAATACTCGTTCTCCGTCCGCAACCTGTCGCCACTCGCCTTCGCCAATTCTATCTGTGATCGCGTAGCTCACTCCGTAACTAATGTCCTTCCAGTTGCCGGCGCTGAACATCTGGTAGTACAACCCTTTGTACTTCAGAACAAAGGGTCCCTCGATGGTGTGCCACCGCACGCCGCCCTTTTCGGCTCGTTCGGGATCAAAGACGTGCCAGTCATAACAGGCGAGCGTGGCAGGGCGTGGATTGCCAACCAGTGTAAATGGATCAAGCATCCGATCGTATACCGTTCCCGTACCCACGTGAGAATGAGTTAGAAAATCCGTGGCGTAGAAAAGGTAACGAGAACCATCGTCATCTTCAAAAACATGAGCATCGATAGCAAATTCATCGGTCGTTAAACGATTACCGCTATCGAGAAAGGGGCCCGCCGGGTTATGGGCGACCGCTACTCGTATATGCATCTGCGTTCCATCGCCCACGCTGTAGTACATCAGAAAGCGCCCGTTATCATAGGCAACCTCCGGCGCCCAGTATTCAGACCAAACAACCGGCAAAGCAGTCAAAGCCCCGGGCAATTCTTCCCAATTTACAAGAT
>JBASRM010000358.1:0-6160 GCA_049273835.1 Blastocatellia bacterium | reverse complement strand
CAAGCTAAAGCTTGAACTCAGAACGCCGCAAGCTAAAGCTTGAACTCAGAACGCCGCAAGCTAAAGCTTGAACTCAGAACGCCGCAAGCTTGAAATCAAAACGCCGGCGACCTGCGCTTTGACAGGGTCAAATCGCGCCAGTTAGAATTCAACCCGCTTTTTTGATGTAAGATATCCGGGAGGAACAGATGTCAGAGACAGAAATCGAGATGAGTTATCACGCGGTCGAGAAGGACGGGGTGGTAACGGCGATTTGGGAGATGCAGGGACGTAAGCACCTGCGGACGATTGACCCCCGCAGCGAAGAGGGACGACGCATCCTCGGCTCGCACACAATCGATGAAGCCGATCAGGCTCACGCGGACGCCGCGGCGCAGGCAGCTCAGCCTGGCGAGCCCCAACAGTAATTTCAACGGTTAACCCGGAGCTGCGCAATCGGCCGCACCCGGCAACGCCCAATGACGTATGCCAGTGCCAGGTTGTTCAAGGCTTCTAACTCAGTCAAGGAACGCTAGAGCGTTTACTTTCCCAATCAACCCGCACTCACTCGCGAGTTCATAGTAAAGTTTGAGCCCCTCGAGGCTCTCACCATCGAGATCGTAGCTGATGTTCTCGGTCAGGTAGCTGTACAGATCTTCGCGGGGCAGACCGAGATGAGCTGCGTATATATCCGCCAATTCGTGGGCGTGCGACACTCCTTCGGCTTTTGCGGCCGCAAAGTCGATAAGTTCGCTCTCAACCTTGCCAGGCGCGCGCCATGAGACTGAATTCCCGCGTACTGCCCAGAATGCAAAGACGAATGGCAGACCGGTGTGCTTTTTCCATTCCTCGGCAAGGTCGTAAACGTGAAGCGCAGACCGGTCAATCAACATCGCCGGGTCACCGATAATCAGCGCGGCATCATTTGACTCCAGCATGTTCTCGAGATTCGGCGGCGCGGGTCGATACGAGGCGCTCGCACGGTAAAAACGTCCAAGGATTATTTGAATCAGCGCGGCCGATGTGCGCGATGAAGTATCGAGCGCCACGGATCTCACCTCGCTTATCGGCACTCGCGACGCCAGCAACACGCTTCTAACGCTTCGCTTCGAAGCCACACACGCGCCAGGCGCAATCCGTAGGCCAGGTATGCGTTGATACTCGATCACCGGAATTAGCGCGGCGTCGGCGCGCTCTTCCGCGAGCAATTCCGCGCATCGGGCAGGAGCGGCATCAGAGAGGAACGTGCAGCGGTCTTTTTGTTCTCCGTAAACGAAGCTGTAACAAAGAGGGGCGGCGTTGAGATAACTGGATGCTGCGATGTATGGCTTGTCTTGTTCCATTTACCATTTCCCATTTGTCATTTCCATTCGTCATTTCCATTCGTGATTTCATCAACTGACAAGTCCGGTCTGAACGAAATGACAATTGAAAAATGACCGATGACAAATGGCAAATGGATTATCGGAAACGACTCCTTCAACCAGCCCTCTATAGAAGAGGCATCTTCACTCCGCATTCAGGACAAAACTTGGGCGCGCCTTCGGGCTGAAACCCGCATCCTGGACAAGTGAGTTTGATTTGAAGCGATCCTCCGCATTCGGGGCAAAACTTGCTGCCGGTTGTCTTCGCGCCGCACGAAGGGCATGCGAGCGTCGCCTTGGGAGCACTCGCTCCCGCGCTCATGTCCGTGGTTGAGGTGTAGTCAGTCTGGCGGGCCTTATCGTAGAGCTGTTGCTGCGCGGCGCCACTCATCGACTGAGCTTTGTGCGCGGCGAAGTCCTCTTCGAAATCCGGCGCGCACTGTTCGCACAGCCCTGCTTTTGCGTTCCAACAGACATCGGGGCAAACCCATCTGCCGCAGCGGGTGCATTGCTTGAAGTAGACCTTTCCTTCCTCGACCGCCTTTTCGAACGCGCTGTCGTGCGCCTTGCCCCCAATCGCCCGCTGCACCTCGTAGGCGCTGTTTCCAGCGCTCGATAGAATGCCGCCGAAGATATCTCCTGCCGCGCGCAGCAGCCCGCCGGCCGTGCCCGTGATCGAGGGTTGAAAGCGGGACAGATAACCGTTGCCGCACTTATCGCAAAGAAACTTGAACTGGAAACCACGATCCGTCGAGAGATCTTCGTGGTTAGCGGTAAATCTGATCATAGCCACGACTGCCTCCTAAACTTGAAGCGATAATTTGTGAGGGGGTCGAGGGCTGAAACAGGCGGCCAGGTTTTCAACATTATCTGTGGAAAACCTTGTTGAAAACTGGCCGTTTTCAGACGCAAACTTTTGAAATCCGCGGACTTTTAGCACATTGCACATATTTTGTTCAAACTTGTTAAGCATCTGGAAGCCTAATAATTGCTACAATTGGCGAGTCCGCCCCTGCTTTTCTTAGGGTTTTTCCAAATCATTGTCAATCTAAAGGGGGGAATTGCTGAAAACCTGTGCAAAACTCACCGGCGCTACCCGAAAAGCCGGGCGTCGCCGGGCTTTCAAACTTCAATTGAAATCCTCTTCCAGCCGCTGGGCGATGCGCTCGCGAAACTCGTGCGCTCCCTGCAAGACCTTTCGAGGCTTGGACCCTTCGGCCGGCCCGATAAAACCTTGCCGCTCCATCGAGTCCAGGATCTTCGCCGCGCGCCCGTAGCCGATCGAGAGCCTTCGCTGCAAAACCGAAGTCGAGGCTCGGCCCATGTCGGTGACAATCGCCAGCGCCTCGTCGAAGAGCTCATCCTGATCACCCTCGAAACCGTCGGCCTCAAGGGTTTCCTGCTCGCTAAGAGTAACTTCCTCGTTGTAGTCGGGCTCAGCCTGTTTCCGAATGAAGTCAGTGATGCGTTTGATCTCCGCTTCGCTGGCGAAGGAGCCGTGGACGCGCACCAGCCGCGAAGACGCGGGCGGCAGGAACAGCATATCGCCTTGCCCCAACAGCGCCTCGGCGCCGTTGGAATCGATGATCGTGCGCGAGTCAACTTTCGATGATACACGGAAGGCCATGCGACAAGGAATGTTGGCCTTGATCACACCGGTGATGATGTCAACCGAAGGCCGTTGGGTGGCGAGAACAAGGTGGATGCCGACCGCGCGCGCCATTTGAGCGAGCCGGGCGATCGATGTTTCGACTTCGCTGCGGGCTATCATCATCAGGTCCGCAAGCTCATCGATTGCGATAACGATGTAAGGGAGTGGCTTCAACGGCTCGGCAGGATCGTCGAATAGTGTCGGCGAGGTCATCTCATGCACTTGCCGGTTGTACTGCTCAATGTTGCGCACGCCCAACGCCGCCAGCTTGCGGTATCGGGCTTCCATTTCATTTACTGCCCACTTCAACGCGTTCGAGGCGCGCTTCGGATCGGTGACGATCGGGGTCAAAAGATGTGGGATGCCCTCGTAAAGTCCCAGCTCGACTCGCTTCGGATCGACCATTATGAACTTCACTTCTTCGGGCGACGCCTTGTACAGAACCGAGCAGATGATCGCGTTGAGGGTTACCGATTTCCCGGCGCCGGTTGCACCGGCGATCAACAGATGCGGCATCTTCGCCAGATCGGCGATGTATTCTTCGCCGTTGATAGTCTTTCCCAGCGCGATTGTCAGCTTGGAGCCGGACTGCTGAAACTTCGCAGACTCGATTACGTCGCGAAGGAATATCTTCTCACGTTGGGCGTTTGGCGCCTCGATGCCCACCGTGGACTTGCCGGGTATGCGGTCGATGCGGATGGATTCGGCTTTGAGGGCGAGGCAAAGATCTTCGGCGAGCCCTACCACGCGGCTGTACTTGATGCCGGGGTCAGGCTTGAACTCAAAGGTGGTGACGACCGGGCCGGGATTGATCCTGTGAATGTGACCGGTGACGCCGAACTCCTTGCACTTCTCGGCCAGGATCGTAGCTCGCTCGCGCAATTCTTCTTCGGCCTGTTCGAAGTGTCCGATGGGCGGTTCGATCAAGTCTATTCCAGGCAACTTGTAGACGTAGCCCGCAAGCGTCTCGATCCCGCTTTTTCTTCGAGCCTGTTTCGAGCCCTTCGCTTCGGTTTCGGCTTTTTCTGTTGGCGCGGTGTGAACGATCGAAACAGTCGAGATCATCTCGGCGACCGTGGGATCCATCGTGATCTCTGCCGCAAGCGGGGAAATCCCGGCCTTGATCTGCTCGACTCGCGCGGCGTGCTCCTGCACAAGCTCGCGCATCTGGAGTCGAGTAGGCGGCAGGGAGGGCGCGGCTTCGACATCGCTGGCGGCCAACCGTGCGGCGGTGGCACTGGAGACGCCGCTGCCCGCGATGGCGATTTCCGGCCGAACGGTCGATGCGGCGATGGTCTCGACGATGGGTCCCGACGCCGCAGGACGATGCTCTTCCTTGAGCCGCCGAGCCTCTTCCATTCGCCGTTTGCGTTCTTCGCGTTCTCGCTCCTGTTGAATCTGTTTTTCGCGTTCGCGCTCCGCTCGTTCTTCTTCCCTCCGCCTTTGCTCCTCCGCTTTCTCGGCCTGTCGCTGTGCCGCCTGGAGGCTATGCTGTTCGGCGCGGGCTGCCCACCAGGCGCTCAGACGGGAGAACATGGTCGGCTTTGATTGGTGAATTTCAGCGCGCGCTTCTCGAATAGATTTAACCCACCTGCCGATGCGCGCGAGAGAGATCTCCATAGTCAGCATCAGCGTCAACACCGACGCGGCAGCCAGGACGATGGCTGCACCCGTTGTGCTCATCAAACCGGCGAGCGCGGTTTCGATGACGTAACCAATCGCGCCTCCGTTGTACGAACGAGTGAGCAATCCGATCTTGATCTCAGGAAAGAGCGCGAGGAACCCGGAAAAGGCGATAAGGAGCAATGTGGCTCCCGCTGCTTTGCGAGCGGGGAACCCCGGATTGTTAGTTGAGAATGCCCGCATCGCGACGATGACCAGCAGCACGGGAATCAACAGCGAGGCGAGGCCGAACCACTGCAAAAAGACATCGCTTATGAATGCGCCGACGACTCCGATCAGGTTTTGCGGTTCGCGTTGAGGACCAACGGAGTTGAAACTCGGGTCCTTGGGGTCGTAAGTGAACAGGCTTAAGACAAGCAGGATGGCTGCGACGATGAGCACAACTGCCAACACTTCATTGGCCAGCGACTTCTTAGGTGAAGATTTTGTCCGGGATTTGGTGCTCATTCCGGTGCCCGGCAGAACGATACCAGAATTCGCCTTCCGTTTCCACGACCTTTTCGAGTCCGC
The DNA here is from genome assembly GCA_049273835.1 of Blastocatellia bacterium. Lineage (GTDB taxonomy): Bacteria > Acidobacteriota > Blastocatellia > UBA7656 > UBA7656 > Onstottus_A. Next base: position 973 of record JBASRM010000358.1, on the reverse strand, counting down.
AACCGACTAATGCACGCCGGTACTCCAGCGATCCTGCGACGAAGAAATTCGCCGGTTACCGCGCCGGCGTGTTAGCGGCATCCGGAGAAGCCCCTTCTCGCGAGGCTTTGCTCTTCAGCATCAGATACTGTTTGATGAACTCGTCCAAATCACCGTCAAGCACCGCATCTACGTCCGATGTCTCGTGCTTGGTGCGAACGTCCTTTGCGAGCCGATAAGGATGCAACACGTAATTCCTGATCTGAGAGCCGAACGAAATGTCGCGCTTCGACTCCTCGAGTTGGGCGGTCTCGGCGCGGCGCTTCTCCATCTCGAGATCGTAAAGCCGCGACTTCAAAATGTGCATCGCGACTTCGCGGTTTTGGTGTTGCGAACGCTGGTTCTGACAAGTCACCACGATCCCGGTCGGGATGTGAGTGATTCGCACGGCCGAATCGGTGACGTTGACGTGCTGTCCTCCCGCGCCCGACGAACGATAGGTGTCCACGCGGAGGTCTTTCTCGTTGATGTCGATCTCGACGTCTTCTTCGATTTCAGGATAAACGAACACCGACGCAAAACTGGTTTCTCGGCTCGACCCCGCGTTGAACGGGCTCAACCTCACGAGCCGGTGCACGCCTGCTTCGGCCATCATCAACCCGTAAGCGTATTCACCCGACAACGTGAATGTAGCCGATTTAATGCCGGCCTCTTTGCCCGGTTGCTCATCAACGATTTCGGTTTTGAAGCCGTGACGTTCGGCCCATCTCAGATACATTCGCATGAGCATCTCGGCCCAGTCCTGAGCATCGGTCCCGCCCGCCCCGGCGTTGATGGTGACGATCGCATCGCGCGCATCATTGGGCCCGGACAGAAGCATCTCGGTCTCGGCTTCTTCGACTTCGCGTTCGAGCCGCTCGACTACGGTTTGCAGTTCTTTGAGGGATGCCTCGTCCTCGGAAGCGAACTCGATAAGGACGGCCGCGTCTTCGAC
>JBASRM010000339.1:0-3804 GCA_049273835.1 Blastocatellia bacterium | reverse complement strand
GCCGTCTGCATCTCACGGATTGTTGATTCGACAACGGTGAAGGGCTGCTTGCTCGCGCGAGGGGTCTGGGCGCTCAGGAGGAGAGCCATTGTTGCGAACACCAGGGAATGTGTCATAGGGGCTTCCTTTGGAGAAAATGGAAGGGAAGCCTACCACGTTGTTGTTGCGGAGACTACTTCTGAGCGAGCGAAATCAATCTATGAGGGAAGGACACGTTTCGCGCAGCAACGCAAGAGGTCCGAAGCTCCACGCGCCCCGTAATCACTCTACGTGGCCGCTAGAAGCCTTTCGAGAAACTGGCGGTTGGCCCGAGCGTATGCGGTGGTCTCCTCGGGAGTTTGACCCACCTTGCAGCATTCAACCATGACCGGCCCGTTGAAGCCGGCAGACTTCAGCTTCTTGAACACCGCAGTGAAGTCTACTTTGCCCGAGCCGAACTGGATCATCACATCCGATTTGAGCCCACCGCAGTCCTTCGCGCAAAAGCCGCTGATGTGTCGCGCAATCGGATCGATCTCGGCTACGGGGTCTTTGCCGGTGTAGTAGATGATGTTTCCGGCATCGTACCAGATAGTAAAGTTGCGATGTTTGACTTCCCTGATGACCCTCAGTATTTCATCTGACGCACCGCTGATCCCGCCGTGCGGCTTCATCGCCAACTTGATTTTCTTGTCCTGAGCATACGCTGCGGCGTCGCCCATCACCTTGGCGTAATGAGCAAACTCTTCGGGTTTGTCGGCGCCAAACGACAACACGTACTTGAGCGAGAGGAAGCGGGCGTTGTCGATCTGCCTGCGGACTTCTCGAATGGAATCTTCAACCGGGATATCGTGACGTGACCTGAGCGCGCCCATGTTTGCGGAAAGCCCACTCGCGGCAATTCGCTTCTTCAATCGTTCGAGGTATTCGGGTGTGGCGTCAGCGCCTATGAACGCTTCTTCCCTTGTGCGCGTGAGCAGCCCGGTGGTCTTGAAGCCCGCTGCTTTGATCTGGTTGAGCGTTTGATCGAAGGTCCATTTAGTCCAGGGCCGGTTGAAACAGCCGATGTTCCAATTGACTAGGTTCGCCCGCGTCGGTGTACTCAGAAAACTGTATGCGCCACTTGCGACAACCGCCTGCTCGAGAAATTCTCTTCGGTTCATATGTAATGTTGTTGATCCGTTGGCGTCACAAAAAAAGGAATTACTCAGCGGTCTCATTCTACGTCATGGGCCGGTTGTACCAATTTGCTTCTGAGCGATTGAGCCGGACAATTTATATCGCTCGATCTCTTTAAGATTATCGCTGAGAAACGTGTATAGAACCGAAGAGTATTGCTGCACATACTCCTTGAGCTTTGGAGTTTCCCAGATCGCGGTGAACCAGTAATGATAGGCATCCCATAGAGCCCGTCTCTTGAGAAGTCGGTTTTTCTCCATTGCCGCGACGAGCAGCAGGAAGCGAAGCAGTTCGTCGAGACGCGACATCCAGGCGTTTTGAAGAGGGCTCCGTTCTGCCCACTTGTTATTGAATAACAGATCGATCGCGACCTCGAGCTCGCTCTTTTCAAACTGATGTGCTTCGGGATCGATCGTTCGCGTGATTGACGGCAGGAGCTGATCAGACTGCGTCGCCTCCCACGGGGATTGCAGCTCTTTGAAGCGATTCTCAAGATGCAACAGAGTCTCGCCTGAACGCTCATCGCGCCCTCTGAGATACTTGATCACCGCAAAAGCTACAGCGAGGCTGGAGGCTAATTGAAAGACGATCGTTACGAGTTTCGCCCAATTTTCTAAGCCCATTTGATTTCTCCCTTCGACAAGATGGTGAGACCGGATGACCGTTGCGGCTCCGAATACTGTTTCAGGAAGTCGATTCGTGACTTTCAACCGGCGCGACGATCTCAGCGGACTCGGCGGCAGGCGACTGGATTTGCTGCCGCCGTGCCAACGAGCGAGCCGGTGACGGACCGCGGATGCGCGTCACAATCCCCTGGGCAGGTTTCACAAGGGCACTGCTCGGACATCGCTACGCAAGCACGGCAAGCTCCTGAATCACCCGTGTCGCCGAACGACCATTAACCGCGGTCGCCAGGTAGTTATGGATCAGTTCGTCGCGTGGCCGCAGGGCAAGCGCGATGTAAAATCCCTCAAGCTCGGCCAGCAACTGCCTGTCGATCAATCTCGAAACAATTCGTTGCACCCTTGCGGGCGGCAACTGCATTTCCCGGCTGAGTGCTTCAAGGGTGGCTCCTTGATGACAGAGCTGATGCACCCTGGCGGTGTCGCCTTCCAGATAATGATCTTCAACCGTGCCGAAGCGTCCGTCACGGATAATTGTTTCATCGGGGCCGCAACGAATAGATGACATAAACGCGTGCGGGCGGCAGCGTTTGGAGAAGTTTTCCTCCCATTCGATTAGCTCGTCCCAGGCCTTCGACACACCGGCGCCGTACCATGCATCGGGTGGCTCGTACTCACCCTTGAGGACGAAAAACTGGTCAAGGCTCTTTGGCAGCTCGAAGGGCTGTCGCTCGCTCAACTGTCGCCGCTCATCTGGAGTAAGGCGGCGGTCCAGAGGAGTGCCAATCTGCAACGAGAGGTTCGAGAAATCGAGGCGGTCAAGATGCGGGATCAACCCGATGATATCCCTGGTCTCGCGGACTTGCTGGACGTTGGATTTGGGGTGGTGAGAGATCAGGTTCGAGAGCGACTCGACCCCAAGCTCTTTCAGCCACTTCTGTACAAGCAGGTTCTGCTTCGCGCGGGTGCCTTTGTTCATGGCTCTCAGCAATGACGGCGAGAGCGCCTCGATGCCGACTTGAACGAGCTCCACGCCCGAGAGCGACAGCTTCGTCCAGAAAACCTCCGGATGATGTACCCTGCATTCCATGAATGAGGTGATCCGAACCTTGCTTTCGATCAGGAGGTCAGCGTACTTCTCTGCCCAGGTGTCGCACACGTTGTCCATGAACTTGACTCTTGCGGTTCGATGTCTGCGTGCCAACTCGAGCAGGTTGGCTACGATTCGCTCCGGCGTGCTCTTGCGAAAGCCCGACCAGCTGGTATGAACATCACAGAAGTCGCATTTGGCAAAACATCCCCGTGTGCCTTCCATTGCCAGCCACGTTTCCGCCCGGTACCTGTCATGCTGCTCGTCGTCAGTGAAGACCTTGCGCAGGGACGAGTAGTATTCATCCAAGTCGGGCAGTGGCAAACGCTCTAACGGGATTTGAAGATCAAGCAATGAAGCGGAATCCGCTTCGTATAAGTTGAGCGTGCGATTCTGGATGTCATAAATGCCGTCGTGAAGCGCCGCGAGTCGCTCGATCATCTCCGGACGCTGTTGGACCGGGGTAGCCAGGATCTCCCGAAAAATGAGTTCGAGCTTGCCCTCACCTTCCCCGATTACGCAGAGTCCCTCGATGCCGAGGCGTTGCAGCACCTCAGCCACCTTCGGATAGCTAACAACGGCACCACCAAACACGAACAGGTAATCGTAGTCAGGGAAGTGGTCGCGCAGGTATCGCAAGCAATAAATTGACGCGTGAAGTTGATAGTAGTTAAGAGTGAACCCCACTACGTTGAGCGCCCGCCTCGACAATTGGGGAACGATGGTACTCTCGATGTATCGGCGCGTCCGTCGTTCCAAATGCGCGATCCCGCGGAGCGTCAGTGGTTCCTCGGCGCCTTCGTTCATGCGCCTCATCAGGCGGTCGAGTGATATGCGGTGGAACCGTGGCGTAGTTCGCAACATCTGCCGGCAGTACATCACAAAGTAAGGGTATTCTTCGAATTCCTGGTACTTCTCGAAGTAGTCTTCATA
>JBASRM010000325.1:0-3216 GCA_049273835.1 Blastocatellia bacterium | reverse complement strand
ATCGAAGCCGAGAACCAGTTAGAACTTCCACCGGCGGGCCGAACTACGAACATTCTCAATAGGAGATAAATCACGGAGACAAATCATGAAGAATCTTAGCGACCGGGTAGCGATTATCGGGATGGGATGCACCAAGTTCGGCGAGCATTGGGACAAGAGTGAAGAAGACTTGATCGTTGAAGCTGCCTACGAAGCCTTCGAGGACGCCGGAGTCGAGCCCGCTCAAATCGAAGCCGGCTGGGTAGGCACGCTTGTGTCGGGCATCTCGGGTCAGGCTCTCTCGCGGCCGCTGAAGCTCCAATACATTCCGATCACCCGTGTTGAGAACATGTGCGCCACCGGTCAGGATGCTCTGCGCAATGCAGCGTTTGCGGTTGCAGCCGGAGCTTACGATCTGGTGCTGGTCGTTGGGTTCGAAAAGCTCAAAGACAGCGGCTATTCCGGATTGCCGGGCGCGGCTTCGAGCGTCATCGGCGCCGGGAACACCGCGCCCGGAGCCTTCGCGCTGTCGGCGAACCGCTACTTCCACAAGTACGGCGCAGGCAAAGAAGAGCTTGCGAAGATATCGGTCAAGAATCATTACAACGGCGCGCGAAACAAGAAGGCTCACTTTCAAAAGGAGATCACCATCGAGCAGGCAATGAAAGCTCCGATGATCGCTTCACCGCTCGGCTTGTTGGACTGTTGCCCGACAACTGATGGAGCGGCGGCGGCAATCATCACCCGGACAGAGCTCGCGCCGAAGTTCAACAAAGACTTCGTGACGATAAAAGCTATGGGGCTGGCGGTAGGCCCGGGCACCGGACGTATGGACCCGGACTTTGACTTTACAAGTTTTCCTGAAACGAAGATGGCTGCCAAACAGGTCTACGATCAATTAGGCATCAAAGACCCGCGGAAAGAAGTGAGCATGGCTGAAGTTCACGATTGCTTCTCGATTACAGAGATGATCATCTACGAGGACCTGGGGTTCTCGGAGCCGGGCAAGGCGAAGATCGACATCGATTCAGGAGCGTTCACCTTGAAGGGCGATCTGCCCGTCAATACCGACGGCGGTTTGAAATCGTTTGGACATCCCATCGGCGCGAGCGGCTTGCGGATGCTGTACGAGATTTACGCTCAGCTTCAGGGCCGCGCAGGCGAGCGTCAGGTAAAGGATATGAAGTTGGGACTCGCTCACAACCTCGGCGGGAATCCGGGATCGTTTACTTGTTCGATCATTGCGCTCGGGCATCAATAAGCCCCGCGAGTTAAAATCGATGTTCCTGTATCTGGATCTCTTTGTTCGGCGCATGTACAGGCCGGGACTGAGTCGCTCAGAGCGGAGCCTCCACAAAGACCCACGCGTCACTATATTCCGCTCGTTGACGATGACTGATACGGCATAGCAACTATGGCAAGCGGTGGCGGACGATACGAAGAGCATCAATTCCGGAGGCTCATTCCTGGCGATTTAGAAGCCTCGCGGAAGGGGATCTGCGATGTGTTGGAAGACTTCGGCTACGCGGTGCTCGGTGATAATCCGATACAGGGGAAGCGCAGGCGGCAAAAAAACTTTTGGAACGCGACTATCCTCGAATGCCAGACTCAACTAACCATCGCGCTCAAGCCGATCAGCGATGTTTCGACTCTCGCAACCTTCGACTACGGCGTCGAGTATTTGTTCACGAAGGGCGACAGGCAAACTCTCGAGCGCGAAGCAGATGCGATTATCGCCATGGCGACGACCCCTTCCAACAGGATGGTGTGCCCGTCGTGCAGTACGGAGAACAACGGAGCGGTCCGTTTTTGCAGGGTTTGCGGAACACCCCTGGCCCGGCACGATTCGCCGCCGGAGCTTGAAGTGATGCGAATGTCGGCAGGCGCAAGCTCGTCACATCTTGAGTTGGTAGTGGGGCTGGTGGTGCAGATACTAGCACTCGCAGCGTCGGTGCCGATGATTCTGTTCGGCCCGACTGAGATCGTTCGTTTGGGTTGGGGTCTCTTCGTCTTTGGGCAGATTCTGAGCTGGCTTGCGTTGAGTCGGGGAATCTATCGCCTTTACCATACGGTCAACCCCGCCGGCGCCGGCCCCACCGGGCGGCTTGAAAGCCCGCCAACGCTGTCGATCGAAGACCGAATGTCGCTTCTGCCTCGGCCGCACTCTGTCACGGAAGGCACAACCGAGCTAATCGTCGCTGCGGAGCCTTCGATTTCAACGAAGCCTTCCAGGAACACTGACTCGATCTGAACACATTGAGCAATATGGCAGGCGGTTACGAGCATCACTTCAGGCGGGACATACCTGGCGATGTTGATTCCGTGCGGGAGCGGCTTTCGAACGTACTCGAGGGCTTTGGTTACATCGTCATTGGCGAGACCCCAATACAAGCAAAGCGCCCGCGCCACAAGAGCATCTGGGTTTCCAACATCTCGGACTACGACACCCGGCTCACTATCGCGTTGAAGCCGATCAGTTCGGTCTCGACACTTGCCACCTTCGATTACGAAGTCGAGCAGTTGTTTACAAAAGGTGAAATGCAGTCGCTTGAACGTGAGGCAGAGGCGATCATCGCTCTGGCGACCGGTGCTTCAGCGGAGATCTTCTGCCCATCGTGTGCAGCTCAGAACGAGGCCAACGCTCGATTCTGCAGGGTTTGTGGAAAGCCCGCCGCCCGAAATAGTCTTCCCGCCGAACTGGAAGTGATGCGACTCACCGCGAGCGCCAGCGGATCGCAGATAGAGATAACTCTCGGATTGGGTCTTTGTCTCCTGTCGCTCCTCATAACCCTGCCGATGATTCTTTTGTCGGGAAGCATCAAAGGAGTCGTCTTCGGCTGGATAATTCTTACGCTGTTTCAGCTCCTTGGCGCTTTCTTCCTCTGCCTGGGGATGCGGCGTCTTCATCGAGCGCTTAACCCGGCCAGTCCACCGCGAGTTGAAACACCTCCAGAAACCAAGGCCTTGTCTATGCTGGAGAGGGCCGCTCTTCCCCCTCAGCCGGTGTCGATCGTCGAGGGCACTACGGAGTTGATGACTCCTGAACTGACGCCCACGCCTGTCGCGCCGCAAAGGGACACCGATCCCATGAAATGAGAATGCACGGCGCTTCTGAGAACTTCTGAGAGCGTGCTATTATTGGCGCGCTTTTTGGAGGCGCAGATGGCATATATTCTCAGCGAAGAAGAACAACTGATCCTGGCAACGGTCAAGAAGTTTCTCGACAAGGAAGTAGCC
>JBASRM010000303.1:0-1600 GCA_049273835.1 Blastocatellia bacterium | reverse complement strand
GTTCCATCCAAACAGTCTCGCCGAATTCAGTTGAACTGGTGGTTTCGTTTCCGCCGGGCGATCGAGAACACGCCGACGGCTCTGCTGGTGATCAGCCGTGATCCAAACGCGCGGTCTTGCGCATCGCTGGTATTGGAGCTGAACAGAGAAAGTGTCCAGTGGTCACCGCCCGGGTCACTCAATAGACAAGTACAAATGCTTCCAGCCTGCGCGACTCTCCTCGCGGGTTTTCGGCTTCACGTCGAGCGATGCAAGCCGGTGTGTCTGGATGAAAGAGAAGCGAGCTTTGAAGCGAGAGTGTCGTACCGGGCCCAAGAACCAGACGCGCATTTATATCGCCTTAGCTAAGAAATTATTTCCCGGATAAAGATTCCCTTACCACCATTCTGTAACCACGGCAAATCCCATCCTACTCAATACTGCCTATGGAAAGTCTGCTTCTTTATCTTTAGTGATCTCCATTGATTATTATTGAATCTCGTTGACAATGATTCTGAGGCATGATAACTACACTGCGCGAAGGTCTCGCTTTACGCTTGACCCCGATAGTCTCGGTCCTACAAGCCTACGTTTATTAGACTAGGAGGATCTCTCCTGTGTTAAACCCCACATCGTCTCCCCTCGCTAAAAGAAGACTATCAGTTATCTTAATCGTAATTTTGGTTGCCATCACAATTGGGCTAGTGAATACGGCCCAAGGATGCGATGTCGAATGGTGTGATGAGTTGGAGGACGGTTGGAATCAATGGAACGCAGAAGTTTACGGTCATTGGTATTGCGAAAATCATGAGAGTTGCGCGGGTGGGCAACGTGACCTGTATGCTCAAGTGTTTTCCGATAAACCTTGTTATCGATTGCATGCGGGTATTGGGAAAGCGCTAGGGTCAAACTCTCAAGCCTTTGCATTGGTTGAAGTGCTGGATCATGATCATTTCCAGACGTGCTTCCAACGCTTCGAGACATACACTTGCGGTACCAACAATTGGGAAACCATTGAACCTATGAATGTCTGTCCAGGTGTCTGTGAATGTTGGGAGTGGGCGCCTATCATATGTGGCTCGGGATATACTTACAACATCATGCGCTGCGAATGCGTGCCTAGTGTGTCCCCAATAGTTATTGATGTATTGGGCAATGGCTTCAATCTCACTGACGCTGTTGGTGGAATATCTTTTGACATTGATAACGATGGTCAATCGGAGAATCTTTCCTGGACTGCTGCCAATTCAGATGATGCTTGGCTTGCGTACGACCGCAACGGCAATGGAGGTATAGATAACGGCGCAGAGTTATTCGGCAACTTCAGCCCTCAGCCTCCATCAGCAGATCGGAATGGTTTCCTCGCGCTCCCCTCGCTGAATATGATGAACCACTAAAAGGCGGTAATAGTGATGGGCAAATAGACAATCGTGATGCAATCTTTTCAGGATTGCGGCTATGGCAGGATACTAACCATAATGGTATCTCTGAATATAGTGAGCTGCATAAACTCCCTTCTCTTGGTTTAGCCGTATTGGACTTGAAATACAAAACGACAAAACGAACTGATCAACATGGCAATCAATTTAGGTATCGCGCAAAAGTAAAAGATGTGCATGAT
>JBASRM010000295.1:0-8915 GCA_049273835.1 Blastocatellia bacterium | reverse complement strand
CTCGAAGGCGATGCGACTGTTCGCAACGAGAATCCGCCCAAGGTTGCAGTTTCGCCAACCGGTGACGTCTACGCCTGCTGGGCAAACGAGCGAGCGAAATGGAAAGGAGATATTCGGTTTGCGCGCTCGACTGACAAGGGCAAAACATTCTCTCGCGCAATAACCCTCAACTCGGACGGAGGCGAAAAGCCGGCGGGTCATGCTTTTCAGGCAATCGACGTGGGCCGCGACGGACGGGTGTATGTGACGTGGATCGACGAGCGAAACAAAGGCGCGGGAGACCGCGGTGCTGAGATTTGGCTGGCTAGCTCGTCCGATCGCGGCAAAACCTTCTCTCGCGACCGCCGAGTGCTTTCAGACGTGTGTGAGTGCTGCCGGACAAACATTCAAATCGATTCAGCCGGAAGACTCTTTCTATCTTATCGAACCGTGCCATCATCGGGCCCCATGTATCGCGACATCATCGTGGCCAGGTCCGATGACGCCGGCAAGACTTTCCAAACGACGAGAGTGAGCTCGGACGGCTGGGACGTGAACGCCTGCCCGGTGACCGGACCGGCGCTATGCATCGATAGCCGGGACCGCGTAACGGTGCTCTGGTTCAGCGGAGACGAGCGCGGCCCCGGCCTCTACTTCACCACGTCGATCGACAGCGGCAAATCTTACGCTCCTCGCAAGCGTCTCGATCAGGGGCAGAAGCTCGGTAAGCACGCCCAGGGCACTGCCTTAGCGGACGGGAGACTGTTAGTCGCGTGGGACCAGGCCGCCGATGGTGTTGCGAGTGGCCCCGCAAGCATCGCCGGCTACCTTGATGTAAACCGCGGGACGTTTATCAACACGATCACAGAAGCGGATGTTGCCTATCCGACGCTCGCGACAAACGGCGCGGTCGCAGTCATGGCCGGAATGACGCTGGCAGCAAAGGAAATACGGCTGATCAACAGCCCGCTAACTCGAGTTCGATGATAGACCCGTCAGTTGGTGAGGTCAGGCTTTTTATCGACGACACCTGTAGGACTCTAATGCCGCTTGATTTGGCCTCAACTGAGGCGATCAGAGCATTCACCATTTGCGCCCGAGTAACCAACCCGAGTCGACGCGCGCTGTCTCGGGCTCCTGGAATCCGCTCCAGTAGCCAGTAAAAGGGTATCAGCGCATAAGACCAGCGGTGGCCCGGACCAAGCACGTACCAGGGCCGCAGGATCGTAGCTTCGAGCCCGCTCGCTCGAATTATCTTCTCGGCTTCGGCACGCGCCGACTGGTAAGTCTTCATCACCGGAGCCGGCTGCGCGACGCTGACATAGATGAAATGCTTGATGTTGCCTCCAGCCGCCGCCGCGACCGAAGCCCGTACCGACACCAGGTCGATTGACTGAAACTCTGCTGCCTTTGACGGGGAGGGATGCGGAACGCCTACTAGCTGAACAAACGTGTCAGAGGGATGGACCCGGTCAGCAAACGACGATGCATCCAGTGCGTTGCCTGTTACGGCTTCGCAACCACTGGGAAGTTTTCTTACTGAACCCTGGCGAGCGAGTGCTCTGACAACGTGGCCTCGTTCGAGCAAACGAGGTATCAACACTTGCCCGATGTAACCTGTGCCTCCGGTAATAAAGACGTTTCTCTGCATCACACGAACTTATCTGATTAGGTGGCGGCTGCTCTTACGGGCGGCCATTGCCGGATGGATTCATCAGATCGCGATGGTACTGGCGCCGATCAGGACCCCTTGCCAAACAGAATCCCAACACGCGACTTATACACCAGCCGATTACCAGCGTCTGTGACGCCGACGCCAATCCCAAAGTTCCACACGATGTTCTCCGAGAGCTTCAGATCCCAGCCGGGAAAGAATTGGTGGACCTGTTCGTTTGAAGGGAGGAATTCGCCTAGCGGCCCGGTGGAACCGTAGTATTCGAGACTCAGGTCGAACCTCTTGCTGATCTCGTAGCCGAATCGCACACCCGGTTCGAAGTCCCATCCTTCGCCGGCGCCGGGCCCGCGAAGCGCGCGCCCGACAACCGGATTCACATCGATCTGAAACCGCCCGAACTTCTTTTCGATGATTGGTCTCAGCTCGAGAGTCACCGAGTTCTCTTCGTAGGCCTTACGCGGAAAGCCGACCTCGACGCTCATACTCACGCCTACGGGCCATCCCCACGAACTCGGAACCGATACGCGTGGACGCAACCGCCATCCCACATAATCCAGGGTGTTGCTGCCTGGCCGATGGGCAAGCACCAGGTAACCGGCCATCTCGAAGTTCTCGGTCAAGCCGCGTGTCAGCTCGAAGGTCAGGTGAAACTGATTGTGGGTCGGGGCCACCGGGCCTTCAAACTCTCGAGTTCCCTTGCCAATATGGTTGATGTGCGTCTCGAGGTTCCATTTCCCTTTCGGTACGGTCTCATACTCGTAGACCTGGATTTCGAACGGGTCTTGCGCGCGGGCATCGGAAGGAAATGCGATCAGTAAAAGAGGAAGAATGCTGAATGAGAAAATAATCTTCAAACTTGACCTCTCGAGACTTAAGCGCGAAGGTCTACGGGAAGCAACCACGTATCGTGAGCCGGCACGCTCGCGGCAAGAGCAATGATCACGAAAGCGCTCACCGAAACTCTCGAGCGATTTATGAAATGCCTCGTTGCCCGATCACGGTTGATAGCCGCCGTCCATCCATTGCTTGAACAGGTCGATTTTGTCTTTGGACCACGGTCCGTCTCCCTGTGGCGGTCGAGGCGGCATCCGCCCGTTCGACACCGAATCGTAGATATCGTCTGCATTGCTTTTGACGTCTTTGTATGACCAGAGGTCGAACATGAAATCCATGTGGTCGCGATCCTGCTGGCTTATGAGAGGCTTGATGTCCTTGTCGAAACTCACCTGTGGCATATCTTCTCCTTGGAAGCGCGCAGCGCAGACTGGACAGTCTACGCTATATTGTTAATGGTTAGTAACCGGAAAACTGTTCGGCGCGAATCTCGGCGTCATTGACCCCGGCTTCACCAAGCGTCCTTCGCATCGCGGTCACCAACCTCTCCGGGCCGGCCACGTAGTAGACCGGTGTCTTGAGATCATCTATGAATCGTTCAAGCATCGCGCCGGTGATATATCCGGTCTCACCATCCCAGGCCGGCTGCGAGCCTGCAGCCGACGTCATCGTGCTGACGAATCGATAGTTAGGGTTGATAGCTTGAAGCCCCGAGAGCTCATCCAAAAAAGCGGCATCTTCCGGCCTTCGGTTCGAATAGAATAGATAAAGCCTCTGAGGGAGTCCTGCGAGCGCGGCATCAACAACAATACTCCGAAACGGAGTGATGCCGATGCCTCCGGTCAGAAACACTGCCGGACGAGCCGCGTCTTCGTGTAGCGTCATCCTCCCGAACGGGCCTTTGACTGAGATCTCGGAATCGAGTGGCATCGACTGGATCACCCGCTTAAAAGCCGTGTCGCGCACTCGGGTGGCGATCATCAATGCATCCTCGCGCGGCGCACTGGCAATCGAAAAGGTCCTGCTGTCGCCTTCAGCATCGGTCTCCGGCGGATTTATCAAAGTGAATCGCAGGAATTGACCGGCCTGAAATTGAAAGTCCTCAGGTCTGGTAAAGTAAAACGCAACAGTGCCGTGGGCTATCTCTTTCCGCTCTTTGAGTCTGATGTTGTAGCTGCCCATAAGTGCTGTTCACCTGTTTTGATTTTTGCTTTGCACTTGCGTGCAGCGCCGGCGAAACTGCCACAGTCGTTACTACGCAAGGGTAGGGCGAGCGGATTGCTGCCGTTGTAATCGATCAGGGCTTCGCAGTCTTCAGCGAGGCGTCTCGTTATATATCGGCGCTCGATCTCTGCTGCCGGTAAAGGGCGCGGTCAACTACAGTGGCCATCGCTTCAAGATCGAGCGAGCCTCCGAGGAATCTGTTAATTCGTTCAATGTGCGGCAGCGGATCTCCAAGCACTTCGTTGTAGCTCACATATTCAACTTCGATGTTGGGTTGAGTCTTTAGCCAGGCATCGATCTGCGCCAGGTGTTTTTCAAACATCACTGCCATCTTGGCATCGGCGACAGTGTCGGCGGGTTCGCCTCGGCGGACGAGCATCTGTCTTTGTGAAGCCAACACCTCATTCATGTTTCTTCGCATAAAGATAATCTTGTAGTTGTAGCGCGAGGGCAGATGCTTGAGCAGCGCCGAGATCATCTTCACTGCACGCCCACGAACGTCGTCCAGCCATAACGAATCCTTCTCGATCTCTTTGACCTTATCAAATTCGAAATAACCCTTTGGATTGTCTTCGTCGGCAGCCCGGATGTTGTCGGTGATCGGTTCGAGCCCGCCGGCCGCCAGCATCTTCATCATCATCGAGGTGCCTGAGCGGGGCAGGCCGGAGACTATAGTTATGATCTCTTTGTTCATGAACCGGGTATTATTCCATCTTGTCTGGATAGTGGAAAGCCAGCTATGAGGTTTCACCAACCAACCGCTAATGACCGCTGACGACGTGGCGCTGATTCTCGCAGATCAGCTCAAATCTGCGAACGAAAGCAGCGAAAATCAGCGGCGAATTAGTGGTTATTCAAACTTCAATTTGGAGTTGCGTTAACGCGTGAAGGTGATTGCTGGTGATTCAACGCCATCCGTGTTGAGGACGACGATTGCTACTCTTCTTCCGGGCGGCGCGAGTTGCTTCCAGTCTGCCGACGAATTGAGATGCTTCTCTGCTTTCTTCTTCTTTCGATGGTTCAGAGTGTCGCGAACTCGTTGCCCATCCATCAATATATCGGCGCCCGCTGAGAACCCGCGCCCGGTCACGACCATTCGGCCATCAGAGTCGATCGACACACTATTGATTTCCGGCGAGGAAGGCTGGCGATTCTCGGCGTCAATCGTGTGCTTAACAAATGCAATACATGTCTCGTCATCCGTCTGTTCGCCGGGACCGATGCTCTTTAGCGGAAAGTGTGGATTCTCCGGATTGCTTCTGGAGTTGTTATAGTGAGCAGTCAGATTCAATTGCGTTCCAGCCTTGATCGCTATCGGCTCCGCGAACTGATAGGGCCTTTGCCAGTGCGCGTCCCAGTCCTCGACGGCGAGCAGGCAGCGGTCGGAGCCGTCGCCTGAATGCGCGTCGATCTGCATGTTGTCGCCAAGCAGTTGCATATGCGGCGCGATACCGAGTGCGTGGAGATCGCCCCCGACCGGTTGACTGGATGCATTGACCGCATAGTGTGCATCGTCCGCCGGAATCGAAAACGTATCGTTGATCAAAGTCAGCACTCGCAGTTGCTTGATCACCGGCTTGCGGGCAAAGTACAACCCAATAGCCGTACGGTCGAGCCCGCCCCCGCCATGATGCACGTGGTAGTGAATTTTCAGCACGAGGCTTGCGCCTTTCGGGATTAGCCAGGCGGCGCCCTCGGGCTCAAACTGGGATGTCTGGCCCGGAACCCACCAATACATCGGGCTGGTCTTTGCGAACTGCGCATCGTCAGGACACTGGAACCCGGGCAGCGGGTCCGCGTCGTCAAGCCGCTGCGACTCGGCGTTCGAGTCGAGGTAAATGATCGCGTGGTGCACAATGCCACGTGCCGACGGCCTCAGGTCGATAGCCGAGATGTAGCGGTCGCCTCGAAGATCGGTCGGCACCGAAAAACATCTGTAAAGATCATCGCCGAGGATTACCTGGAACCTCCGGTCGGGTTGCAAGACGACGTCGGGATCACCCAGAGGCCAGGCATCGTCGAATTTGAGCGGGGGAGGCAGGTCCTCAGGATTCCCTTCCGGCGTGCCCTGATCTACCCACTGACCGAATATCGCGCGCTCCTCGGTGGTCAACCGGGTCACTCCAGCCAACTCGACACAGGCGTCGCCGGCTTTCCACGGAGGCATCTCTCCGGACCCGGTTGCATCGTGCATCGCTTCGGCAAATAGCTTTGCCTCGTTGTAGGTTACAAGTGAGAACGGCGCGATGTCGCCGTCGTGATGGCAGACCTGACACCTTTTTTGTAAAAGCCTGACGACTTGATTGTTGAACGTAACCACTTCGGAACTGGAGCGGACTGTGGCGCGCCGATCAAAACAGACAAAAGTCAGGGTTATCAGCGCGAACAACAGTGAGATCGACTTCTTAGGCGACATTTGACGCAACACGTTTCTTATTAGTTGATGGTTGGGACGATTACATTAGGGTATTTAGACCCTGCGCTGCTTGGTTGTCAACTGAGCATCGCAGCCAGAGTAGGCTCTGCCCCCGAGTTGTCCTTCCAGTTTCGATCGTGGAGAATGGGCTTCTATGATCAGCACGCATCGGAGAGCGAGCAGCTTGTCTAAAAGCGTGATAAGAGTTGCATTCGGGCTCGGCCTAGCCGGGGTGATCACTGCTGGTCTGGTGTCGTGCAGAGGTCAGTCTAAGAAGGAGCGCTTCGAGATTAAGGGTAGAGTCGTTGGCGTCGATAAACGCGGTTCGACCGTTACCATTGCTCACCAGGAGATACCCGGTTTCATGGATGCGATGACGATGCCCTTTACGCTCAAGGATGAGCGCTTGCTGGGTGAGCTTGCCGAAGGCGACCGAGTACAGGCCACTCTGGTGGTAGCAGGTCTAAACTCCTGGCTTGAGGATGTGGTGGTTACCCGCGAGACCGTCGACCAATCGAATATTGGTAAGGGGTCTGCCGAGCCGCTGCCGGGGAGCGACGTTCCTGACTTCCAGCTAGTAAACCAGGACGGGAAACGGATCAGCTTCAATCAGAATCGGGGGAGCGTTGTCGTGCTGACCTTCATCTACACGCGATGCCCTCTCCCGGACTACTGCCCGCTTATGACCGCGAATTTCTCTCAGATCGAAAAAGCGCTCAAGTCGGACCCGGCGGCGTACTCAAAAACGCGTTTACTGAGCATCACTGTCGATCCGGAATATGACACGCCCAGAGTTCTGAGGGAATATGCTGCCGCTCACTCAGCCGACACTGCTTACCGGGAGTTCGCCACGGGAACGAAGGACCAGGTTAAGAAGGTCGCGACCTATTTCGGAATGCAATATTTTCCCGACGGGGATCAAATCGCTCACTCGTTGCGCACGGCCATCATCGCGCCTGACGGAAAGCTGGTGAAGCTTCTTCGAGGCAATGAGTGGAAACCGGAAGAAATCCTGTCCGAACTGAAGGCTGTCAGCCTTCATGAAGAGGCGCGGTTGGGGACTGCTCACCCGGGAGTCGGGGTGATCGAGTCAATCGATCGCGAGGCCGCCCGGGTGCAGCTCGATCATGAAGAAATCAAGGACGTTATGCCCGCAATGAATATGCCTTATACAGTTAAGGATAAATCGCTCTTGGATTCGGTCGCACCGGGGGATAAGGTCGAATTCTGGCTCGAGTCGACGCCCTCAGGCCTGGTTGTCGTAAAGATTCAAAAACGCTGAACTCCTTCACCGTTGCTTGAGGTGCGCCTTGAGGCCGGCGGTCCTCGGTTTGAAAACCCATTTTATGGCCTAGTCAAGGTGCTTATCGACAGCGTAAATCAGGGCGTTTGGGCTAATGGGTCTCAACAGGACCTCGTCGGCGCCTCCCGCCAGCGCCTCCTCAGAAATCTCACCACTGCCGGTAACCATCACTACAGCGGTTGTCCTGCGATGCTCGAGCGACCTTATGAATCTGACAAGATGCACTCCGTTTGTGCCGGCGACGCGATCGCTAAGTAAAATAACATCGTAGGAGCTCTGCCCGGCCAACCGCTCAATCCCGCAATCTCGATCATTGCAGATAGCAACCTCCCAACCCAGTTTCATAAAGATCTCAGCGAACAACCGCGACAGCGTCTCTGACCCATCTATGACAAGCATCGATCTCATTGGTCCAGTATGTTGAAAAAAAAGAGGGAATGCCGCGCAATCCAAATTCCAGAACTAGACTCGCAGACCATTCCCTCCCCAGCCGCTTAGAAGGAACCAATCGGGCGGAGCAATCACTCCCGGTCAGGTAAAGCCTGTTACAACTGTTACCAGGCCGCTATGGTCGAATTCGCCGTTGTACGTTTTCACCCCGGCAATTGAGCCGCCCTGTCCCGTGTGATACAAATGCAGACTGAGCCGGGACGCGGTCCGTTTTTGGGATGTGTCTATACTCCAACGCGCCCTGAATATTTTTGGCAAGCCCATCTTAGTCTCGCGCTTGTCTATTTGTCAACGAATATTTTCAGTGGTGTGTTAAAATACTCAAGCACCACAGTGGAGAGCTAATATGCCCACAGCCAGACGGGACTTAGGTGAGTATGTAAAGCGGGTCATGAAACTCAAAAGCCTGACACAGAAGGATGTTCAGCGGTCGGCTGGCGGAAGAATAACAGATGGCTATGTGGCCAGTATCACGACCGGGAGGGCGAAGAATCTGTCGGTGGATAAACTGATGGCTTTAGCCGATGGGCTGGGCGTAGACGCTTATGAACTATTTCAAGTTGCTTCAGGTTTGCCCGAACATCTTGATGCCAGGAGTAGGTCCAGCCGGGCTCCTGACCCGCTGATGATTTTGGAGACCGTGCAGAAAGCGGTAATGAGTCCGGACGTGACCGAGATTCTGCACGAAGTTGTGCGGTTATCTCCCGACGAAAGGGCCAGCTTGCTCGGCTTTATTAAGAGGCTCCGAACTGTTGGGAAAAAATCGCGAAGTAAAACCAAACGCAACTAGTGAACTGTAACATTGAAATCGGTAGTGTCATCGGATTCGGGCCGAGTCTCGACGAGGTTGATATGATTCTTTTATCTCAACCAGGCTAATCACACCGCTGCCTTCCGTTGGGTTCGAGGCCCGGCGGAGAACTTAGGTATTCAGCGATGAACCTTTTCCACCAGGAGTTTCTTGATTTCGCTCTTGTCCGCAGCCACGCGAAGAGGCCGGTTTGCAAAGGTTCCGCTAATTTCCCTGCGCGCAT
>JBASRM010000496.1:0-4312 GCA_049273835.1 Blastocatellia bacterium | reverse complement strand
TCATTGATCTGGCGAAGCGCTAACTGGGCTTGCTCATCATTGCGATGGTCGCATTCAACAGCGCTCCCTTTGCCCGAGATGTACTGCATATCTGCGACAGAGCGGCCTGTGATATAAACCGTCGCGCCGGCATCAATGAGTTCGAGAGCAACTCCTTTCCCGACTCCGCGACTGGCTCCAGTTACAAGAGCGACTTTTCCGTTTAGTCTTTGCATAAACCATCCTTTCTAGGACACCTTCGGGTTTGTCGGTTTCACCCGTACCTCGGGGATCTATTGATATGCAGGTAAAGTGTTTGGCGTATTCCCCGACCTGGAAGGCGTAACAGGCGTGATCTGCGGCCAGGTAGGGAATGAGAATGAGGGGCTCACCAGTTCCTTGTTGTTCATAGTTCATAGTGATGTTGTTGGCTTTGACTTTAGGCATACCCCTCACCGGAATAGAGATGCTTTTCGCCGGGCGTGAAATGAATCTTCAAGGGTTCTTGATCCGACCGCCAGTTTTGAAAGCCACTGGTATGAGAAAGCACATGACGGGTGGTAATGAGTTCCAGTCGCGGATCACCTTCTAAAAACCTCTTAGGCGTGTACCTGGTCAAGGGCGTATCGAGACCGATTACGCCTCTTTCACACAATTTCATCACGGCATAGGCAAATACAGTCTTGCTTACGGACGCCGCTTCAAACGCGGTGTCGTTATCAACAGGTTCTTTCGAGGCGCTGTCTTTAACACCAAATCCTCGCCGCCAAAAAAGTTTCGCGTCCTTGATGAGGGATAGAAAGCCCGGGAACGAGGGCTTCTTCCATCAGTTTTGGAATGAGCCTCTCGAAATCGGCAATCAGGGTTGCGGAAGAGGCGCCGTCCTTCAAATCGTTAGATTTCTGGTTCGCTTGTGTTGGTGATACAAGTGGAACAAGAGAAACACCAAGAGCGGCGCGACTGCTCTCGACCAGAAACTCTCTTCGTCGCATACGTTGAGACATAGGTTTGAGCTCCCGCCTCAAGTGCGATTGTCAGCGATTGGCAGTCGCGCGATCAGATGTAAGACCTGCCGTCTACAACTCAATCCTGTTTGTGAGCGCCTTATGCATAGTTACCTCGTCGGCATACTCGAGGTCTGAACCTACCGGCACCCCCATCGCGATTCGCGTGATTCGCATTCCCAACGGCTTTAACAGCCGTGTTAGATAGTTCGCCGTTGCTTCGCCTTCGGTGTTCGGATTGGTAGCCAGGATGATCTCTTCGACTTCTTCCACCCGCAGTCGCTCGAACAGGTTCTTGATCTTCAACTGATCGGGTCCGATTCCGCGGATCGGCGAAAGCGCTCCGTGCAGCACGTGGTAAAGACCTCGATATTCGCGCGTCTTCTCGATGGTGACCAGATTGTACGGTTCTTCAACGATGAGAATTGCGCGACGATCGCGCTGGGGACTGGTGCAGTAGCGGCAAGGGTCTACGTCGGTGATGTTGTTGCACACCGAGCAAAAAATGATCTTGTCTTTGACTTCCTGGATGGCCTCAATCAGACGGGCGGTCTCTTCACGGTCGGCGCGCAGGATGTGAAACGCAAGCCGCTGGGCGGACTTCGCTCCGACGCCAGGCATCTTTTGGAGTTCGTCGATGAGCTTGGTTACCGGTTCTGCGTAGTCGAGCATCAGTCTTCGCGCCTTCATGCAAAACAGCGTTGAGGGCCCGGCAGCGTTCGTAGTCCCGCATTCATGCGGAAGTTCGTACTGAAAGCCGTTACTACGAAGGAAACACCTCATTCCGACAGCCTCCGGGAACGGGACTCATTTACGAACCACGTCCTCGGAGAGGCGACTCGCAAGCTCTCTCACACCAAGCCGTCCGGAAGCCCCATCCCTCCAAGCTTCGAGCCGAGTTTGCCCTTCATTGCCTCGTCAGCTTTTCGGGATGCCTCGTTCACAGCCGCGATGATCAAGTCTTGAAGCATTTCGACATCGCCGGTCTTCACCGCCTCGGGATCGATCTTGAGATCAATTAGCTCCTTCGAGCCGTTCATCGCGACGCTCACCACTCCGCCTCCCGAGCTGGCATCGACGCGAATGCGTTGCATCTCCCGTTGCATCTCTTCCTGCATCTGCTGCGCTTGCTTCATCATTTCCTGCAGATCCAAACCGCCTGGAAACTTCATACGTGCCTCCTGCTGATTCTCAATGAATGTTTGACGACCCGTTCGCAAACGCGACCCGGGCGCTATGACTTCTCGGTTTTTATTACCTCAACGATTTCGCCATGGAACTTGTCCACAAGCGCGCGAAGTTTGGGATGATTCTCCGTGGCGTCCTTTGCCTTTTCTTTTCGCGGAGGCTCGCTTTCCACTTCCGATTGGCCGGCCACCGACGCCCGAAGCGTCAGCCTGCGGCCGAGCACCTGCTCACAAGCATCTTCGATGGCAATGCGTTTGTCGCGAGATTCAATGTCGGATTTGTGTTTGCTCCGTTCAGGCGCGTAGATCACTAGAAGATGATCGCCGTCTATCGAGACGATTCCCTGGTCGAGAGCCGCGACGATCATTCGCTTACGCTTATCTTCGAGCGCAGCTTTGATCCTATGAACCGGATCCCCATCCGATTTTGCGGCGGGGCCGGGAGCGTGGGATTTGGATGGAAGCTCCATCACTGTTTCAAAAGTCTCGTCCTGCGGGGGCGGTGGTTCGGGTGTCTGCGAAGCTTTGACGCCAACATTGGGCGTCGCCGGCGCGGCGCCCGCGGCCGCTCCCGTCGGGGTTCCGAAAACCGGTACGTCTGCGGGCGAGTTTGCGACCTGTCCTCGCGGTTCAGGCTTTGTCTGCTCGCCGCCGGGTCGAACCGGCGCCCGCGCGGAACTCGCAGGTCGTGACGAGGCTTGTCCGACTTGCCTGGCAACGGGCGTGTTGGATGAAGGAGCCGCCTCACGCCTCGATGTTGCCGCACTCCCGCCGCCGAGTCGGGACTCGATGGCTTCGAGGCGGCTAAGGGCTCCCTCGATCAGGACCAGTCTTTGGGCCTGGGCCATTTTCACGAGTCCTATCTCGAGTTGGAACCTGGGCTGCGATGAGTTGCGAATGTCTTGTTCAGTCTTAGTCAGTATCGAGAAGAAGCGCAGCAGGTCCTGTTCTGAAAACAACCCGCTGAGCTGTTCAAGCGCCGCGGCTTCGCTTTCCGGCAACTGGACCAGCTCGGAGTCGAACCCGGCGATCTTGACTACAAGCAGCGCGCGTATGTGCACCATCATCTCGCGGCAGAATGTGCGCAGATCGTAGCCCCTCGATACTACTTCCTCGACGATGCGAACGATTCGTCCGGGGTCTTGTTCCGCGATGGACTGAAGAGTCTTGTTGAGCGTCTCGATGTCCACCAACCCCAGGGCGGCCGAGACATCGTCGTCGCTTATCTCCGAGCCCGCGAAGCTGATCACCTGATCGAGAGCCGATTCGGCGTCGCGCATCGACCCTTCACCGGCCCTCGCAATAGCCAGCAACGCAGCATCGCT
The DNA here is from genome assembly GCA_049273835.1 of Blastocatellia bacterium. Classification (GTDB taxonomy): domain Bacteria; phylum Acidobacteriota; class Blastocatellia; order UBA7656; family UBA7656; genus Onstottus_A. The sequence continues at coordinate 817 of JBASRM010000496.1, read as the reverse complement.
GATCTTGACCCCCTCTTTATCCGCAATAAAGCGAAGCTGCTCGATGATCTTTTTCAGAGTGATGGTGCGGAACTCGAATATCTGGCAGCGCGACAGGATCGTATCCGGGACCTTCGCTTGTTCGGTAGTCGCCAGAATGAACACTACTCGAGGCGGCGGCTCCTCGATTGTCTTGAGCAGAGCGTTGAATGAGTGTCCAGAAAGCTGGTGGACCTCATCGATGATAAAGATCTTGTGCCGATCCCGCGCCGGAGCGATCCCGATACTGTTGATTATGACTTCGCGGATGTTTTCGACCTGCGTGTGCGAAGCGGCGTCGATCTCCTGCACGTCAATCGATCTGGAAGCTGCGATGTCCAGGCAGGAAGCGCACTCGTCGCAAGGCTGGGTTGTAATTTGCTTCGCGCAGTTTAGTGCTTTTGCGAGGATTCTCGCGGTGGTGGTTTTGCCGACGCCGCGAGCACCCGTGAACAGGTAGGCGTGATGAAGCCGCCCGGATTTTATCGAGTTCATCAGAGTGCGAGTTATCGCCTCTTGCCCGATGACCTGATCGAAGCTTTGAGGGCGGAATTTTCGAGCGATTACTTGTGACTCAGACATTGATTGAGTTTCGCGTGCTCATAAGAGTGACTGGTCAGGCTCCGGAGTGGCCGCGGCACATCCGAGGTCTACTACCGTTGCTCCGTTCCCGGCCTGGCGGGGTTCGCAGCCTCGCGATTGCACGGCGTCCGGAGCCTGATAAATCAGAGGTCGGAGGTCAGAGGTCAGAGGTCAGAAGTCAGACCTCTGACCTCTGACTTCTGGCGTCAGATCTCTG
>JBASRM010000280.1:0-7452 GCA_049273835.1 Blastocatellia bacterium | reverse complement strand
GTTCCCACATTCATCATTCAGTCCTGGGACGACTACTTATTCCCAGCCACGCAAGTGTTGGATGTGTTTTCTCAAATCACCGCTCCGAAGCAAATCTATCTGGGAAGACACGGGCATCCTCCGGGCGGCAACGCTTTTGAAGGTGAGGACCTCTATATCGCCACCCAGGTCATCCGGTGGTTTGACCACTACCTTCGCGGCTTCGGCAGCACGGACGCGTTAACGGTCACGAGCGCTCCGGCCCCATTCTCGGTGCTCCCGTTCACCGCAAAGAAGCTCCCGTCCGATGAGATTTCGGCATCGCCTCTTTTCTTGAAGACCGGTGGTGTCCTGGCGCGGAAGAAAAAGGGTCCGGTTGGGCAGGAAACAGCGGGCGGCATTTTTCGACCGGAACTGATCAGAAGCTCCAATCTCGGAACTGAGATACCGAGTCGCAGCGATATGTTCAGCGGCCGCGCAGAAGCCGTTACTACGGCGCCCCGCCAACTCGAATACACTTTTGCGCCGTGGCAAACTCAGACCGAAATGCTTGGAGCCAGCGAGTTCAGTTTGTTTGTGAGTAGCGCTACGTCGACGGATTTCGATGTGATCGTGCGAACATTCGACGTCGCCCCGGATGGGACGGAGACCGAAGTGACCATCGGTGCAGCGCGAGTAACTGGTTTACCGCGCGGGGCAATTCACCGCCTCTCGTTTCGCGATTTCGGAGACAACTGGGTTTTTCGCGCAGGTCATTCGCTTAGACTCAAAGTAACGAACATCGATTTTCCGGAGTTCAGGCCGCCGGGGATAAATGACAACGCGCCCTCCGAGATCACCATTCACACCGGGAAGGCCTTCCCCTCGAGCATGTGGCTCCCAGTGCGAGAGTGAAGCGGCGTGAGTGACCCTTCACGCCGCGGCTGGAGCGCTGCCACGCTCGATCATTTTCTGGCGGCGTTGTTGTTTGCAGTTTGCGGATTCGAGCTCGCGGATGGTTGGACCGCCTCGGGTGAGGTCCCTTGCTGCTTTACGTAGCCGGCAAGAACCCGAACCGTACTGACGAAGCTCTGCACCTGCTGTTTCAACTCGGCCGAAGTGACCTTCTTCATCCCTGTCGGCACCTCGAACAATGTACTGTCTGGCGAGAGTTGAAGGCTTTCGGCAGCCGTAACGATTCGCGCTCCGGCCCCGCTTGATGTCATCGTTTCAATTTCAGAGCGCAAGGGCAGTCCTGTCTCTTGATCCACATAAACAATGCTGTCTGCTTGAGCCGTCCCCACCTTGGTATGCGTGTCGGTCGAGGCCTTGAATCGGTACTTGACGGCGGTCCGGCCATTCACAGTTTCCGTTCCTAATGGTTCGTACTGAGCGCGTTCTTTGAGTCGCTGGATCGCCGAGGCGGGACTCATCAGCTCGCCGAATTGGAAACCGAGTTCATTGGGATCGAGTTCCACATACTGATTGCGCGCGGGAAAGATCAGATACTTGAGCGGCGACTTCTCGAGATAGATAACTTCGCCGACCGGATCGGGTAGCTTAAATGACACTCGCCGCTCCGTCCCTATCTTGGCAAAAGAGAACTGCATCGGCGGGATGTTTGTCTGAGGCGCATTGCCTGTCGGCTGAATGGTGATGGTCGTTGTTACGCTGTATCGCTCGGGCTCTTTTGGTTCGAGAGCAGTCGTGCTTGATGACGGAACGCTGGCGTTCGTGTTTGCAACCGAGGCGACGTTAGAGTTCGAATTCAAATTCGCGGTTGTTCCGGTGTTGGTGCAGGCGGTGGGAACAAGGGTTGCGATAGCAATCACCGCCGGCAAGATTCCTCCCAGGAGCTTTTTGAAGATTTGTGCGAATGACATTTGGTTCCTCCTTATGTTCAGGCAAATCAAAATATTCGATTCACGTCCACCTGGATCTCCGGCTTCCGCACGTCTCCCCTGATGTTAATTGGCACGGACAGCCTGTTGCTGGTCTCAAGTATGGTTACCAGCATTCCCAGCATGGGGCTGATCGATTTGACTCGTGATGTGGCCTCAGGCGTCAGATTGAGATTCGCCGTGTAATTGACGGTCAGCGCAGCCTCGATTTGAAAGCTCCCGCTGTTTGAAGTGGCATCTCCGAGACCGTCAAGCTGCTGAATTTTCAGAGCGGTTGTATTGAATGCGCCCTGGCCTATCTGGAAATCGGTTTCCAGACTCGATATACCGGTCCCCTCGGTCATGTCGCCAATCTGGTCGACCTTGAGAGAACGCGCTACCTGCTCGCTGAGATTGATCGTGCGAATAAACATATCAGTAGCGGATATCCGTCCATTGCCGGTCAGCGGCGCATCTCCGTTCGAGTTGATCTCACCGTCCACACTAAACGCGCCTACGTTCAAGTTCTTTGTTTCAACCGGTCCGGGGCCGATGGAGCCGCTGACCGACAGCGTGGGCGGCCGCCCGTAGATCTTAAGATCAAACGGCAGAGTAGCCTTCAGCAGGTCCGCTGCGTCCTCTTCCGCTGACTGAGCCTGTATCTCGCCCTTGGCTTCGGTGCCGGTTTCGGCCTCTCCGGCGCCGTACCTGGACAACGAAGCGGACAAATCGATGTTCTTGTACAGCATTTCTGCCGGTCCGGACCCGGTGCGATCCATCACTTTCACAAACGCATCTTCAATTCGAATGTTCTTGAATGCCGGCATTGACAGGTGGGGCGTCAACAGCGCCGATATAGATAGGCTGGTGACAACCCTCGAGACAAAAAGAGAGACTGCAGAGTGCTCGACTTGTGGCTGTCCCAATGTGGTCCAGTTCCAAAGACCGTCAGCGTTCTTCACGAGATTGATCTGCGGCGATCTTAGCGTCAGCGTTTGGATGTCAAGTTGACGAGTGCGAAGATAGTTTATCAAGTCGAAATCAGCGCGCACCTCGTCGGCTTTCAGAAAGAGCCCGCCACCAAAATTAGCCGTTTCTTGAATGTTCATCCCCGTAAGCGTGAGATGAGGCGCGCCCATGAAACTCAGCCGCGCGGAAGCGATTGAAACTGGTCGTCCCAGGATTCCAGAGAGTTTGAGTTCGACCGCATTTTTCAACGGCGAAATCGGAATCAGCGGCGCCGCCGCGAGCACAGCGCCGATCACCAGGGCGGATAGAACCAGCAGTCGTAAGCACCCCTTGGGTCGCGCCATCTAAGCTCCGAGTCAGCCGAACGCGTCAAATCAAAAAGACGCGCGGTTTTGTTTTAAAGTATAGCGATATCTCGATCGCTGAACACTATTGTGTCGCGTAACGATACGCCGTCATCGCACTAACAGATGTTGATGCAACTGGCGCTCCCGCTAATGGCGCATTTTGCAAACGACAAATCGGATCAGCGCTGAATTCTAGTGTTGAAGCCCGTATCGCAACGAAGACGCTAAGTCAGAAAGCTGCACGAAGAAGACCTTGTGACCTTCAGGTGTTGGTGACTTAGCGAAAGACTTTTCTCAACGCGCGATTGCGCCGCTACGGGAAGGCGGAGGACTTTACATCGCGTTGACTTTATTCGTAATATCAACCGGCAATCCGACAACCGCGATCTTCAACGCAATCATTTCGCTGAGCTGGAGGCTCTAATCGATGAACCAAACCAAGGGCGCACCCGTCGATGCGCTGATGAACCTGCTCAGCTCGTCGTTTACGGCTACCGGCGCACAGTCCTTCGGGCACCTTGTGTTATACACATCCTTCGGAGTGGTTCGAGGTCGAATCGGGCTTGCTTTCGCCCAGGGATTGATGGGAAAAGAAGTCGGCGACGCGGCGCCAAGCCCGGCTCGCGAGGTGATTGAGCTCAACGATGTTACAGTAGAGCACTACTCCAATCATTTGGCGAGCGCAAGCTTTGACCGGTTATATGTAAGGCTGTCGAACGTGCAAGGCTTCGCGCTTGTCGGAAACCAGGGACAGTCGTGATTGACGGACTCGCGTAAGATTGGTAGCTTTCTTGCGCGTTACACACGCCACCAAAAAAATTGCAGGAGGGAAAGATGACTCGAAAGATTTTCGTTTTGGGAGTTGTTCTGTTGCTGGCCGGCGTCGCGCTGGCTGGAGAAGGCAAAAGCGTAAAGTTAACCGGCTACATCATTGACAACGCGTGCTCTGGCCGCGCAGCCGGCGAAAACGCCCTCGAGAAAGTGAAAGACCATACAGTTAAATGTTCACTCATGCCGAACTGCGCCAAGAGCGGCTACGCCGTGTTTGCGGATGGCAAGCTCTACAAACTTGACGAGGAAGGCAATAAGAAAGCGGGCGATCTTCTCAAAAACACCAAGTCCGAAAAGAGCGTCCAGGTCGCAATCGAAGGCACCGTTGATGGCGATACCATCAAGGTCACCAGCATTTCAGAAGTCAGTTAGTGTATTGATTCGAACCCCCTAGCAGTAGCATAGACTTTAGTCTGTGAGTGGGACTTTGAAAACGATCGACCGGCAAAAGCCCGGGACGGTAAGCGCAACACAGATTGAAGTCTATGCTACCTCACCCTCATTACAACCAGCGTAAGATCATCGTGCGGCGGTATATCACCGCACCACTCCCGCACACTATCGACTATTCGCGTACTTAATTCCTCAGCGGTCGCTTGAGCAGACGCTTCGATGATTTGCCGTAGCCGGGCTTCGCCGAACTCCTGATCGTCACAATTCAGAGCTTCGGTCACACCGTCGGTATAGGCTACTATCAGGTCCCCGCTTTCCAACTGGATTGTTTCCTGGTCGTAAACGGAACTACTGAACGCGCCGATAATGGTGCCTCCTTTTGTTAGCAATCGGACACCTGTCCCCGGGTGCTCGACGAATGTCTGGTCCTCCGCTCTCGATAATTCGTGTGCGTCTGAGCCTGCGAAGCCAGCGCTCTTGGCCTTTACCGCGGCACCAGCCCGAAAAAGCATGGGCGGGTTGTGTCCGGCATTCACATAAGTCAGCCGGCCGGTCCGTTCATCATACTGCGCGTAGAAGAACGTCGCATAACTGCTCGCATCGGTTGACACGTGCAAGAGCCGGTTCATCGACGAGACAAGCTCAATCAAATTTCCGTTAACGGTTTGGGCCTGGCTGCGCAGCGACGCTTGCACAGTGCACATCAACAGCGCAGCGGATATTCCTTTGCCTGCGACGTCGGCGACCGCAATCCCAACCTTGTCATCATCAAGTGGGATAAAGTCATAGTAGTCACCGCCTACCCCGCGCGCCGGAAAACAAACCCCTGAAAGCTCCAACGAATCCATCGCCGGCGGACATTCAGGAAACAATCGCTGTTGAACCGTGGTCGCAATCGCGAGCTCATGTCTAAGCCGCTCTTCCACTGCAATCTCCTGCACAAGCTCCGCGTTCTGAATCGCAAATGCCATCTGCAAGGCTACCGCCATCAGCAGGTGCCGGTCATCGCGAGAGAAGGGAAGGTCACCAAGCCGCCGGCCAAGCGAAACTATTCCCAATAACTCGTCCTTGGTCGCAACCGGAAGCAACAACGCCGAGCGTACGCGTCGAAGCGTGGCGTTCTCGCGCTGCCGGGTGTCGTTCATCGCCAGTTCCGTCGAGAGCAAATCCTGTGTCCACGGTTGGTACCTGTCGAAATCGACGGGAAGCGGGTTGGCGAACCTGTTCATTCTTTGCACCAGGGCTCCATCCGCCGAGAGCGTAAGGCTAGAATCCTGACGCGAAGTGCTCATACCCTCATCGGTGAGATGGGACGAAATCGAGCAGCGATATTCACCAGTGGCCTGATCGCGAAGGAATATCGTCACGTTCTCCACGTGCAACGCATCCTGGATCTTCGCGACCGTCCGCTCGAGCAACTGCTGAACGGTCGAGACTCGTCGCATTTCCATTCCCAGTTCTGATAGGACCTGTTGAGCGTCATATGACTCGCGGAAAAATCTGCGATCGATTACCGGCATCACTCGCTGATTTAGATAGGTGAGCCCGGCGATTGCCAGTGCCGTTGCCATCATCGTCGCCACTATGTCTGCGCGGCCACCCAGATTATCAATTGTCGCCAGTCTGCTGCCGGTCAACAGAAAACTGAGGATCCCGAAAACGACCACCGCCTGGACAATGATGAACCCGCGCGAAACCAAAAAGTAACGAACGCCGCGACGTAGAATTAACCTTACCGGAATTACCTGGTGACGCACTATCGCGTAAGCGAATGACAGCGGAAACAGCGGAAACGCGAACAGCGCCATGAACCCAAGCCATTGCCCAAGCTTTGGGTTCGTCCGCTGAAGATCGAAAAGCACGTACAGGCCTATGGTCACAAACATCGGCAGAAAGCCTGCGATGCTCCCGGCCACAACCACGCGCATTTTGCGCCGGGAAGCCCGTCCCGCCTGGCGATAGTTGACCAGCAGCGACAACAGCCCTCCGGTGATATATGCGGTCGCGACGACTACGCAGATCAAGGTGAGCGCAGGATGACCAAACGCGGAAGAATCATCCGGTGTAACCGCGGCCAGGACGCTGAGCGTTCCCAGGTATGGAAAGATCGTGACCAAATGCGGCAGGTACAAATAGGCTTCGAGCCTCGGGACTCTTCTGATCAGCGGAGAAGGCTCCGGAAAAATCTGGAAGAAATGAAAGAAAACCGGCCACAAGAACAGTGACGCTATGTGTACCGCCAGCATTATCGCCACCAGCGACACGGGCTCACCCGAATACGCCGGCTGCGTGATTGCGCCGGGAAACATGCCAAACATCAGTGCAAGCAGCAGGGCCTGCTTGTCGTAGGGCTTGAGCATAAAAACTATCAGCCCTGTTAACAGAAAGATGGTTGGAATTACTAGTCGCGCCACACTGTTGACGACCCAGGTAATTAGAGGAATGGCTTGTGATTTCAGCGTAACCGGAACGGCTGTTCCGTCGCGTTCGACTAGCACAGTATAAGGCATTCCCGGATCGATGTTGTGAAACACCTCCGCTATGTCGGAGGGCCGTTTGATCGGAACCCCGTTGACGGCGAGAACCTCGTCGCCAAGACGTAGGGATTCTGCGGCCAGGGAGCTGCGGAACTCGGCTATTCGAACCTGGCCCACAACTTGACTGGCCGTCCATCCCGGCTCGCTCTCCATTCCGAGAACTGCGAAAGACTTGTAGAATCGCGCCCCACCGTACACCAGTGACAGCGCAAAGAAGGTCGCACCTAATGTGAATTGAACTCGCCTTCTCATAGGCCATTCCTCGAAAAGATCAATATAGCATAGCAGTTGGCGGGCTCAAGCTTTGCTTCTTTGGAAAGCGCATTCGATGTTTCTCGAATACTTCGCCACCGTGCGAAGTAACAACCATTCACTCCTACGCCACGGGACTGTCGGCGGATGCAGGAACTCGGTTGTTGCTTCGAGAATGTCTGCTAGAGTTGAGGCCTGCGATTGCAAATTGTAGAATGAGAACTCGTCGCGCGTTGCAACACAAATCAATCGATGTATTGGAGGCAACTTTGATAGAAGCAATTC
>JBASRM010000268.1:0-2399 GCA_049273835.1 Blastocatellia bacterium | reverse complement strand
CGCCTTGGACCGACCTTTATAAAAACCGGCCAGTCTCTCGCAACTCGCGCTGATCTGCTGCCGGTAGAGTACATTCAGGAACTGGCGAAGCTGCAGGATGAAGTGCCGCCGTTTACGACCTCGGAGGCTCGGGCAATTATCGAAACGGAGCTTCGAGGCAGAGTCGAGGAGATCTTTGACGATTTCGAAGACACACCGATTGCAGCGGCGAGTCTGGGCCAGGTTCATCGGGCAAAGTTGAAAACCGGACAATTCGTCGCGATCAAAGTCCAGCGCCCAAATATTCATGACAGAATCGAGTTCGACATAGCGGTGTTACGACGCATCGCGCGCAGGCTCGAACGCTATCCGAACCTCATGCGAGGTGTGGACTGGCAGGGTACGCTCGACGCTTTTCATTCCACAATCAACGAAGAGATGGACTACGAGCAGGAGGCTCGAAACGCTGAAACATTTCGAAAGAACTTCGCGAAATGGAAAGAGGTTTACGTTCCGCAGATCTATGTCGTCTTTTGTACAAAGCGCCTGATCGTGATGGAGTTCATCGACGGTTTAAAGGTGACCGACAGCGAACAGCTAACCGGCGCAGGGCATGATCCGCATGAGGTCGTCAAGCTGCTGGCGCGAACATACTTGAAGCAACTTCTTGAAGACGGTTTCTTCCACGCCGATCCTCATCCCGGCAATTTACGAGTAATGGCCGACGGGCGAATTGCGTTCTTCGATTTCGGAATGGTTGGGCGTCTGGACATGAAGCTCCAATCAAACCTGATCAACGCGTTTTTCCACGTAGTGGAGCGGGATGTTCACGGGCTGGTGGACGACATGGTGCGGCTCGGGTTTATCGAGCTGTCGCACGAGGACGAGACGAGATTCAAGCCGATAATCGAAGGCCTGTTCAACCGCTATCTGGGTTTGCGCCTGGGCGACGTGAACTTCAAGGAGCTGATGTTTGACATGGCGCACGTGATTTACGAATTTCCGTTTAAGATTCCCGCAAGCTTTACCTATATCGTGCGCGCGGTGATGACGCTTGAAGGAATCGGCACGCAGGTCGATCCGGACTTTCGCTTTTTTGAGATCGCTCGTCCCTATGCGAAGCGGTTCATGTTCATGCGTGAGGGCCGCTACCTCCGGGGCCTGATAGTGGACCGGGTAATTCGAGGCGAGAGCGGGGAGATCGAATGGGGAAAGGTTTGGAAGCTCGCCAAGATGGCGTTCAAGTACTATGTGCGCGGCGAGAATAAACTTTAACCCGACCCAGAAGGCTTGTTGCGGCGGAGTTTTGACCTTTAGGTTATAGACTCGTCAATCTCGTGCCATGAGTTGTACAACAGGACGGCTGAGCGGTTCCTTACACGCCCCTTTACGAGACCGACGAGCAAAAAGGTGGTGGAAGAGCTGTATAGGTAATCGAACGGCAGTAATGACCTGCGGCCTTGCGCAGGCGGTGGAAGAGTCTCTTCGAGCGTGCCCTGCCAGCACCGTCTAACAAGGCCGTGAACCGGAGCCGCGCAAGCGAGTCTCGTATCGTTCCACCAGTTCTTTGTGCTCGGCCCGGTTACGCCAGCCGTTAGATCGCTTTCGCGGTTTGTGGAGAGAGCATATGAGTCGCAGAAAGATAATCACTGCCACCTGTTTATTCATTATGATCCAGGTAAACGTGTACGCAGGTCAAAAAAGCCCGCCAAAAGGTCTCATTGACAAGGACATTTGTCCGGGCGAGGGCTGTTCCTATAAAGGAAATGCGCGCGTGACCAAACCCTCAACCGCGTATGCCAAACCTGATGAGAACTCATTAGCGAGTTGTGAGTTCACCGCCGGGGATGTAGTGACTTCGTTCAAGAGCGAGGTGCATACGGTGGCTGGTCGCTTCGTAGTAAAACGAACCTATGAAAGTTACCAGCCAGGAGATGTGTTGTGGGTATACACCTATCTAGGAGAAGGGATGTTCAAGGTTTGGCATCGTGGCAGGATGTATGAAGAAAAGTTGGAATTTAGTCCAGGGGGCGGGTCAGCAGGAAAGCGTTGTGAGAAAGACGATGGGTCGTGCTGGGGAGAATTAGAGAAAGAGTTAGACATGAATTGGTGGCTGAAGGTGAAAAGTAATGACGGACGTGAAGGATGGATTCGTGTGAATGAGAACCTGGAGTGGGAGGATAGATAGAATTGCTTGTTAATGGTACGCGGCGATGGCCGAGGCTAAAACGTCAGTGGCTACGTCCGATGCGGTTGGCGTATCCTCGCGGCTGTGAAGCTGTCGGAGTCTCGCTCGACCGGGAGCGCAAAAGCAACACTGCCCTTCGCCACGGTCAAGAAGTCTTTGGGTCGGTGGTGGCAAAGAAAACTGCGGTTATTGCGGTTAATTGTCAGTTCATCTTTCATCAGTTACAATAGCG
>JBASRM010000255.1:0-9410 GCA_049273835.1 Blastocatellia bacterium | reverse complement strand
GCGGCGCCCAGCATGTAGAAACCAAGAAAGATGCCGCGTCCCCACAGGTCTTCGAGGCTGAAGGCCACGGCGAAGAAGAAGATCAAATTGCCGAAGAGATGGAGATTGCCGCCGTGCAGGAATGCAGCGGTGATGAGTTGATGCAGCTTCCAGTTGCCGTTCGGGGCGAGTCCCCACCGATACCACAGACTGTCTTGGGCGGCCGCCTTAAATGAGGCGAGTTTCTCGTCGAGTTCGTCACGAAGCTTCTGCGCTTCAAGCGTGTCAAGCCATTCCCTGTATTGGCCCGAGATCTCCGGCGACTTTTTGAGTTGCTCCTCGATCGCGTCAGCCTCGAACTTACTTATGATGCCCGCGTCAGCAAGCTTGTGTCGCACGTTCGCATCCGCCAGCAGCTCTTGATGCTGCTGTATGAATCGTTCCATTCTGGTTCCGATCTTTGACATCTCTTCGAGCTGCCCGGCAACCACCGGGAGCGTAACGTAAAAGATGACTACATTGATTGCCATAATCGAGAACGTTATCCACGGCAGACGGCGCACGGTCGAGTTCTCATTCCCGATAGGAATGAACGAAGACACAAGACCAAGGAAGATAATGAGGACTATGAATATTAGGATGGAGAACATCAACAAGACCTCTAAACGCCGTTGGCAAGCGAGGGCAGGTTCGGGAGGCGACGATGAGCAGCTTCGGACGAGGACTGCGGGGATGATAACAACGGCCTATTGGCCGGGCAATAGTATTGTTAGGGGCAACAAGAACAGTGTGGTCACGGGTTGTTGGTAATCGGAACTGACTCCGTGGTCGCGTCATTGGCTTTGGCGGCAAGGGCCGCCGGAATGCGGATCGTGTGCTTGCCTGGCGGGGTCACGCCACGTTGAAGCTCGGGATTCAGCTCGAGCAACGAGCCGTAAGATACGTTGAGCTTCTTTGCCAGCGGCCGTAGTTCTGTTTGGCTTGCTATCAGGCGAGTCTGGTATCGATACGGATAAGCAGCTGGCAACTCGAATCCATACCTTTTTGGGTTCTTGGCTATCGTAACGACTGCCAAAATCGCCGGTACGTAATTGCGTGTCTCTTGCGCAATGTAGCCACCACGATGCAAGCGCCAGAAGTCCCGCGAACCTGACCGCGCTATTGCCGAGTCCACCCTGCCTTCGCCGGTGTTGTACGCCGCCAGCGCGAGCGACCAGTCCCCCTTGTATCGATTCGCCAGCCACTTCAGATACCGAGCTGCGGCAGTGGTAGACTTCTCGGGGTTCGAACGCTCATCCACCCAGTAATTCTGCGTTAACCCAAAGCGCGCACCAGTCGAAGGAATGAACTGCCATATTCCCTTCGCCGCCGCCCACGAATACGCGTATGGATTCCAACCCGATTCTACCTGCGCCAACCATATGAGATCAGTCGGGACGCCTTCTCGCTTGAAGATGTGCTGCGCCATTTCGCGGAATCGCACCGAACGCTGCAGACCCGCTTCCATCGTCGCGCGGCCGCGGCCCTTAGTGAAGTAGTTGATAAATTGTTTGACCGGCACCGCGGAGTTGAAGTCAAAGTTGAATCGCGCTACCGCGCCTTGTTCTTCCTCGGCGCCCACTTCTTCAAGGTCAGCCTCTGAAAGCGAGGCGATCTTGTCCAGCGGCGAAGGCTCGAATCGCTGTTCGTTGAATCCCCCATCCTTTTGGTCGAGTGCGAGGATTTGATAGCGGTTTACCTTTTCAATCAGTTCACGATAGTAGATGCGTAGCTGATCATCGCTGCGCACATCGATTGACTCAGTGAGAATCGTGTCGACAGCTTCGTCGAACTCGCGGCGCGCAACCTCGTACTGCCCGGTGGTGTAGGCGGTCTGCCCCCGCTGATAATGAACCTCCGCGGCGTTGACTATCTTGCGCACTTCCGCTTGCTTGGCCGCTTGAGGGCTCGGGGGCTCAATTTGAAATCCTGCCGCGTTCACGCACGCGCTTAGCACAACCGCGCAAACCACCAGCGCAATCATCAACCGACTAATCTTTGGATTTACTACAACCATGCTGTTAATGAAACGCTCCCCTTGGGACTTGGGTTCAGGTTTCTATTATACCTGATGAGGGAGGAGAGCAGCAGCCTATTTGATTGGATTCGCACTGGAAGCAACACTTTCGCAAGACTAAGCACGGCAAAGTGCGAATCTTGTGAACGGACCAGTATCTCCCTGCCTTGATCAGCGTGCTGCAATACATTCACAACAACTTGGCTATTCGTATCGAAGAGCGTCGATTGGATCCAAACCTGCCGCTTTTCGCGCGGGGTAATAGCCGAACGCAACACCAACAAACACCGAAAAGATGACTGAAGCCAAGATCGACACCGGCGATATCAACGTTGGCCAGTTGAGCGTTTTGGATATCGTTATCGAAGCGCCTACGCCGACCAGGATCCCCAGAATCCCCCCGACCACCGAGAGAGTAACCGACTCGATCAAGAACTGGCGGCGAATAGCGGCGCTGCGTGCTCCGATGGCCATTCGAATACCAATCTCTCGGGTTCGCTCGGTCACCGATACAAGCATTATGTTCATGATCCCGATGCCGCCGACCAACAGCGATACTCCGGCGATCGAGGCGAGCAGGTTGGTCATGATCTTGCTCGATTGGTCGGCGGCTTCAGCAACGTCGGTCAGGTTGCGTACGAAAAAATCGTTCTCCTGATTGGGCCCGAGCTTGTGACGTTGTCGGAGCAGGTCGGTGATCTGCTTCTCCGCAGTAAAAGTAGCGGCTGGACTGATGGCCGAAACCATGACCTGGTTGATGTGGGTGATCGAAAGCATCTTCTTCTGCGCAGTCGTATAAGGAACTATGACAGTGTCGTCCTGATCCTGGCCGTACTGGTTTTGGCCCTTGGTGGTGAGCACTCCAATCACGCGGAAAGGGAGATTGCGAATGCGCATTGTCTGCCCAACCGGATCGCCGCCGGCGAAAAGGTTGTCTTGAATAGTCTTTCCAATAACACAGACCCGCGCCGCGGTGCGCACGTCGCCTTCTGTAAAGAATTCACCGGTTGCGACGGGCCACGCTCGAATGTCCGTGAACTTCTCGTTGGTGCCTTGAATGCCGCTCGACGCAACCCAGTTTAGATTGCCAAACACGAGCTGGCCGTTCGCGCGCACGCCGGGGCTTACGGCGCGCACTGACGGGCATTCGGCCTCAATCGCTGCGGCATCTTCGGGAATCAGGTTGTTGGATGAACCGGCGCCCCCGCGCATTCCGCCCGTGTTCATCGAGCCTGACATGACGAAAAGCATGTTGTTGCCAAGGTTGGCAATTTGAGACTGGATCGACGCCGAAGCACCCTGCCCGATGCCGACCATTGCGATTACTGCGCCTACTCCAATGATGATGCCGAGCATGGTGAGACCCGACCGGAGCTTGTTTCGGCCAAGAGCGCGAATCGCAATTCTAAAGGTCAGTAGCAGGTTCATTCGTCGTCCTCCTCATCGTCTTCAATCGGCGGCAAACTCTCGAGCTCTTCCCGCGCCGACCGCGATTGCTTGATCAGGTAGTCGTTCTTAATACGCCCGTCCTTAAAAACGATCGTGCGTCGCGCGTACTGTGCAATATCCGGCTCGTGAGTGACCAGCGCGATCGTGATACCTCGCTCTTGATTAAGCCGCTGAAACACATCCATGACTTCGACCGAAGTCCGGCTATCCAGATTGCCGGTCGGTTCGTCGGCGAGGATGATCGAAGGTCTGTTAACCAGCGAGCGGGCGATCGCCACCCGCTGCTGTTGTCCCCCCGAGAGCTGGTTTGGCATGTTGTTCATCCGGTCGCCCAGTCCCACGATCTCGAGAGCCTCTGTCGCACGCTCGATCCTTTCCGCGGTCTTCACTCCAAGATAAAGCATCGGAAGCTCGACGTTCTCCAGCGCTGAGGTGCGCGATAAGAGATTGAAGCCTTGAAACACAAACCCGATCTTCCGGTTTCTAATGTCAGCCAGCTCATCGCGCGAAAGCGTCGATACGTCCTGACCATCCAGGAGATAGTGCCCTCGCGAGGGTTTATCAAGACAACCGAGGATGTTCATGGTGGTTGACTTGCCTGAGCCGGAAGCGCCCATAATCGCGATAAACTCGCCGCGATCGATGTGAAGTGAAACACCGCGCAACGCATGTATCTCGACATCACCCATTTGATAAGTCTTGTGGACGTGATCGAGAGTGATGAGCGCCGGCCCGAGCAGCGGGTCCGTAGCGTAGTTGGGTTGGGTTACGACCTGAGCTTCCACTAAATCGCTACCTCTTCCGTAATATATGGGCGCGGCCTTGCTTGCTGCGAGGCTCGCGCCCATGCGTCCAATCGGTGCTTATTCTACTATCGGCCCGGCCCGCGACCGCCGGGTCTGGCGGGCTGGCCAAACGGAGTAGCTGCCGGCTGACGATTTGCGTTTCCTGTCTCGTTCTGGCCGATTACAACGATGTCGCCTTCGTGAACGTCTCCGCCCATTACTTCGGTGACCCGGCCATTTGTAAGTCCAGCTCGAACGAAGCGCGGCTCAATCGTTTTGGTGCCGGTGAGAACCCAAATCATCTGGCCTTGTCTGCGCTGGCCCCCGCCTTCGCCACCTGAAGCCTGACCACCCTGACGTTGACCTCCGCCCCCGCCGCCTTGACCACCCTCGCCGCGTTGACGGCGTTCACCGCCCTGCTGGCCGCTCTGAGCATTGGGTTGCTGTCCCTGTTGGTCCTGCGGCGCGGGTGCCTGTTGTCCTTCTTGCCCACCCTGTGCCTGCCGCGCAGCGTCGCGCTCCTGTCTGCGCTGCTCCAACTTTTGAGTCAGCGCCGCCTGCTCCTTCTCGGTGAGATTAGGTTTGAATCGCAGCGCTGCATTGGGCACCGTCAGCACGTTTTCGCGCTTCGCGACGGGAATTGTGATATTCGCCGTCATTCCCGGCCGCAGCTTCAAAGCAGTGTTGGCAACGTCGATCACCGCACTGTAGGTGACGACGTTTTGCAGGGTCTGGGCGTTGAGCCGAAGCTGACTTATCTCGCCCGAGAAGGTCTCGCCTGGATAAGCGTCGACTGTGAATCCTGCTTTGATTCCCTGACGGATCTGACCGACGTCGGCTTCGTCAATTGAAGCCAGCACCTGCATCTTGGTAAGGTCGTTTGCGATTGTGAAGAGGGTCGGCGCCGACAGGCTTGCCGCGACGGTTTGACCTACATCGACGTTGCGCGAGACCACCACCCCATCGATCGGAGACGCGATGATCGAATGATCCAGGTTCACCTGGGACTGTTGAAGCTGCGCCTTTGCCTGCGAGACCGATGCCTTTGCCTGATCGAGTTTCGCCTTCGCGGATGCGTTAGCGGCTTGAACCTGTCCCACCTGAGCAGCCGCCTGCTCGTAGCGCGCCGCGGCAGCGCCCGCCTGCGCCTGCGCGGCCTCGAGGTCGCGTCCAGACAAAACGTTCTTAAGTTCCTGGTATCGCTTAACCAGCGCAATTGCGTCATCGCGCTGTACTCGAGTCACTTCCAGATTTGACTTGGAGGCTTGCAGGTTCGCCTTTTGACTATTGATTTCGGTCTCGGCGGCCTGCACAGCAGCCTGGGCATTGACGACGTTGGCGCGGGAGTTTTCCACCTGGGCCTGAAAAATGGCCGGGTCGAGGCGGGCAACGATCTGGCCCTTCTTAACCTGCGAATTGAAATCCGCGCCAAGCCACTGCACGGTGCCGGAAACCTGAGAGCCGACTTGCACGGTGGTAACTGCTTGGACGGTGCCGGTGGCAGATACATTTACTTCGACGGTGCCGGTTTCAACTCTGGCGGTGATATAGTCGCTGGCACTCGCCTTATCGCCCCAAAGAAAGGCCGCCAGCACGACGACTGCTGCCAGGATGAAAACAACGCCGATGGGAGTGCGTCGTTTCTTGATGATTGCGATGAATCTCTTCATTCTCTCTGCCATTCGTTCCTCGTTCTTCAGCAGCACGCTTTGGTTTGAATAGACGTCGCACTACTCTATTTTGTCGCATACTTATAGACGCTTTGCAATCAAGTGCGGTTACAGCAATGGCTCGCGATATTTAAAGTGGTCAGTCAGAAATTTGCTCAATCCCGCGTTGCTTGACAGGTGATGCAGGCGCTACTTATAGTATGCTTTCCCAAGCGGGCGGTTAGCTCAGCGGTAGAGCATCGGTCTTACAAACCGGGGGCCACTGGTTCGAACCCAGTACCGCCCACCAACTCGCCGATGCCGTTGAGCAGAATTGAATTTCGAGAGCGGAGTCGTAGTTCAGCTGGTTAGAACGCCGGCCTGTCACGTCGGAGGTCGCGGGTTCGAATCCCGTCGGCTCCGCCATTTTCATCAAACAAAAAGAGCCAATTTGGCTCTTTTTGTCTGTAGGCTTCCAGTCGACAAAGAGCAACCCCCGCTTGCCCGCTCGCTCTCAAGAACGATCCAAACCCGCTTTGTTCCTTGCTTGAGACTTCGATTCATCCTCCTAGTAACAAATTCATTCGTTTCGCGTTGTCAAAAACAAGAACGAATGAGCACGTACGGTGGCGTTTAGCCGTACTTGGCGCAAGATAGCACTGTTTAGGCTTAGCGACTGGGCAAGTGAAAATGTGCGTGAGGCTATATAGCTCGCAGCCCAGCCCTGTCAGCCCAGCCCTTGTGTCGCGATTTGTTCTTGCACTAACATACTGCCTTCAGAGCAAATCCGGTGTTACCTTTCTCATATGATCACTGTCGATCAAGCGCTCAGCATCGTGCTCGACCACGTCGAGCCGCTTGGGGCCGAGACTGCCGATCTTCAAGACGCTCATCGCCGCATTCTTGCCGAAGACGTTCGCGCCGACATAGACCTCCCGCCTTTTGATCGTGCTCGCATGGACGGGTATGCAGTTCGCTCGGCGGATGTGTCAACCGCGCCCGTGAACCTGCGGGTGATAGGCGAGATAGCCGCGGGGGCCAGGTTCGACCGACGACTAGATGCAGGCGAAGCGGTAAAGATCTTCACTGGAGCGCCAGTTCCGGATGGCGCCGACGCGGTTCAAAAAGTCGAAGTCACTCGCAACAACGGGAACTCAGTTGAGATCCTCGAGGCAGTAAAACCTGGCCAGTTCATAACGCCTCACGCGAGCGAGGTCGCCGCCGGCGAGATAGTAGCAGAAGCCGGACGTGAAATAGGACCTGCCGAAATGTCGGTGCTCGCGTCGTTTGGTTACTCGCGCGTGAGTGTGGGGCGGCGACCGCGGGTCGCGGTCTTATCCACAGGTAGTGAATTGGTTGATGTTTCGACTATCCCTTCGGGAGCGCAAATACGAAACTCGAACACCTATACACTCGCATCCTATTGCGACCGCGCAGGCGCGATAGTCGATGTGCTCGGCACCGTTCAAGACACTCCCGAGGCGACTCGCGAAGCCTTGATCAAAGCGAGTGACAACCGCGACATTGTCATCACATCCGGTGGCGTGTCGATGGGCGACTACGACCTTGTCAAGCCTGCGTTGAAGGACTTAGGCGCGGAAATCTATTTTGAAAGAGTCGCACTCAGGCCCGGCAAGCCAACTGTCTTCGCGAGGCTCGGCCGGACATTTTTCTTCGGACTACCCGGCAATCCGGTCTCAACCTCGGTGACGTTTAATGTGTTTGTTCGGCCGGCGATTCGAAAATTGCAGGGGGAAAACACGCCCGCGTCGCCAACGGTGCACGCGCAGCTTTTTCGTCCGGTGAGAGATTCGTCGAGTCGAAGAAGCTACTTGCCGGCGCGGCTGTTTATCGAAGCTGGCCGCGCTTTGGCCGAGCCGCTCAAATGGGGCGGGTCGTCGGACCTGGTGGCATTCATGAGGGCAAACGCGTTGGTAATCGTGCGCGAAGATGTGCACGAGATCGCCGAAGGCGAGTTGGTCGAGTTGATGTTGCTATGACTCTCACCCATACAGATGAAGAAGGCCGCGCGCGAATGGTTGACGTAGGTGACAAGCCGGTCACCACTCGCACCGCGGTAGCAAGCGGGTTTGTGCGGATGGCCCGGGCCACGGTTGAAGTTCTCAAGGAAGGGCGAACGCCGAAGGGCGATCCGATCGAAGTTGCCAGATTAGCCGGGATCATGGCTGCCAAACGCACCTCGGATCTGATCCCGCTTTGCCATCCACTTGCACTCAATCACGCCGATGTCCAAATCGAATTACGCGATGCCGGCGTGGCTATCGTCGCGACTGCTCGCACCGACAGCAAAACCGGGGTTGAGATGGAAGCGCTTACTGCGGCTGCAGTCGCCGCGTTGACTATTTACGATATGTGCAAAGCGATAGACAAGGAGATTGTGATAACCGAAATAAGGCTCGAATCCAAGACCGGCGGGCGATCAGGCGATTTCAAGCGAACTGACAATGAACAGCGATGAACGGGTCGCAACCGTCCAGGCGATCTCGAGTAAGCCGGGTTGCGGAGTGAACCCGTCTCAGATTCGCAGCGTATAGGTGACCATGCGAAGTCAATCAGAAGTAAGAAGCTCATTTACCCTGCTGGTGGTGGCCTCTCTGTTGACTTTGGCACTCTGGTTCATTCCATTTGCCGGAGTGATCACATATCCGATCAGGCTGTTTGTCACGTTCATACATGAGACCGGGCACGCGTTGGCAGCGTTGGCTACGTTTGGAGGTGTGAAGCGAGTCGGGCTTGACTGGAACGGAAGCGGTGTAACCTTCACACAAGGTGGCTGGGGATTCCTGATCTCGAGCGCTGGTTATCTTGCGACGACCGTATATGGTTCCGCTTTGCTGCTGCTCCTGAGGCGCGAGCGAAACGCGAAGAAGGTGGCGATTGGAACGGGTGCTCTGTTGTTGTTGATGACGGCGTTCTTTGGCGGAAACATTGTTGCCTGGCTTGCTGGACTCGTTTTCGGAGCAGGCTGCCTTTTCCTGGGTTTGAAGGGCAAGCCCAGACTGGTTCATTTCTGCATGAGCTTTCTTGCCGTGCAGTGTCTATTCAACGCGTTTTACGATCTTCGTGCGCTTCTATACCTGTCTGCGTTTGATCCCGCTTTTCCGACCGATGCTCGAAACATGGCGGACGCGACCGGACGGTTGCTTCCGCCCGTGGCTTGGGCGGTAGGTTGGGCTCTCCTCTCAGCAGTAGTCGTCATCGCCACCCTGCTTGTCTATTACAAGAGCTTGCGCGAGCGAGCGACGCTACCAGAAGCCCCGCTTCCTTCGCTGATAGCCAGCCAATCCTCAAAGGCCGCGCATCCTCATATGTGAGCCAGCCAGACACCGGCTTCCACGCGTTCTTTGCGGTTTTACAACGTCTAAAGCGCCTTGTTAGAATTTCGATCGTTCCTAGACAATTGATTTTGGAAGCGAGCCTGTCTATGGCGTGGCACGGTCAAGAACGAAGATCGGGCAGCCAGCGCAGAGT
>JBASRM010000246.1:0-13532 GCA_049273835.1 Blastocatellia bacterium | reverse complement strand
TTGAATGAGAAAGTTTGAAGTGGGACACAGAAAGCTCTTTAACCGCGAACCTTTCGGCGCGATTGGTCACGATCAACAAAAACGCCAGGATGATCGGGGAACGCTGCTACTCGCTCTTCCCCGCCATGAGAGGTCCCTATGGCTACTAACTCATCGCCTCAAAAAACGGATTTCAGTCTAGACGTTCTCGGTCGCTTCATTTGCAACGGACTGGATGAGGCGCTCCGTAGCTCGAACCAAAACCTACGCGCCGAGGCGCGCCCCTTCGATGTCATAGTAATCGGAGGAGGAAGCTTTGGCGGGGTTCTCGCGCAGCACATGTTCAGTGACGATCAGACGCACAGCCGGCGAATTCTGGTCCTTGACAGCGGTCCCTTCCTCCTCCCCGAACATGTACAGAATCTGCCGATGATGGGGATCACGGCGCCAGGGCCAGTGGAGCAGGATCCGGGCTTCCTGCGAGAGCAGGTATGGGGTCTCGCTTGGCGTTCAAACGTGAAAACGGGCTTCCCAGGTCTGGCTTACTGTGTCGGCGGCCGGTCTGTATTTTGGGGCGGCTGGTCGCCTCAGCTACTTGACACCGAAACGGATACGGAGATGCCACGGGACAAGTGGCCCGCTAACGTCGTAGACGACCTCAACAGCAGATACTTCCGGGAAGCTGCCGAGCAGATTGGCGTCACGCAAACCAATGACTTCATCCACGGAGAACTCCACCGCGCGATGCGCCGGCAACTCTTTGACGGCATCAATAACGGTGGCGTGACGGAAGCGATTCCCACCGATGAACTGCCTCTGCACCTTGATAATGTCCCGGCTAACAGACAGGAGCTATTCAAGCTTGAAGCGCCACTGGCGGTCCAGGCAGAAGAGCCGCGCTCAGGCTTTTTTGCCTTCAATAAGTTCAGTTCCGTGCCACTACTGATGCAGAGCGCGCGGTCGGCATGGGCCGAGTCGCACCAGGGCTTGCCGGACGGCGTACCTGGAGATGACGTAAAGAAGCGTCTGATGATTGTTCCCAACATCCGCGTCATCCGCTTGATAACCGACATCAACAATGGCAACGCACGCGTCACGGGTGTGTTAACAAACCAGGGCTTCATCGCGCTTCCGCCGCACGGGGTCGTTGTACTGGCATTAGGGACGATCGAGAATTCGCGCATGGCGCTGCTGTCGTTGGGAGGCGTCACAAACTATCACCTGATGGGAACGAACCTGATGGCGCACCTCCGCTCTAATTTGACGATCCGCATTCCCACTAAGTCGCTGAAGCGTCTCGGCCCCGGCGTGAAGGATCTCGAGCAATCTGCCCTCTTCGAGAAGGCGCGGCACCTTTTCCAAGAGGACAACAATTTGAAGGGATATTACCACCAGCAGATCACAGGATCGGCGGGCGGCGGCGGTCTCGGCGTGGAAAGCGATGCTGAACTGTTCAAGAAAATCCCCGACATAGACTTGTTGGACTTCTACCGTGCCGCTGATGGGGACCACGTCGCAATCACCATCCGCAGCATCGGTGAGATGCAGTCGAATAACCCTAAGAGCCGAGTCTCACTAGCTCTGAATGAGATTGATGAGGTGGGAGTGCCCCGCGCGTTCGTCGAGATCGCGGACCCGCGTGAACCCGAGGGCCCAGGTGATAGCCCGCAGACCAAGAAGGACCGCGAACTTTGGAACGCAATGGACAGCAACGCGCTGGAAGTTGCACAGGTCTTCGCTGGCGATGAGGGTTTCGAACAGTTATTCAAGAACCGTGATGGCCTAGGCACGACACACCACGAAGCGGGAGGCCTCTGGATGGGTGACGATGCCAACACGTCGGTCACCAACACGGATGGGCGCTTCCATTTTGCAGACAATGCCTATGTTGCTGGGCCGGCCCTTTTCCCAACTGTCGGTTCACCGAATCCAATGCTGACCGGCACGGCCCTGGCTCGGAGAACGGCGGACAAACTTCTCGACTTGATGCCTCATCCGGTGAGCCCGCCGGCTGACGCAGGGTTTAACTACCTATTCGACGGAACTCAGCAAGCGTTCAGGCAGTGGCAGAAGGCGCTTGGCCAGGGCACTTTTTCACTCATTGACGGGGAGATCGTCGCTTACCCGCGCAATAACGAATTCGCGCTTCTCTATTATGCTCCGGAGACTTTCAGCGATTTCGTCCTCCGCCTGCAATTCCGTCTCGACGACGTCAATTTCAACTCCGGAGTCTTCGTCCGGTTTAACGACCCGCTCAAGCCACCCAACAACATTAAGAATGACCCGAGGGTAATCGGCAACAAGGCCTGGGTCGCCGTTCTTACGGGGTTCGAGGTTCAAATCGACGAACAGGCTATACCGGACAACCTGGACAAGCATCGGACGGGAGCAATTTACGATATCGAAGTGGGCGCAGGACTCGGGCAGCAGAGCTACCAACGCGGTCCGGTGATCCAGGCAAAACAGTGGAACGACTACGAGATTGAAGTTGTCAACCATACTTATACGGTGCGCCTCGGGAACCAGCAGACCACGACCTTTACAAACACCGATGCCAATCGGGGTAAGCCCCACTCACAGGATCCGTTGTCTGGATACGTGGGCGTACAGGCGCACACCGGATTGGTTGCATTTCGTCGCATACGGATTAAGAGGCTATGAGCGGAAAGTTGTCGGACCGGATTCCTGACAGACCATCGCACGACTCCGCTTGATAAGGCTCCGAACGATTCTCTTACATCGGTCGGTGGAACGTTTTTAAGATTTTAGGACTTTGCCTTTGTCTCGAGTGCACTAGATGCGCATTCTGCACATGACCACTGAGTTCCCTCCGGTCGTCTTCGGCGGTCTTGGTACCGCGGTTGGCGGGCTAGTAAATGCATCTGCGCGTGCTGGACTCTCAGTAGGGGTACTGCTCGCTGGTGGTGTGCTCAGCATCGGCGAAGGTGGATACGGAAGCCCGCGACTCGGTAACCCTGTCGACAAAGGACCGTTGCGCGGCATAGTCGGTCCAGGTGGAGTAACCTTTTTCCAGGTCTCTCCATTCGACCCAGTGGAGTCCGCTGTCCGCGTGGCCGAGCAGTGGGGGGCCGACTTACTGCATCTGCACACGGCCTGGGTCTGGTCATTCGCCCAAGCCATCCTCGAGCGAACCGGCATCCCCCTGGTATATACCGTCCATTCAGTGGACCGAGCCGAGTATGAGATCGGACAGGAGCTCGGCCACATCCTTGAACACTGCGAAGAACAAGGAATCGCGATCAGCCGCGCTGAGCGGCTAGTGGCGCTGACACAAAACGAAACCGACCTACTAGGGCATTATTACCCAAGTTCGGTCGATAAGATTAGGATAGTCGGGAATGGGATCGATGACTGCGCCAAGGCAAAACAAGCGACAGATCGGGTTAGGAATAAGGACTCTCCACTGGTCTTGTATACCGGCCGCCTCGTAGAGCGCAAAGGCATAAGAGATCTTCTCGCTGCAATCCCTTTCGTGCTAGAACGGGCTCCCGGGACCCGCTTCGTGCTCGCCGGCGGGCCACCGCCTCTATCGGGTGAAGAAGTTGCACGGCAGTGGCTGCCTCCCGAATGCGATCCTTACCGACGGCAGATACACTTTACCGGCTGGCTAAATGCTGCGGAACTTGAGGACTGGTATTGCGCCGCCGACATCCAGGTTGTGCCGAGCCGTTACGAGCCTTTCGGAATGGTAGTCCTCGAGGGCATGCTCTACGGGTTGCCAATCATCGCATCGGCACTGGGCGGCCCGCTCCGGATACTGGAACACGGTCGAACAGGGCTGCTCTATCCGCCGAAGGACGTATCGGCGCTGGGCGAGGCGATTTTGAGACTGGTAACTGATGAGGATCTCCGCCGACGGATTGGCGCCCAGGCCGCTAAAGAGGTAAGGCGGAATTGGCTCTGGTCTCGTATTATGCAGAAGATGCAGCTGGTGTACGCGGAAGCGTTAGACCGTCATCACAAACCGTTTACCCCACGAGTCATCGAGCATTCCATTTCAGCTTAGACAAGTCCGTTCAGTGAGAATTCTGCAACCCACTCCTCGTCGCAGGATTTAGATCAACACTAAACAAGATCGCGATCAAAGTGACGAGAGCAACGCTGCGAGACTCTATAGTCTTTTAAATGCTTGCTCATTGTGCCAGCATTTGTCATATTGATCCTACGTTCTCCTGACTGAATTCCCGTCTACACGCCACGGATGGACATTATCCGTGGAAAAAATGACAACCAATCATCTAAATCCACGGGAGTTACTAAATTCTCGGCTGGAGACGGCATGCGAATTGTTATTGATTCGGCGATGGCAGCAAACCGCGAACTCATTGAAGGCGAACACAAGATCGTTCACCAGATTGACGGACAAGACCGGCTTGTCCGGCGCCGCGACGGTGTGATAATCGCGCTCGAGGGCGGAGCAAATCTCGTGATCAGTTTTACATCGCCTGACGTGGTTCGCGTGCGTTTCGCTGCACCTGGACAATTGGAACGAGATTCTTCATACGCGATCGAGCGGCCGGAAGGCTGGGGCTGCCCAGTAACCGTCCGGGAGACTGCAGATGCGATAGAGGTATGGGCCTCCGCAGGCGCACGCGTTCGGGTGCTACGACAACCTTGTCGGGTGACCGTTTTTGATGAAGAGGGGCGGGTGGTGGTGGAGGATGATCCGAGCCAACCGCCTTTGTTCGATGCGGAAGACGGTTCCGTAGTGGCGACAAAGCTCCGCGGTGAGCACGAGTATTATTTCGGTTTCGGGGAAAAGGCGTTTTCGAACGCGCGAAACGGTTTGGTGACGGTGATGTGGAACACTGACACCTATGGATATCCACCCGGGACCGATCCGATCTATCAATCCATCCCCTTCTTCATGGCGCTCAGTGAAGGCCGCGCTTACGGGTTATTCCTCGATAACACCTACCGCTCGTCATTCGATATGGGCGGGACCGATCCGAAGCGCTACACTTTCGGCGCGAAGGGCGGTGAGTTGAACTACTACGTATTCACCGGGGGCCGCGAGCGCTCGCCGCGCGCCGTGCTGCGCGACTATACCAAACTGACCGGACGCGCTCCGCTGCCGCCGCTCTGGGCCCTTGGCTACCATCAGTCACGCTGGTCTTATCAGACGGATTCACACGTTCGCGAACTCGCTCGGCGCTTCCGTGAAAGCCAGATCCCTGTTGACGTCATCCACCTGGACATCGACTACATGGACGAATACCGCGTCTTCACATGGAATGGCGAGAGATTCCCTGACGCCGCACTTCTAGCCAGAGACTTGGCTGAGGCGGGTGTTCGCCTTGTTGTCATCGTGGACCCAGGCGTGAAGGTTGACGAGAACTATTCGGTCTATCAGGAGGGGCAAGCGCGTAGCCACTTCTGCCAGGACGCAGATGGCGACGAGTTTAGGGGTCGCGTATGGCCCGGAGTTTGCGCTTTCCCGGATTTTCTGGACCCGGAGGTGCGTGCGTGGTTCGGATCGCTGTACGGCAACTATCTCGATGAGGGCATCAGCGGCTTCTGGAATGACATGAACGAGCCCTCGGTCTTTCCCGAGTTGGAGTTGGAGCCGCACGACTTTCACCACCCAGCCAAAACCTTCTCACTCGACGTGCGCCACGCCGGCGACGGTATCCCGGGCGACCACGCTAGATACCATAACGTCTACGGAATGCAGATGGCGCGCGCAACATTTGAGGGAGTTAAGGGTCTGCGACCGGCTGAGCGACCCTTCGTGCTGACCCGCGCTGGGTTCGCGGGAGTTCAGCGTTACGCGGCCGTGTGGACCGGTGACAATGTCTCAAGTTGGGAGCATCTGGCCCTATCGATCCCTATGCTGACGAGTCTGAGCGTGTCAGGAGTCCCGTTTGTCGGCGCCGATGTAGGCGGCTTCTCTGGCGAACCTTCCGCTGAACTTTATGCACGATGGCTCCAAGCGGCGTCTTTGACCCCATTTTTTCGATCTCACACCGAAACCGGATCGAAGGATCAAGAGCCCTGGTCTCACGGAGTGGAATTCGAACGGATCAATCGTGCGACAATTAATCTGCGCTACCACTTGCTGCCCTACTTGTACTCCCTTTTTCACGATCATGAAGAAACGGGGGCGCCGGTAATGCGTCCGCTGTGGTTCGAGTATCCGTCGGACCCGAGGACCTATGTCATCAACGATCAATTCCTTGCGGGCCGGGACATCTTGGTCGCTCCGGTCGTCAGTGAAGGCGCTATAAGACGGAGCGTCTATTTCCCATCCGGCGACGAGTGGGTCGACTGGTGGACCGGCACTCGTTATGAGGGCAGGACGGAGGCGGAAATCGATGCGCCGCTCGATCGGTTACCCCTCTTCGTACGCGCCTGCTCGTCCGTTCTCATCCAACCGATAGTCCAGCACACAGGGGAAATGGATCAAGTACCACTGACCATCACGGCAGTGCTCGGAGATGCCGGGGAAAGTTCTTTCTACGAGGATGCGGGCAACGGCTATGAATACATGCAAGGCGTTTTTAGCACTATTAGCGTTTCCATCAACTCGGCGGGATTGAGCATCGTGCGATCCGGCTCTTATCGTTCGCCAAGGCCTATCAAATGCGTTGAGTTGCTCGGCGTTGATAGCTCACCTCGAGAGATCCGCGTCAATGGGCATGTCTTAGATGTCGCGTTCGTAGATCATGAGAGGAGGAGGTTGCGACTATTGCTGCCGGGCGAAGATTCGCGTGAAATATCCGTCACGCTTGACGGTGCGCTTCACGAAAATAACATGCGCCACGAACTACTACCTGGTCCGATAGCGCTATCTTCCCGATGACCGGATCAGACAACGGCGGTAACGAGAAGAGATCCGCTCGGCCTGGGAACAACATGGCGGTTGAAGCATCCGCGCCGCTTCAACCGGCTTCCGCCCGATTGGTGAATTTTCTCGGCTCGGTTTAGATTACCAGTTCAAGAACCGCCCGTCGTTCAACGACGAAGCGTGAATGGCAAGTTTTCATATAACCCGGAACCTAGAGTTTTGACCTACCGAGGGAAAGGAGCAAAGAAATGAGAATCCGAATGTTGTTGCTCGTCTCTGTTGTTTTCCTTCTCGCGCCTGCGACTGGCGCGCAGACAAAAACGATCAACTTCGATAGTGATTCAGTCGGCAAGGCCCCGGCTGGTTTTTCCTTCGCTCTGACGGGACAGGGCAAGCCCGGCGTCTGGGTGATTGCTAGAGATGGGTCTTCTCCCGGACACGCCAATGTGCTGGCGCAAACCGATCCTGACCCCACGGGATTCCGCTTCCCGGTCGCAGTCTTCGATGGACTCTCTGCGGCTGACGTTGACATTAGTGTGAGTTTCAAACCGATAAGCGGGAAGAAAGATCAGGGCGCCGGCATCGTGTGGCGTTACAAAGATAACAACAACTACTACATCGTTCGCGCCAACGCTCTGGAGAACAACGTAGTCCTGTACAAGCTTGAGAAGGGAAAGCGCACCGACCTTCCGCTTAAGGGCGAAGGCCGGACCTACGGAAAGAAAGAGACAGTTCCGTCTGGTCAATGGGGTACTCTCCGAGTTCTGGCCAAGGGGAACTTGTTCGAAGTCTACCACGATGGCAAGAAGCTCTACGAAGTAGAAGACGACACGTTCAAAGACGGAGGCAAAGTCGGCGTTTGGACAAAGGCCGATTCGGTGATCTACTTCGATGACCTGCGGATCACCACGAAGTAGTGCGAAGAATCGGACGGCATTGACACTCTCGGGGCGTCCCTTAGGGGGAATGTGATGAGGCAAAAGAGCTTCGCATCGCAAGTGTCGCTGATGGCATTCGCCAGCGTGGTACTGGCGCTGGCTGCTTGCGGCCGTCAAAATTCGAACAAGGGCGGGGCGGACGCGCGTTACAATGAAGTAACCGTATATGTCTCGACCGACCGCGTCTTCTCCGAACCAATACTCAATGCCTTTGAACAGAAGACCGGGATCAAGGTCAATGCCGTTTACGATACCGAAGAAACAAAGAGCACCGGCCTCGCAAACAGACTGCTCGCTGAGAAGAACAACCCGCAAGCCGATGTCTTCTGGTCGAACGAGCCGGTGCGAACTCTTGTGCTCAAGAATCGAGGCGTGCTTGCTCCTTACAAACCGCCGAGCGCCGGCGCGATCGCCGATACCTTCAAAGACCCCGATGGTTACTGGACCGGCTTCTCGGCACGCCTTCGCGTGATCGTCTACAACACCAATCTTGTCAAACCGGAAGAAGCACCCAGGTCAGTGTTCGATCTTGCCGATCCGAAGTGGAAAGGTCAGGTGGCGATTGCCGACCCGCGTTTCGGCACGACCTCGTTTCACGTTGCGGCGATTTACGCGGAGCTTGGCGACGAGCGGGCGGACGCGTTTTTCCGAAAGCTCAAGGCGAACGACGTGAAGATCGTGGCTGCAAATTCGGTCGTGCTCGACGCAGTCGCGCGAGGCGAGCTGAAGGTCGGGCTCACCGATACGGACGATGTGAACGTCGCGCTTGACGACAAACGACCGGTTGAGATGGTGCTTCCCGACCGTGATGGCATCGGAGTGCCGGTGATGCCAAACATGGTCTCGTTGATTTTGGGCGCACCTCATTCGGAAGCGGCCAAGAAGCTGATCGATTATCTGCTTTCACCGGAAGTGGAGAAACTGCTCGCTGAATCTGAGGCGGTACAGATCCCGCTGCAGAATGGGGTAGAAGGCCCGAAAAACATTCCGCCAATCACCTCCTTTAAGCCGATGACCCTGGACTACGGCAAGTCTGCGGCTCGAGTAGAGGACGTCACTCGCCGCCTTCAGACTATTCTTGGACTGTAATCGAGCCGCAACAGGATGCGCACAGCCGCCGCGACAGACACGATCCGACGCATGCCCACGCTGCTGTCAGCAAAGGCGATGGCACTTGGGGCTGCGGGCGTCTTGTTCGTAGTGATATGTGTGTTGCCGTTGATCTACATGCTGGTCATATCGTTTACCGGCCTCGACAGCGGCTTTACTTTTGACAACTACGGCCGGCTTCTAACCGATGCGCGCCAGCGTGAGCTTCTGATGAATAGTGCGTTGCTAGGCGCGGCAACTGCGACGGCCGCCACGATCGTTGGCGCGCCTCTCGGATTGTTTTTGGCTCGTGTCGATTTGCCCGCAAAGAGTTGGCTCAGGCTTGCGATGATCATTCCGCTAGTTGTGCCACCTAACGTTCTCGGACTCGCATGGATCTATGTCAGCGGTTCGACGGGCATTGCAGCGCACTTGCTAGGGAGAGATCTGCTCTCAGATTCGACGTACTCACTCGCCGGAGCTGTGACCGTGCTTAGCATCGGTTTCTTCCCGCTGGCGATGCTTGCGACCGAAGCAGCGGCGCGGCGGGTGGACGGTCGTTTAGAAGAAGCCGGATTGCTGGTCGCGACGCCGCGTCGAGTATTTGCGCGAATCACGCTGCCTCTGATCGCGCCAGGGGTCGCTTCCGCAGCGCTCGTGATCTTCGTGCTCGCGGTTTCAGAGTTCGGAGTGCCTGGCTTATTGCGGGTGCGAGTGTTTACGACGGAGGTATTCACGGCGTTTGCCGCGCAGTATGACTTTGGTCGGGCGACAGCTTTGTCGGTACCTCTACTGCTTCTTGCAATAATCGCCGCAGTGGCGCTCAAGCTGACGATCGGAGACCGGCTGCTTACGACACGGCGCAGTATGCATCGGAGTCTCTCTTTCAACCTTGGCCGTTGGCGCGCGCCCGCGTTAATCCTGATAGGCATCGTACTCGCGCTGTCTGCGCTGTTGCCACTAAGCGCGCTAGCTTTCGAAGCGCAAGGCGTGGGAGCAATCGTGGCCGCCGTGCAGACGTCCGGTAGCGCAATCAGGAATAGCATTGTGCTCTCTCTGTGCGGCGCGTTTTTGACAGTAGGGCTCGGGCTTCCTCTTGGCTACAGTCGCGCACAGGCGCGAACGCGGTTTGGAAGGTTGGCGGATCTTGTTTTTATCGTCCTTTTCGCCGCACCGAGCACGGTCATTGGAGTCGGATTGATCGGGCTCTGGAACCGGCCGGGGCCGTTGGGCGAGATATATCGAAGTCCGTTGATTATCGTTATCGCATACCTGGCTCGGTTTGTGGCAGTTGCGGCACTGATTCTCGCAACGGCTGTCCGTCAGGTGCCGGGTTCGCTTGAGGAGGCCGCCGAAGTAGCCGGTGCAAGCTGGCCTCGTGCCTTTACCCGTATCGTGTTCCCGCAGATAACCGCCGCTACAGCAGCCGCGCTGGTGGTGTCCTTCATCTTCGCGTTCGGCGAGCTTGGTGCAACTGTGCTCGTCGCGCCGCCAGGAGAATCAACACTGCCAGTGCGCGTCTATACCTTGATCGCGAATGCGCCTTCAAGCCAGGTTGCCTCGCTGGCGCTGATGCAAGCTTCCATTATGTTGATACCGCTCATTCTGTTCGGTTGGTTCGCGCGCGACAAAAGTTCGACAGGGCTGAAATGAAAGTTCGTAGTCCCGCCTTCAAGCGGAAGGTTGTAGAATCGCATGTCCGACACTCGGCTTCCGAACTTCCGGCTGAAGGAGGCGGGACTACCAACCTGTTTAAAAGGAGAGTGTGATGAAATGGATTACTCGAGAGCGAGTCAAAGTGGACCGCGTAGCCTGTCCCTGGCTCATCAAGAAGTTAATTGACCCCCAGGCGGAATTCATCTTTGTGCCCGGCGACTCGGTGATGTCAGTAGCTGAACGCGAAGGGGCGATTCCTTTTGATGTGCCGGGAGTAGAGCTCGGGCATCACGATGGCAAGTCCAGCTTTGAAGCCATGGTCCGCAAGTATCAAATCGAAGACCCGGCCATCACCTTGTTGGCGGAGATCGTTCACGGTGCTGATGTAGGGCAGGACCTGTACGGGCGTGCGGAGGCGCCTGGACTGAAGGCCATTGCCGAGGGGTTTCGCCATCTCGGCTTCAAGGATGACCACGAAATCCTTGCCCGCGAGTTCATCGTCTACGACGCGCTCTACGCTTATTGTCAGCAGCAGTCGGCGAACAAAAAAGGCGACGCAGCGGCCACCTAACCAATGACTGAGCCCTTTCTCAAGCTGACTGATTTAACGATGCGGTTTGGCGATCGCACGGTAGTAGACCACGCATCCCTCGAAGCCGGCGAAGGCGAGATTGTCGCGCTACTCGGCGCAAGCGGTTGTGGCAAGACCACATTGCTGCGGTTGATAGCCGGCCTGGAGACGCCAGAAACAGGCGAGGTATGGATTGCCGGCGAGCAAGTGGCCGCGCGCGGCCGCATCCTTATTCCGGCACGCCGTCGAGGAATCGGCTTGGTGTTTCAAGACCTCGCCCTATGGCCGCACTTAACCGTCGCCGGCAATCTTGACTTCGTTCTGGCGTCGGCGCGAATGCCGAAGCACGAGCGTAACGAACGCATCGCGGAGACATTGCGGCTCGCTCGAATAGATCGCCACGCACACCTTTGCCCCGCAAAACTGTCAGGCGGCGAGCAGCAACGAGCCGCGCTTGCGCGGGCCCTTGTCGGCCGCCCCCGTCTGCTGTTACTCGATGAGCCACTCTCCAGCCTCGATACGGATTTGAAGACAGACCTGCTGGGCGAGCTCAAACGGCTGCAGCGAGAGTTGGCAATCACCACTGTCTACGTTACTCACGATCGCGCCGAGGCAATGGCGCTCGCCCATCGAGTGGTGCTGATGGCCAACGGCCGAATCCAAGCTGAAAGCTCGCTTGAAGCCACAACAGCCGAACCGTTAGTCGAAACATTCAATAGCTAGCGACAGAAGAGAATCAACTCGAACCGGCTGCGTCCGGCGAAAACATGCCAGCGTGGCGAGAGGTGTTTTTCTACTTGGTAGCCGGCGTGTTGAATCTCCTGTTCGTCATCCGACCGCGGGGCCTCCGGCCGACATCTGCTTCAGTGGCGGTCATTACCAGCGGCTTCGGCGTGCTCGGCTCTTTCGAGGGGATCGTTGCCACTGTATTCGTGTTTCTCCCATCGTTCGTCTTTGTGCTCCTAGGCGGGGAGTTCGAAGATTATCGAGAGTCCTAAACCGGAGGCTTGAGAGCGGTAATCGAGGTCAGTCCGGGCAAACTGGGGCCCGGCATGCTTCGTGAGAATTATTGAGATCTACGCGAGGCCCATGCGCCGCAGTAGTTGGTCCAATCGAGGGTCCGAACGCAGCGGGTCATCCGCTGGAAACACCTTGAGATAAGCCAAGTAGTTGGACCGCTCCTGGTATGCCTTCTCCAGCCAGAAGAACGCCTGGTCCTTATTGCCAAGGCCAATATAGACATTTGCCAGCGCTGGCGGTGTCACGTATCGGCGACGGTTAAGCTCGAGCAGCTCATTCAGTATTTTGTTCGCTTCAACCTTGCGTTTGGCGAGACCATAACACATTCCCAGAAATCCGAGCGCGCCCGGCGTTCTTGATAAGGCAACGGCTTTTTCAGATGACGCAACGGCTTCGGCATACTTTCCACTGGCCGCATAGGTATGACCAAGAAACCAGTGCGCCTGATAGTTGTTTTGATCCATGGCGATGACTCTAAGAAGTTGTTCGATGGCCTCCTCATAGCGGCGCGCGTTCTCGAGTATGAATCCTCTTTTTGCGCTTATCGCGAGTGAGAATGGGTCTAACTGCTGCGCGCGATTCGCCTCTGCGATCGCCTCCTCCATCCGTCCCTTCGAAGCGAGAAAGCCGGAATAGCTCTCGTGTAGCCGCGCGACGCGCCCATCGTCTCACCCTCACAGCCTCGGCGCCGCTTTGCACACAGATGCTGATGCAGATCGCTCAGGAGCAAGAGCGGCTGGTCGTCATCGTCAGCCATGATCCTCGCATAGTGCAGTTCGGCAGTCGCATTGTGAAGTTGCAGGATGGGCGCGTGATTGAAGACGTGGAGGTAAACAAATGCGTTCGCTAATTAAGAATCACAAGCTCGCCGCCATAATGTCTGGGTTATTGCTGGTATCGATCTTTGTTTTTGCGACGCATTCGCGACTTGGAATGAAAGCAAGCAATGCTTCGCCTGATGCGAACAAAGAGGCGAATCGGGAAACCCTGCCAGAAGTCTTGCTGGCATACCCCGGACGCGTCGAAGGCGCGAGCGAAGTAATAAACGTGAAAGCGGGCGCTGATGGCGTCATAGCTGAGATTCGCGTGTTCGAAGGGCACGTGGTGCGCGCTGGTGAAGTGCTTGCGGTGATTGACCGTCGCGATTTGAATGCGGAGTTGAGCGCGGGGCGCGCACAGGCCGAGGGCGCGCGGCAGGCTCGAGCGCGGATCGTTCGCGGCAGCCGCGATGAAGAACGCCGCCAGGCAGAGGCCGAAGTCAGCGCATTTCAAGCGACGCTAAAACAGGCCCAGTTGCGTCATGACCGCTACGAGAACCTATTCCGCCAGGGAGTCATATCCGAAGACCAGCGAGACGAGGCGAAAAAGAATCTTGACGTGGCAGAAGCGAACGTGCGGGCTGCCGTCAAGCACAGAGAACTTGTAGATGCGCCGCCGCTGCCTGAGGAACTCCAGCGAGCAGACGCAGAGG
>JBASRM010000488.1:0-4343 GCA_049273835.1 Blastocatellia bacterium | reverse complement strand
GCTTTAGGGTGTTTCGTCCACCGTTGCGCGCGGAAGTAGAGGCGTCCAGCGGTTGGCCGACTCGGATCAAAGCGCAAGCGACGGGGGGTCGAAGCATCCGCGGCAAAGTTTTGCGACTGGCGGGGCCGTGGCGGACGTCGGGTGATTGGTGGAGTGAGGAGGTGTGGGCTCGCGACGAGTGGGATGTATCGGTTGCCGGTTCTGAAGCTTCACCGGAGAAAGGAACGCTTTATCGAATCTATCACGACTTGCGCAGTGATACGTGGTTTGTGGAGGGGATATATGACTGATTACTCAAAAGGCAAAGGCGTAACCGGTTTTCCCGAATCCCACCCACGGCAGTGGGTGGGATTCGCAGGACTCGGGATATGACCGAAGACTACGTAGAACTCCACGCCCGCTCCGCTTTCAGCTTTCTTGAAGGCGCGTCCCTTCCTGAAGAACTGGCATCCGTGTGCAAGGAACTCGGAGGCCAGGCAATGGCGCTCCTTGATCGCAACGGTGTTTACGGCGCGCCGCGGTTTCACATGGCGGCGAAAAAGCTTGGAATCAAGGCGCACATCGGCGCAGAGATCAGCGTCGTATTCGGCTCCACATCAAGAGTCATGAATCTCGGTTCAGGGATCACCGATCACGGGTCACACATCACCACTCTCCCTTTATTAGTCAAGAACCGCGCCGGCTATCAGAACCTCTGCCGCTTGATCACGCTTATCAAGCTGCGCGCGCCCAAACACGCAAAACCCGGGGAAGTCGCGGCAACTCTCGATGAGCTGGCCGCGCACGCCCAAGGGATGATTTGTTTGACCGGCGGAGAAGATGGCCCGCTGGCGCACGCGCTCGGCGGCGGCGGTCTCGACCAGGCTGTCACAACAACCGAGCAGCTTATTGACATATTCGGCAGACGAAACGTCTACGCTGAGCTTCAGCGCCATTTCAACCGCGAAGAAGAATCACGCAATCAAGCGGTTGTTGATATAGCTCGACGGTTCAGGCTTCCGCTGCTTGCTACCAACGGCGTGTGTTATGCCGCCTCCGCGCGTCGTCAGCTTGCCGACGTGTTGACTTGTGTTCGAAACCACGTGCAGCTTGAAACGGCCGGGCGATTGCTCGCTAGAAATTCCGATCGATATCTGAAGCCGGCTTCCGCAATGTCGAACCTGTTTGCCGATTTGCCGGAGGCGGTAGGCAACACAGTTGAGCTTTCCTCAAGACTCGGCTTCACGCTTCAGGATCTCGGCTATGAATTCCCGAAGTATCCCGTGCCGAGCGGCGAGACGATGGATTCGTTTCTTCGTAAGCGCACTTACGAAGGCGCGCGGGAGCGCTACAAAGCGATGAACGGAAAGCCCATTTATCAGCGCGCGTTTAAGCAGATCGATCGCGAGTTAGCGTTGATTGAGAAACTCCATCTTGCGGGTTACTTCCTGATAGTCTGGGACATCATCAATTTCTGCCGGGAGCAGGGAATCCTTGTTCAGGGACGGGGCTCAGCGGCCAACAGCGCGGTGTGTTACTCGCTTGGAATAACCGCGGTCGATCCGATCAGCATGGAGCTTTTGTTCGAGCGTTTTCTATCCGAAGAGCGCGGCGAATGGCCGGACATCGATCTCGATTTGCCGAGCGGCGATCAACGCGAACGCGCCATTCAATACGTCTATCAACGCTACGGCACACACGGCGCGGCGATGACTGCGAACGTCATCACTTATCGCGGGCGCTCGGCGGCTCGCGAAGTGGGCAAGGTGCTGGGCTTCGACGAAGAAACATTCACCCGGCTTGCGAGTCTGGTCAGGACATGGGAATGGCAGGACCCCAAGGATACAACCGAGCGCCAATTCCGCGACGCCGGGCTCGATTTGCTCGATCCGCACATAAAAAAGTTCTTCGAGATGTACATCGCGGTGCAGGACCTCCCTCGCCATCTGGGTCAACACTCGGGCGGGATGGTGATCTGTCAGGGCCAACTCGATTCGGTTGTCCCGCTCGAGCCCGCCGCGATGCCCGGCCGAGTGGTCGTTCAATGGGACAAAGAGGATTGCGCCGACATGGGCGTCATCAAAGTGGATCTGCTCGGCCTGGGCATGATGGCTGCAATTGAAGAATGCCTGACGTTGATTCGCGATCATTACGATGAGGAAGTCGATCTGGCTCATCTTCCTCAAGACGATCCGGCGGTTTACGACGCGTTGTGTAAGGCTGACACCATTGGCCTGTTTCAAGTCGAGAGCCGCGCGCAGATGTCGTGTCTTCCCCGGCTGCGGCCAAGAAAGTTCTACGACATAGTCGTGCAAGTGGCCATCATTCGGCCGGGGCCGATTGTGGGAAACATGGTTCACCCTTATCTCAACCGCAGGCTCGGCCGCGAGGAAGCTACGTGCCTGCATCCATCGCTTGAACCGGTGTTGAAGCGCACACTCGGAGTGCCTCTGTTTCAAGAACAGTTGCTGCGTATCGCGATGATCTGCTCGAACTTCACCGGGGGCGAAGCCGAAGAGCTGCGGCGCGCTATGGGCTTCAAGCGATCGGAAGTCCGAATGCGCGAGATTGAAATCAAGCTTCGGCGCGGGATGGAAACCAACGGCATAACCGGCGAGACTCAAGATAAGATTGTTCACGCGATCACCTCATTTGCGCTATACGGCTTTCCTGAATCTCACGCCGCAAGCTTCGCTCTGATCGCATACGCAAGCGCTTATTTGAAATGTCATTATCTCGCCGCGTTCACCGCCGCGCTCCTGAACAACCAGCCGATGGGTTTCTATCATCCTGCGACGATCATCAAAGACGCCCAACGGCATGGATTAAAGACTAACCCGATCGACATCACTCGATCGGACTGGGAATGCACGATCGAAGAGGTGACAGGTGACAGGGAACAGGTAACAGGGCCGCTGTCACCTGTCACCGGTCACCGGTCACCTGAAATGCGCCTCGGGTTGCGATACGTGAAAGGGCTTCGAGAAGAGGCCGCCCGTGCGATCGTGCGCGAACGCGCGAAGCGAGCTTTTACCGACATCGACGATTTGCACAATCGCGTACCCGAGCTTCGCAAGGTCGAGCTGAGAAAGCTTGCTGAGGTCGGCGCGTTGAATTTCATCGGTGGCCGGTGGTCAGAGGTCAGAAGTCAGAAGTCAGAGGTCAGAAGTCAGAAGTCAGAGGTCAGAAGTCAGAAGTCAGAGGTCAGAAGTCAGAATTCAGAAGTCAGAAGTCGGAGGTCGGAGGTCAGAGGTCGGAGGTCAGAGGTCAGAGATACGCGCTCAATCCAAACTCCAAAATCTAAAATCCAAAATCCTCAATACCTTCACCGTCGCAGCGCGCTCTGGCAGGTTGAGCGTGCGGCGCGTGCGGTGGGACCTTTACTCAAAGAACAGCAGGATCCGAATTCTGAATCTCCGCTTCCGCCTATGACAATAGAAGAGCGCGTGAATGCCGACTTTCGCCGGACTGGGGTGACGCTCGGGCGGCATCCGTTAGCATATCGCCGTGAAGAACTGAACAAACTCGGGGTGAAGCGCGCGATCGATCTCGCTGATATCCCGAACGGCGTTTGGGCGAGAGTTGCCGGCCTGGTGATTGTGCGCCAGAGGCCGGGAACGGCAAAAGGATTTATGTTTTTGACTATGGAAGATGAAACCGGCATAGCGAATGTGATCGTCACTCCGGACACGTTCGACCGAAATCGATCAGTGCTCGTGAACCAGCCGCTACTTTTGATCGACGGGGTGCTGCAGAATCAGGATGGAGTGATTCACGTCAAAGCCAGACGCATCCAGCCGCTCTCTTACGCGATGTCGGCGGCTTCGCATGATTTTCATTGATCTTACTGATGTACCGTAGACTGTCTAGTCTGCGGGTGATCCCGATCGGCTTCGCTGGGCGATGGAACCACGAAACGCCCCGGGCGTCACCCCGATCACTCGCTTGAATACTCTGCTGAAGTGGCTCTGATCGGCGAAGCCTGCCTTGAACGCGATGTCCGCGAGTTGCGCTTCGGATTTCGACAGCTCTTCGCAAGCAAATTCAACGCGAATCTTACTCAGGTATTCACCGATGCCCTGGTGATAAAACCGTCGAAACACACGCGAAAGATGAAACGGATGAACTCCTACGGTCTCTGCAATTTTGGTCACGGTCAGATTGCAACCGAATTCGGAATGAACCATCTCGACGGCGAGCTTGAGCCACTGAGGGGTTGCGGTCTCGGCTGTCCCTCTGTCTCGAGCGACCTGGCCAAGCATTTCCATTATCAAACCTTCGAGCGTAAGATCGGATGCCACCGAGGGAACGGAATACTCATACATGGAATATCAAAGCAATGGTTGGATCGTTTAGGTACCGTA
>JBASRM010000486.1:0-17461 GCA_049273835.1 Blastocatellia bacterium | reverse complement strand
CCTTTAGGTTGCAGGAGTGAAGGGCAAGCGTTCTGAGTTCAACCTTTAGGTTGCAGGAGTGACGGGCAAGCGTTCTGAGTTCAACCTTTAGGTTGCAGGAGTAACGGACAAGGCAAGCTAAAGCTTGAACTCAGAACCCTGAACCGAATTTTGTTGGAGAAATCTATGTTCAAGAAAACAATGGCAGCGGTGCTCGTGAGCTGCGTGCTCGTTGCGACTGTGACGGCGCAAACCAACTGGGCTCAGTTTCGCGGGCCCGGGTCGCTGGGCGTCGCCGAAGACCCCAGTCTACCTGACCGATGGAGCACCACCGAAAACGTCGCGTGGAAGACCGAGATCCCCGGTACCGGCTGGAGCTCGCCCGCGGTTTGGGGCGACAACATCTTCGTGACCTCAGTCGTTAGCTCGGTTGAAGGCGAGAAGCCAAAAAAGGGTCTCTACTTTGGAGGCGAACGCAAACCACCGACCGACGTCCACAGTTGGATTGTTTACTGCGTCGATTTCAAGTCCGGGAGGATTCGCTGGCAGCAGGAAGTGAAGAAAGGACCGCCGGATAACCCGCGCCACTTGAAGAACAGCTATGCTTCAGAGACGCCGGTCACGGACGGCGAGCGCGTCTACGCTTATTTCGGGAATGTGGGGCTGTTCTGCTTCGACATGAACGGCAAGCTTCTGTGGTCAAAGAAATGGGGGCCGTTCGCAACTCGGTACGGGTGGGGGACTGCCGCGTCGCCGGTGCTCTACAAAGACCGCCTGTTCATCGTGAACGACAACGACACAGAATCGTTTATGGTTGCGTTGAACAAGAAGACCGGCGAGCAGATATGGCGAGTCGAACGAGAGCAAGGCACCAACTGGGCCACACCATACGTTTGGGAGAGTGGAACGAGGACCGAGATCATCACGCCGGGCACAAAAAAAGTCAGGTCCTACGATTTGAACGGCAAGCCTCTATGGGAATTCAGCGGCATGTCTTCGATCGCGATACCTACTCCGTTTTCGCGTCATGGTTTGGTCTACATCGCATCGGGCTACGTGGGCGATCAACTGCGGCCGGTGTATGCGATCAAACCGGGTGCTACAGGGGACATCTCGCTCAAACCCGGAGAGCAAAGCAACAACTACATTGCCTGGTACCAGCCGCAGGCGGGTCCGTACAATCCTTCGCCGATCGTGTATGGTGACTACTACTACACGCTCTTCGATCGAGGCTTTTTTACCTGTCACGATGCTAAGGACGGGGCCGAGGTCTATCAAAAGGTGCGAATAGACCCCGGCGTCAACGCGTTCACGTCATCGCCGTGGGCATACAACGGAAAGATTTTTTGCTTGAGCGAGGATGGGGATACGTTTGTGATTCAAGCAGGAAAGGAGTACAAGCTGCTGGGCAAGAACTCGCTGGACGAGATGTGCATGGCTACGCCGGCAATCGTGCGAGGGAGCTTGATTATCCGCACGGCGTCCAAGCTTTATCGGATCACAAAGAACGGGGCTTCGAAGGCGTAGGCAGCAACCCTACAAACTGAATTAGTCGAACAGGGAGGGATTCATGAAAAAAGTTGGAATGTTCCTGGCAGGAGCAATGTTCGCCGTGACGGCATACGCGCAGATACAGCAGGAGCAACCGGCCATTTTCAACTTTACGCGCGTGAGTGATCAGTATTGCACTGGTGGGCAGCCGAAGCTCGAGGCTCTTGAAAAGCTGAAGTCGGAAGGGGTGAAGTCGATCCTCAATCTCCGACAACCCAGCGAACACCGCGCGGCGGATGAGGAGGCAAAGGCGAAGGAGCTTGGACTCAAGTACTTCAACATCCCGGTCGTCTATCGCGACCCTAAGGAAGAGCAGGCCACCGAGTTCCTTAAAATAACCGACGATCCGCAGAACCGCCCGGTCTTTATTCATTGCACCGCGGCGATTCGGGTGGGCGCGTTCTGGATGATCCGTCGAGTCCTGCGTGACGGTTGGACGGTCGAAGCCGCGGAAGAAGAAGCCAAGAAGATCGGTCTCCGCGAAGCGCCCCACCTCAACGAGTTCGCCCGGAACTACATCGCGAAGCACGCAAAGAAGTAACGGATGCGGGTCTTCAAAATAGTCGTTCTCGCGAGCTAGCGCTTTTCTTTAGATTGAGGTTGACCAACCTTCGGTTCCTCGCGAAGGTAAATCTCGGCCACGCCGTCTATGCTCTTGACCATCGTTGGGTGCTGCTCTTTGCCACTCGTGTCGCGCTTCACCGCTTCCGGCACTTTCTCTCTCAACAGCGCGAACAATGCCTCTACCGAAATACGCCGGTTCTGCCGGACGATCTCAATCAGGAAATAAGTGAAGTATCCGTGTTGGATACGTTTGTCTTCGGCAAATTCATAAGACTGTTCGTTCTGACGGCTGGCGGCAATAATAACGCGGCCGACCCCTTGAGGTTTTCGTGAGTCGGTAGAAGCGGCCGGCTTGATCTTTACTGCTCGGCTATCTCCACGCAAGTCTCTTTCTATTGAATCTGACTGGAGCCCAAAGGGCTTAACGACCAGCCCTCTGCTGCTTGTCCAGCCAGAAGGTAAGTCCTTAAACGTTCCGCCACTGTAACAAGTATCCAGAAAGGCGACTACACGCGCTGCCGGGATTCTCTTTCTAACATCGTTAAGCAGGTCATCCATCTCGAATGCCGTGCCGTACAGCTTATCAAGGTTGGTATCGTAAGTGACGATATAATTAATACCGGCCTTATCGTTTTCTTCGGGAGACCCGTGACTTGCGAAATAGACGACCACTAGGTCTTCCGGGTCAGCCATTTTGGCAAGGTCGTCTATTTCGTTCTTTATGTTGCTCGTTGTTGCGCTTTCATTGACCAGAGTTCGCACATGGTCAAAGCTGCACTCAGTTTTCAACGTGTCCGCAAAACGGCGAGCGTCGTTTGCAGCAAAGCGAAGGGAACTAATTCTGGAATCTTTGAATGTGCCGATGCCGACAACAAGCGCCAGCTTCTTGTGCACATAAGGAGAGATGCTGACCTCGTTGTTAGCGGGTCGATCGGCTCCGCTTTCGGGTCCAACAATCGGCACGCTGCTGAGGACGTTGACCATATTCTGCACATCTTTTTCCAGGTTGCTTCCAAGAGGCGCGTAATCCTTAGCTATGAGAATGAGGTTTTGCGGGCTTTCGGCGCCGGTTTTTCTCAATATTGCCGCAAGAGCTATGCGCAATACCTGAGCGGCATAGTAGAACTCGTCCGCCCTCACAATCTTGACTGCCGTGTCGTGAGCTCGCTCGAATTCCTTTGCCTGCGCGAGCTTTAAGGCGTCGCTATATCGCGTCTTTAAGGCTTGGTCCTGTCCACGTGCAGCTCCAGCGAGGAGAGCCGTCAGGCAAAACACAGATAGAAGCACAACTGTTTTGACCTTCTGCATAACATCCTTTCCTTCTGAAAGTTCAACGCGTCATGGCTTGTGGGGTTTACCCTGTTGAGCGGGTGCTTGCCTTCTCATGGCGCTTTTGATGGCATCTATTATCTTCTCGCTGACACCTGCGGTTGTGAGTTGAATAATGCCCTTTGAGCTGACGTCAAATTGCTTGATCTTCGCCTCGGAGATCTGTTCGACAATCAGCCTCTCGGAAACCCCGCTTGTGACCATATCAATGACCTCCTTGTTGGTCATCGCTCCTGGTGAGGGCGGTTCCGGAGGTTCAGGCTTCTGATCAGAATCCTTAGGGAAACGCTCCCTGATAATCTCAAAGTATTTCTTGCCCTGGGCTAATCTGACTTGCGCCTTTATGTATTCACCCTCCCTTGGATCATATTGGCGCGCTTTGCGTATGGCAGAGTCGGCCAGCTCGAAATACTGTTCCGCGCGCCCATAGTCCTTCCACATTGTTTCGTAGAAGCGCGCTTCGTGTGCGATGGTCAGATTGTAGTGCCGGTCCCCCTCAAAACTGCTCTTTGAATCCTTATCGACCTTGTGCTCAGGCAGCGCCTTGATGCTCTCGATGTATTCAGCCCACTGACTAGCCTCCGCTAGGCGAGCGAAGCGGCTAAGTCCGGATTGGCCCATTAGCCGAACCTCCAGTTTCTCCTCGGTGTTTGTGAGCTTCACCAGAATTGACCCAATTACGCTTCTAATCAGGAAATCTTCAATCTCGGCCTTAACGGGTGCGGAATCAACTCCCTCTTGAAACTCCTTCTTGTAGGGCGCGTGGATATTACCGCCAAAGAGAGTCACATTGCCGCTGGTTCGCACAACATTGTACGAAGCCTCGAGCGACGCGGTAATTATCTTGAACGTTCCCTGCTCCTTGACTAACAACAGCTTCTTCTTTTCAGTCCTCTCGTTGTATTCATAGCGGGTGATAGAGCAATCGACCAGATAGTATGGGTTTTGGCTTACCTCTCTCAGGTTCTTGTTGACTCCGATTATTCTGTTTGTCACAAGCTTTTTCATTCGCTCCGTCATGCCTGCGGCGCGCGTATCGACTGGGTTCACCTGAACCATGATCGTCTGATTTGCCAGATGGACGTCTGCTGGCCGCAGCCGGGTCAACGTTGTACGTTCGCGCCCCAGCCCCGGGATCTGGGCGTTGGTCACTTCCGGTAGTAGCAGAAACAGCGCGATTGCGACGAGCATTCTTAACTGCTGTGATGTTGACATGACTCCCTCCAATTCGCGAAATACTACGACTGAAGCAGGCTGGCGTGTTGGTTATTTCATTAACTGCATTGTTAGGCCTTCAGGTGTGGACCTAACTCAAGCCCGCTGAAATGCGCGTTATCGATGGGTAACAATGAAGCACTATTTTAAAGCGAACCGGATTATGGAGCTTTTAGTACGCTTAATCAAGCTCAGGCTGTCGGCGGCGGCTTGTGGCACGCGCCGCTGCCGGCTGCTGATCGTGCTCGCTGGCAAAGCTCCACTTTGGTTCAGCGAACCTCGAAAGCGAGCGTGAGCGTCGATGAACCTGACCCCTGGAAACAGGAGTGTCACCGCGGTAAGCCGGCAGAGTTCTTTCCAATACAGAAAAGAAAACCATCCGTTCGTATGAAAGCCGGCCGCTTGAGATGGCTGGTGATGCGACGATTCGCTCATCGATATTGTTGCGCGCGAGGACCTGCAATTCTCGACCTGCTTTCAGCACGATAGTCTCTCCGGTTTCGCTCATCACATAAACCTTCCCGTCGCCGGCCACCGGTGAAGCGCTGAATATTCCGTCCATCCGCGCTTGCCACACCTTCTCACCGGTTTTTGCGTCCACACAGGTTGCGACTCCGGCATCATTCGCCATATAGATCAGCCCTTGCTACAGAACGAGCGAAGACACATACGGCGCTCCGGTGGGAACCAGCCACGGAACGTGCCGTGCGAGATATGTCGCCCTTGCCGCCGAGGCAGATGGCCATGAAAGGGCCGCTTCGATACCCGCGGCTCGCATACAGCACGCCGTTGCCGGACGACGGCACCGGGATAGGAAAGCGATTGGGCTCGCCCGTGTACCAGAGATGCTTCCCTGTAGCAGGATCATAATCATCGATTCGCTCACTGGCATTGACGATCAGCTTATCGCCGGCTGGTCCGCGAACCACTGCCGGCGTGCTGTAAGAGCGAACATCATCGTTGCGAGCATAATGCGCATTGGTTTCTTACTCCATAAGTGTGAGTTTTATCTTCTTCCCGTCCTTGAGCAACCGCCTTTGTTCTCTACTGCATCCTCGCGAGTCTTACCAAAAGGGCTCGAGCTTCTTCGCTCGTTTGGATGGGCGTTTCGAAGTCCATTCTCAATTTGTGCTTGTCCGCCTGTAGATCGAACCCTTCGCTATCGATTCCGGTCATCGTTACCACATCGACATCCGCACGGCCACTGAGCTTGCAATAGTGAAACAATGCTTGCTGATGATCGCGATTCATGTGCTCGACTATCCCCTGCTCGGTCTTGCGAAACGGATTCTTAAGGAGTAACTGTTCCGGTTCGATCCAGAATATCTTGCCAAACCCGCCAATGAAGCGCGCTCTCCGTAATCCAATTCGGTAAAACGAGAAATCATGCGTCTCGAAGTAGGATTCCGACGAAGGGAAGTAACGCAAATATCGCTTACGGGCGGCAAAGTCCAGCGTATCGACCGATTCAGCGTCTCCGATCCAAGTGAGCCGGCTGCCTGCCTGCGGATCGTCCGAGTCCGGATCAAACACAGTCAGGGAC
The DNA here is from genome assembly GCA_049273835.1 of Blastocatellia bacterium. Classification (GTDB taxonomy): domain Bacteria; phylum Acidobacteriota; class Blastocatellia; order UBA7656; family UBA7656; genus Onstottus_A. The sequence continues at coordinate 11,280 of JBASRM010000486.1, read as the reverse complement.
ACCCTGTTGTCGTGTTTGATATTTCGCGTGTGCTGCGCAATATCACTGATCAGGATAATCGGCTCGCCGTCGTGGTTTAGGGTGAATGGCGCTATCGACCCGAACGGATATCCCTCGACGTCGATTGAATGTGTGGACAGTACGCCGACGCTCTGGTGGTTGAGCAGACGTCTCGCGGTAAGTGCATGGTCTGACATGCTGGCTATTCTAGCTCATCCTGGAGCTTTCAAATAATCAGGGATGGGTCGGGTTACGACTGCGGCTTAAAATAAAGGACCAAGCCCGCGCCGATCGCCACAAAAAGGAAGCCGAGATAGAGCAACGGATTGGGCGCCGTCTTGGGGGGATGCTGCCACATCGAGAACAGAGTGTTAATGACCGGCGCCCCGCCGAACACCAACGGCATCACGTAGTTTGGCACACCGCCGGTCTTGAAAGCGTAGATGATGCACACCGCGCCGATTGCCCCAAGCGCCCCGCCGAGCGTCGCCATCGTAATGCCGCTTCCGTTGAAGCCTTTCAGCTCGCCCTGCGTGCCGAGCGCTACAAGCGGCACCAGCACGCCTATCAAAAAGTACGCTACTCCCACGCACAACAGCGCGCGAAATGGATTGCCCAATGCAACCTGGCCCTTGTGTAGAGTCGGTCCGTACAATCCCCAGGCCAGCGCCGCGCCCAAAGCGAACATTACCCACGTCATAGATTTGCGTGTCTCCTTCTTGGTTTCAGCCACGGACACTTCCTTTCGCAAAGCCCGCAAAGTCGCGGAGGCCAATCAGCCCTTGTTGCCAAAGCAATACAGCGCGCTTCGAGTCCTGATGTAAATACGCCCATCCGCTATCGCCGGGGTCGCGAAGCACTCGTCGTCGAGCTGGTTCACTGCCAGGATCTCCCACTCGCCTGCGGCCTTCAACACCGACACCGCGCCGCCTTCTCCGATCAAAAAGACCTTGTCGTCGGCCGCCACCGGCGACGAGAAATACTTGTCGATCGCGCCCTTCAACCGTCCCTGCTTGATCACGTTTCCGGTCGCCGGATCAAACGTAAGCAGGATTCCGCTATCGTTGATCATGTACAACACGCCTTTGTAGAGTAGAGTCGAAGGTACTTGTGGCACCGGTTTCGTGTAACGCCATCGGATCGCTGTTGAAGTTTGATCTCCCTGGCCGCCGAGCTTGATTGCGAGCAATCCGTTTTCGGCTGCCAGCATCGCGCGGAAGACGCCCCAATCCTTTTCATTCAGCTTATCGTCTCGGTCTGTGTCAAAAGCCTCGAATGCGCCGCTGAGCATCCGTTCCATCGTCTCTTTGCCTGAGATCTCGGACTTGGCTATCTGGCCGTCCTTATTTGCGTCGTATTTCGCGAGTCCTTCTGCGAAGGATATGGTCTTGACTTGCTGACCCGGTTGATTTTGGGGAAAGCCCCAACCGTTCACGTAGAGATATTCAGCGTCGTGGCTGGCGATCGATTTCATCTCGCACGCGAGACCGCGAACCCACCAGACGCGCTTGCCGTCTTCAACCGAGTAAGCCGAAAGCTGAAACGACTCAGGAACGAGGATCTGCTTCGGACCCTGTTTCGGTTGATAGATGATTGGCGTTGAGTAGCCCGAAATGACTTCCGGCCGCTCGACCTTCCAGCGAATCCGGCCATTATTCTTGTCCACCGCGATCAGAAACGAGGTCGGGTTGTCCTGATCGACGGGCAAGACTACCTTGTCGTCCACCAGAATCGGTGAAGCGCCAAACCCGTAGAACATGTTGAAAGGTCCGAGCGGCAGCTTCCAACGCTCCTTGCCGGAGCCGTCGTAGGAAATCATCCCGAACTCCTGAAAGAAGACGTACACGTTCTCCCCGTCGGTGACTGGACTGGGAGACGCCGGGCCGTTGACGTTTTGCAAACGGCCGGCACGCGAGCGCGGGACCTCGCGCTGCCACAGGATCTTGCCGGTCTGTCGATCGAGACAGATGACAAACAGCTTGTGGTTTTCTTTCTCCTTGCTGTGCGCGGTGACAAAGATGCGATTGCGCGTCAGGACTGGAGATGAATGCCCGGGCGGAAGAAGGGTTTTCCATACGACGTTCTTGTCGGGCCCGAACTCGGTGGGCAAGCCGGCAGTCGAAGAAACGCCTGTTCCGTTCGGCCCACTAAACTGCGACCAGTCTTCGGCGGCAGTCGCTACGACCAACAACCACAACATCAACGACGCAGTTAACAACACAGAGAGGATGTGTTTGATCTTTGACATAAATAGACCTAGAAAACGGCTAACAAAGCCTACAGAGTTCGCAAAGTATCGCGGGGTGGATTCTAGTTGATGGAGAAGGAAAAAGAAAAGCCGCGGATGTCCGGTTAGCACTACGCTCGAATAGTGATTCTTGATACAGCCGTTTTCATACCGGGAGTTTAACCAGAGTTGCACAGGCTCAAGCTTGCTGCACGTGCTTGGTTGATACAGCGAGCAAAACTACTGCGCTGGATTGGTCATCGATTCAGGATGGATCAAGGTAAGCAGCGGCGTAGTCATCAACGTAGTAACCAGCGCCATCATCACCATTATCGAGAACAACGCTGGCGACAGAATTCCCAGATCCAGCCCTATGTTGAGGATTACCAACTCCACCAGCCCGCGTGTGTTCATCAGAGCGCCTACAGCCGCCGATTCGCGCCAGGACATGCCATTCATTCTGGCCGATACCATCGATCCACCCAGCTTACCTGCGACCGCTAACAAAATGATCACCGCAGCGTAGAGCCACATGCTCGCTCCGCTGATTAGAAAGATGCTCGAACGAAGTCCGGTCAGCGCAAAGTAGAGCGGAAGCAATAGCACGACAACCACCGCCTCGAATTTCCGCGAGAGCTCCTGAGACAGATCATGATGTCGAGGCATTACAACGCCGGCAAGGAAAGCTCCAAACAATGCATGAACTCCAAGACTTTCCGTTATCAAACTCGATCCAAGGACGAGCAGCAGAATGACGGCAATGCTGTCTGAGGTCAGAGTCTTTCGCTTCTCGTAATGCACCGCGAGTTTCGCCAGGGCTCGTGTGACGACGAACAGCATAATGAGAACAAACACGACCAGACCGCTCAACATCAGCCATAACGGCAAGGCCGAACTCGAGGAGCGAACCACCACGATGATTCCCGCAAGTATGCACCAGGCGGTTACATCGTCCACTGCGGCGCAGGTGATCGCTACTGACCCAACTCTGGTGCGCAGCATATTGTTCTCGGTCAGGATTCGAGCCAACACTGGAAAAGCCGTGACACTCATCGCCGCGCCCATGAAAAGAACAAAACCGGCCACGCTTACCCGCGGGTCGGATAATCTCGGATAGAGATAAAGCGCGAACGCCGAGCCGAGAACAAAGGGCACAATGATGCTGACCTGACTGGTGATGATTGCCGCGCGCCCCAGTTCGCGAAGCTGACGCAGATCCAGCTCGAGGCCCACGAGAAACATGAACAGCAGAAGACCAGCGTGGCTGAGTGAGCTCAGGTAACCGAGGCTTGAAGGCGGAAACAGTGTTGCGGATAAGCCCGGGGCTAGCCAGCCGAAGAGGGAAGGGCCGAGTAAAATGCCGGCAACCATCTCGCCGATGACTCGCGGTTGATGAATCTTGCGAAACAGCCAGCCGATCAGCCGCGCTACGAGGAGTATCGTTAAGATCTGCGCGATCAGCAGCTCAAGGTTGGGCATACATGATTGAGCGACTAGCTATTATCGTGTCGAATTGAACGCGTTCGAGGTGTCTCAGATTCGAATGGACCGCTGATCTTCGCTGACTGACGTGACGCTGATATCCGCTGTGTGGTCAGGATTCCTTTGACTCCTGCTTCAATCCGCGATCATCGAAGTACATATACTTAGCCGTAAGCACCTGGCTCGGTTCGGGCAGCACCGAAGGGTCAGCGTCGCCGTTAGGGGTCAAAAACTCTTCGTAAAGCGGCGGCGGTATCTCCGCGAATTCCGACATTGGCCCGTATACCGAATCTATTCCTTCTTTGAAGACGTCGCCGATCAGCAGGTTGATGATGTTTACACGATGCTCGGGATACTTCTGAAGAAATTTTGCAAAGCTGAATCCATCGCTGTAAAAAGCATGCACCAGCTTGCGCATCGACTCGATCCCGTTATCCAACTGGGATTGAAACTGACCCAATCGCTCGCCCGAGAAATCGTTGTTTTTAAACGCATCGTGGATTGCATCGGCAGCCAGTTCGGCCATCTTCAGAGCGAGCAGCACTCCTGAAGAGTAAATCGGATCGAGAAAGCCGTATGCATCGCCTATGAGAATAAAGCCGTCGCCTGCGCACTGCTTCGAACGGTAGGAATAATCGATGATCGAATAGATCTTATCTACGCGCTCGGCACCGGCGACCCGTCTCCGGCAAGACTCACATTTCTCAATTTCCTCGTCGAAGATCTTCGCGAGGTCTTTGCCGCGATCCTTCATCAGGTAATCGGGATTTGCCACAACGCCGACGCTGGTGATGTCGTTCTCGAGCGGGATATACCAGAACCAGCCCCCGCTTCCGGGTGGCGTGCGCAGCACGAGCGTCGCGCCTCCGTTAAGGTCCGGTTCGCGTTGCGCGCCCTTGAAGTAGGAGTAAAGGACAGCCTTCTTGAGTTTGGGATCGCGGACGCGCCAGGCGAACTTATTCGACAGCATCGCACTCTGACCGGTTGCGTCGACTACAACCTGCGCGTTGAATTGCCGCACCGAGCCGTCCGGCATCTGTGCTTCGACGCCGCAGGCGCGTCCGGCCTCGAAGATCACACGCTTGACCTGGGTTTTTTGATAGACGACGGCCCCTTGTTCCTCGGCGTGTTCGATCAGCATTTGATCGAACGCTGCTCGGGTCACCTGCCAGGTGACGGCGCTCTCGTGATGGTTTGCCTCGAAGAAATAAAAAGGCCGCGACTCTTTTCCAGCCGAGTTCGCAAACTGCACGCTGTACTTGACGACGAATGGACTCTGTTTAAGCTTCTCCAGAAACCCCATTCGCTGGAAGGTCCAGTAGGTATCGGTCATCAGCGATTCGCCGATGTGATGACGCGGGAACTGTTCCTTCTCGAACAGGACAACGGTGCGGCCTTCGCGAGCTAGAATGCTGGCGATGGTGCTGCCCGCCGGGCCGCCACCCATCACGATTACATCAAAAGTGTTTGTATCAGTGTTCATTGGGATCATACATAACGCGCCGTCTTTAGTTCGGGTTCAAAGAATTCGGAGAGGAAATGATCGACTTGCAACAAGCCTCGGCGCGTCAGGGCTATCCTTCCATTATCACGATCAAGCAGATCATCGTGGCGCAGTCTCTCGTAGACGGTCTGAAACTCATTCCAAATCTCGACGCCAAACTTGCGGCTGAAATAGGCGGTGTCAATGACGCCGGTCTTGAGCTGGAGAACCATTTCGCGAATCAGTTTCTGCTTTGGGGTCAAAGACAGCGCGCGAAGAAGCGGCAGCCGAGAGGCGTCGAGAGCGCTAACATATTCTTCGAAGCTATGAACGTTCTGAAAATGAACGCCGCCGAAATGGGAAAAGGACGACACGCCGAGGCCGATCATATCGCCACCGTGCCAAAGCGCGTCGGTGTAGATGAATCGGCAAGGCTTTTTTGTCGTCGCAAGCGTGTAAGCACTGGCGATGCGATAGCCGCGCGCCTGGAATTGCTCATAAGCGAAATCAAGCCAGCGCTGCTTTGTCGGCCAATCGGCAATCGGCGAGTCGAGCCCTCTCTCGATCATCTCTCGTGAGATGACAGTGTTATAAGGCAGTTCCATCTGATAGATGGTGACTGAATCGGGTTCGAGTTCGATCGCGCGCTTTACTGTTTCGCGCCATTTCTCTTCCGACTCGCCGATCATGCCGGCGATGAGATCGATGTTAATCTGCGGGAAGTCGACTTCGCGCGCCCACTCGTATGCTTGATAGATTTCGGGCGAGAGATGCGCGCGGCCATTCGCTTCCAGAATGTCATCGTCGAAGTGTTCGATGCCGAGGCTGAGCCGGGTAACGCCGATCTCTTTGAGAGTTTCGAGCTTCGACTTTTTCAGTGTGCCGGGTTCGCACTCGAACGTGACCTCTTCTGCGTGTTCCCAGCTCACGTGCCGGTTGAGTCCTTCGACAAGATAGTGAAGCTGTTTCTCGCTGATGTATGAAGGCGTGCCGCCCCCGAAGTAAGCAAACCGAAGCTGCCGGCCTTGAAATGCTCGCGTGCGGCTATAAATCTCATTTTCTTTGATCAATGCATCGAGGTAGCGCTCGATCTCTCCGGCATTCTTATCGGTGTAAACCTTGAAGTAACAAAACTTGCAGCGTTTGCGACAGAAGGGAATATGAAGGTAAAGCCCTAAAGCATCCTCGGTTCGCGGAGGCTGGTCAAGCGCTTCAATGGCCTGCGGGACGTATTCAGGTTTCCATAGCGAAAAGGGTGGATAGTTGGAGACAAAGTAATTGCCGACCTCGGTCTTGGTTTGCGGTGTATCGATCATGATCGGCCTCTATGAAAATCTGATGCAAAGCGCGCCTCCTCGCGTTCGTCATTCATTCTAACAACCGCGCGACCGCGTTGCAATTTTATCAGGCAATATGGCATAGTACGCAGACATTTCTCCGATGGCTACATGCAAAGCCGAATGAAGCGAGCACTACTGGTGATCATTGTTGGTGCTCTTTACGTCCTGCATCAGGATTATTGGTTCTGGCGCTCGACAAATCCTCTCGTCTTCGGGTTCCTCCCTATCGGGCTTTTCTATCACGCGTGCTACACGATTGCGATTGCGTTGGTCATGTGGCTGATGGTGAAGCAAGCCTGGCCGTCGCACCTGGAAGAGGGAGTGGAAGACGGATCGAGCCGCCGAGGGGACGATTTCGCCGTCGTCCCGTCTCGCTCGCTACCCGTCGCTTCTTCGCAGGAGGACGTGTAGCTTTGATTCCCGCCCTATTCGTGTTCATTTATCTGTGCATCGTTCTCTACATCGGGATCTTTGCTTTCAGAAGATCCGCTCATCGAGAAGAAGCCGAGGACTATTTCCTGGCGGGCCGGTCTCTAGGGCCTTATGTTTTTCTGTTCTCGCTTTTCGGAACGAACATGACTGCGTTCGCGATCCTGGGATCGTCCGGTCACGCGTTCAACAACGGGATCGTAACGTTTGGGCTGATGGCTTCTTCGTCGGCGTTGATCATTCCCCTGTCTCTATTTCTGATCGGGACTCGAGTGTGGGCGCTCGGTAAGAAATACGGCTTCATCACTCCTGTGCAAATGTTTCGCGATCGCTGGGAGTGCAGTCATATCGGCACGGCCATCTTTGTAGTTCAGGCGGCGTTTCTGGTTCCCTACATCATAATCGGAGTGATGGGCGGAGGTACGGCTTTGAGCGCGATCAGCGGCGGCAGAGTTCCTTACTGGTTTGGCGGCGCGCTGGTGGCCATGGTGGTGATGTCCTACGTTTTCTTTGGTGGTATGCGCGGGACCGCGTGGGTAAACACGTTTCAAACCGTGCTTTTTCTCTGCTTTGGTGCGATTGCGCTGGTGGTGATTGGTTTAGGGATGGGCGGGTTTCAGCAATCCACGCAAGCGCTTCTCGCGTCACCCGGTACGGCACCGTTGTTGACGCGGGAGCGCATCTCGCCGCTTTTCTTCTTCAGCTATACGTTCATACCTCTGTCGTCGATTGCGTTCCCGCACATAACGATCTTCTGTCTTACCGCGCGCAGGATGAATCAGTTCAAGAAGACGGTGATCTTCTACCCGATTTGCATCCTCGCTTTGTGGATGCCGTGTGTGTTTCTGGGAGTGATGGCAAATCGAATGACCGATGTGCCAAAGATTCAAGAGAAGATAGAAGCTCGGCGCGCGCTGGCGATCGAAGGCGCTGGAATGACGCCCGACGCGCGCGATGAGTTGCGGAATAAGATGGCGGCGGATGATGTGTTGTTGTTGCTGCTCGAGCGTTATGCTCCGCTGTGGCTTGCCGGTCTGCTCGGCGCCGGAATAATGGCCGCGGTGATGGCAAGCGACTCGCAAATACTTGCGCTTTCGACGATGTTCACCGAGGACGTGTTTGCCTTCTATGGCGGCAAGAAACGATTTGGGGAGGCGGCTCAGGTTCACACGGGCCGTCTGTTCATAATTCTGATAACGATTTTCGCCTACGCGGTTGCGCTGCAAGCCCCTCAAAACATCTTCGATCTGGCGGTCCAGTATGCGTTTTCCGGCTACGCAGCGCTCTCACCGCTTTTGGTGGCCGCGCTGTTCTGGAAGCGGAGCACAAAGTGGGGTGCGCTTGCTAGCACCGCCTGGGCTGCGCTTGCGGTCGCAGCCGTAGCCGTCTTTCAGTACGTTGTGCCCGCGCCGGCCCCCGGTCCGCCGGTGGTGAAGTGGTCGTTCGCAGGAGTTGAGATTCTCTCGCGCACCCCCGGTGGCACGGCAGTGTTTGGATTGATGCCGGTTGTTCCCATGACGATCGTCTCGGCGTTGTTGCTAATACTAGTTTCCTTGCTGACGACGAAGCCAAGCGGCCCTACGCTAAAGCGCTACTTCGAGAATTAATCTGCAGTCTTAGTTGTCCAGCGGATTTTTCTATTACCCCACCAGAGCACTTTAGGGGGTTGCTTGACTGTTCCGCCCCGTTAACAAAGAATGCTTTCCCATTATGACCACATCCCCGTCTGATCAGCCGGCCTCACCCTTGACCAGAGTTCAATGGCTCATCTGCATCATTGCGGTGATTGGCTTCGCCTTTGATACCTATGAACTTCTTATGCTGCCGCTTATCCTCCGGCCCGCGCTTGAACAACTTGGCGGATTGGCGTTCGGAACACCCGAGTTCACTCGCTGGCGAGATCTAATGTTTTATGTGCCCGCGGTATGCGGCGGCATCTTCGGTTTGCTGGGCGGGTATCTTACGGACCGGCTAGGGCGGCGGAGAGTGCTGACCTGGAGCATTCTGCTATACGCCTTATCCGCGCTTGGTGCGGGGTTTGCGACTTCGCTGCCGATGCTGCTGGTGTTGCGAACGACAACCTTCGTTGGTGTATGCGTGGAATTCGTTGCCGCCGTTGCGTGGCTGGCCGAGTTGTTCCCTGAACCAAAGCGGCGCGAAGCCATCATTGGTTACACGCAAGCCTTTTCTTCGCTCGGTGGTTTCATGGTCAGCTTGATGGCGCTGTTGATCTCGAAGATTTCGTTGTCGTTGCCCGCGATTCACGGAGGTCACGACACCTGGAGGTATCTGCTCATCTCGGGTCTGATTCCGGCGATTCCTCTGATTATCATTCGACCGTTCTTGCCTGAGTCACCGGTTTGGAGAGAGAAGAAGCTAGCCGGAACACTCAAGCGGCCAAGCTTCGCCGAGATTTTCACACCTCGGTATCGTCGTACGACTTTGGTGAGCGCGTTGATTTTTGCGTGCAGCCTCGGCGCGGCGTTCGGGGCGATTCAACAGCTCCCCCAGATCGTACCCGCGCTGGTTCAGGTTGACAGCAGTTTACCTCCGCCACAGCGGCAATCGATTGTTCAGTCGACGGTGGCGGGTGTTCAAACGCTTCAGGAGCTTGGTGGACTCGCGGGACGTTTCTTGTTGGCGTTTCTCGCCATTCGCATTGTGTCGCGGCGCAAGCTGCTGCGGATTTTTCAGGTTCCGGGGCTGATCATAGTGCCGCTCGTCTTTCTCTATCCCGCGGTTCACGATCTAGCGCTGTTGAAGTGGGGCATCTTCTTCGCGGGTTTGTTTACCGTGGCGCAACTGAGTTTTTGGGGAAACTACCTGCCGCGCATGTATCCGACGCATCTGCGAGGTACGGGTGAGAGCTTTGCCGCCAACGTCGGGGGCAGGATGATAGGAACATCGGCGGCACTTTTGACGACCCAGATGACTATTTTGTTTGGCGGCGGCGATCCAGCGCTTAGTCCAATTCAGAAGGCGCACTATCTGGCCTATGGCGCCGCGGCAGTAGCATTTCTTGTTTACGCGATCGGGTTTATAGCTAGCTTCTGGTTACCTGAGCCTAAGCAGGAAGACTTGCCGGAATGAACGGCGGATCGTTAACCACTCGGACCCGTCGATCAGAGGCTCAACTCAGCATCAGCGTTCGGTTGGCGAGTGACAAGAGTTGGATCATTTCCGGCTGCAGTTGCTTCGAAGGTTAACCCTCGGTACTAATGCTTCATCATGATACAGGCTGTAGGACGCGCTTCAAAGTTTTAGACAATAGAAGGACGACGTTTGGATCGCCATTGAGCCAGTCGTATAATCTCACGCCGATGCGCTTGAATTGAATAGACCACGAAGCGTACCGGATGGAGACGGACAGATGTTACACATTCACAACGGTGATTCTACCGCAAACACACTCAAGGAGTTTGACTTCCCTGGAGATCACATAGCCTTCCAGGAAGTTTTGATGGCAGGCCCCACACCGAGTGGCCTGTCCGCCGCCGCGTGGCAGGAGGTCCGCGCGAAGTTCCTGTCTGAAGAATATGAGCTGAGGGTCGAGGAATGCCAGAAGAGGCTGGTTGAACAGGATGCTGCGCTGCGAAGTTTCTCAGAACATGAAGAGACCATTTTCTGGTTTGAGCATGATTTGTTTTGTCAGATTCACTTGATTTACCTGCTCGACTGGTTTTCGACGCAGTCCCTCGGTAAGACTAGATTGAGTCTGATTTGCATCGATGGATTCCCTGGCATCGAAGACTTCAGAGGGCTGGGCCAGCTTACTGGCGGGCAACTGGCTTCGCTCTTCGACACACGTCACGAGGTGACGGATTTGGAGATGAACACAGCCAGGCGAGCGTGGGCGGCGTATTGCGCCGCAAACCCAGAAGGGATCCCGGGTCTGCTTGGAGAAGACGCATCGCCGATGCCCTTTCTTAGGAGCCCAATGCGGCTTCACCTCTCTCGATTCCCGTCCGTTAAAAACGGTCTGGGGCGCATCGAGAACTGCGCGCTGGAAATGATTTCGAACGGCGCTATCGGATTCAAAGAGCTATTCCCAAAATTCGCAAAGTCCGAGCCTCTTTTCGGTATTGGCGACCTACAGCTCTGGTGTGAAATGAATCGCCTGGCGAAAGCCAGAGAACCGCTGATCACGATCAGCGGGATTCGTCGGGACCAGCCTGAGACCATGTCGAACCGTTCCCACGAAGCCTCGTTCGAGCTGACTGCAACTGGTCGAAGTATTCTCGCGGGCGAGGCAGACTTCGTTGACATCAACGGCTTGGATCTATGGCTGGGCGGCGTTCATCTTGTTGACGGTATTGTGT
>JBASRM010000183.1:0-9292 GCA_049273835.1 Blastocatellia bacterium | reverse complement strand
GTACACAACCTGATCTTCTGCGATCAGTATCCTACCAGAGCGTGCGTCACTGGCAACGGTGAGGTTCGATGCCTCTGGGACAATGTAGCCTCTTCCCTCGGGATGGCAGCCGTATTCGTGAGAAGTGGCTGCGACTGTTAGCATCAATACGGTCGGGAGCTAGGATCGAGTGGTATGGTCAACACATCGTGAATCGCTGATAAATGTCGTTATACGAGGACAAGCCAAAGATGCTGACGCCTGTTCGGTTGAATATCAATCAACTCGCAGACACAGGCCTGGACCAAAAGGTACGTGGCCAAGTTCAGGTGTTCCTAACTCACCTGACGCAGACTTCGCGCCACCGGCAGAGAGGCGAGACCTAACCCACTCTGGCACTCACACGAAACGTGGTAAACCCGTAGTTCTCCCGATGGCAAGTCTTCTTTCCAAGACAGAAGCCGAACTCAAGGGAAAGCGAGCCGTAAGGCGAACCCAAGGGACTGCGGGTATGGGAGTGTGGAAAAAGCGAATGCCGCTCTGTAGTCGAGCGGATAGAGGTTGAGCGCAACAGAGTAATGCGCAACATCACCTCAAGCGAAAGCAGGCTGACTTCCACCTGGTGTCTGGTCACGAGAGAGTCTGACAAACCGACTTAGGAGAGAATGCAGATGACAGCCGCAGTTTAAGCTGGTGCGCTCTCCCGCGTAAGCGCGTTGGCATCAGATGAGTATCGTGAAGGTGGTGTTCGAAGTTGAACATTGCCGGGTCCCGCGAGGGGCCTTATGAGATGCTTGAGCCGGATGTCGGGAAACTTGCAAGTCCGGTTCTTAGGGGGCGGGGCGGTGGTAACATCGCCCTGCTACCCGGCCGCACAGGATCGGGAGAAAGCTATGTCGTCATCTGAATGGACAACCGTGCTGCTGTCAATTTCGTCCGTGGTGATTTCGCTATGGGCTGCGTTTAAGGCGAGCAGTCTCAGTAGTTCTCAGCTTCGCCTCTCAAACAGACTTGAGTTACATAAGCTGTTATTGGAGATCGATCGAGAACTTCTACACGATCCAAGCCTGTTTTCGATGTTCAAGTCAAATGTGGCGTCGCTGCCACCATCGACTACACCAGTTGAACTAGCCAAGCAGGACGTTTATGTGACGATGTATCTCAATATGTTTGAGGTTGCGTTCGCGCAATTCAAGGAACTTCGCCGCTTGAGTAGCGTCGAGCGAGAGATTTCCGCGGCGTGGGAGCGATTCATTGTTAGCTTCTTTCAGGACTGTCATCGCGCTAAGCCGGTTTGGGATCGGTTTAAGGATACTTACTACGCGTCTTTCAGAAGCCATATCGACGAACTGGTGCAACGCAGCGATGTGGGCGAAGGAAACCAAGCCAAAGCCAACGACGCGCCTAACTCGCCGCATGCACCGTAGCCGCAAACAACGCGGCACGGTGATGCGGGGCGTTATGCCAATTCGCAGGTGAGGGTGGATAAAATTGATTGAGTTATCAAACTACACGAGAGGAGATGTTTCCGTGCGAAACCGCAAAAAGATCACACTCGTAATCCTCGCGGTGCTTGCTCTGACGCTTGTTGCCCCAGTCGCAGCGCAGCGCATTCAGGGTCAAAACACATCAAGAGCCAAACGAAACTCAGTAGTTGTGTTGCGTCGGCAAAACCGATTCTTAAGTGAAGATCGAGCCGAGAACACTATCTCCCAGGACGAGAGCGTGCTCACCCAACACAATAACATCACTCGGACGGGTGTCTTCCCCAGGGAGACAGCCCTGACGCCATCCTCCGTTCGTAACCTGAAGCGTCTGTACATCCGTAAAGTCGAGGGCCAGATCGCTGCGCAGCCACTATTCGTCAAAGGGGTTAGCATCGGCGGCGTCAATAAAGACGTCCTCTACGTCGTAACCAGGCGGAACTTCATATATGCCTTCGACGTCAACAACACGAAACAGAATGATCCGAAAAACGGTCAGGCGTGGCCTAATCCTATCGAGTTGACCTACACTGACCCTGTGCTCCACAGCCGGCTCCGAGCCGCTCCGTTACCGGGGATGGATGATGGCAACTCCCCCTGTCTACAAACACACGGCCCGGTCGGCATTACCAGCACTCCCGTGATCGACCCGGCCAGCCAGGTGATGTATGTGGTCTTCCGGGTGGCGACACCACCAGGCTCTCGCCCGCGGGTCGATCATCATTTCATCGCGGCGATCGACATCCAGACTGGTCAGGAGCTGCGCAGAAACGAGATCACATTTCCGGCATCGGGGAATTACCCGGCGTTCGACCCCGCGGCTCAACTCAACCGACCAGGGCTGCTACTCCTCGGCAACGTGGTATACATCGCGTTCGGCGCCGCCGTGTGCGACAACCCCAATCCGCGTTACCACGGGTGGGTATTCGCCTATTCCACGCCGACCCTAGAGCGGGTTGCCGCATTCAATACAACGCCGCAAACCTGGGGTGGCGGCATCTGGCAATCCGGTAGTGGTCTCGCCGCTGACGAAAGACGGCGCTTCGTGTATGCGTTCACAGGCGACAACCATGACGCGGATTTCATCGCACAGAAACAGACCGGCCAAGGTGCCGACCGCGATGATCGATACCACCGCACCAGAACCGAGCTTGGCGAGTCCATCCTCAGGCTGTCGCTTGTCGACGGCAGATTCGAATGCTCGCCCAGGTACAGCAACTGTGTGCCGGAGCACTTCACCGCCGGCAACTGGTACCGGTTGGATACCGGCAGAAAATTCCCCGGAGAGCATGTGATGATAAAGGGGGGCGGAGACGCGGACCTTGGCTCCGGCGGTCCGGTGGTCCTCCAGAATGGGTTCATTGTCGGCGGCGGAAAGCAGGGCCGCGTGTACGTACTCGACCCGAACAACATGCGCGTGGCGAAGCAGGGCTTTCAGGCATTCGTCAACAGTTGGCATTTGCCCACACCCCGTGCATCCGAATGCAAAGCTCTCGGCGTGTCCAATCCGTTCGACGGGGGCAACTGCTTCGTGTCCGAGCGTGACTACGACATGGCTCAGGCGTACGGACCGAATATCCACGGGAGCCTCGTGGTCTGGCAGCGGGCGGGAGCCGACTTCGGGTACATGTATGGCATGGCAGAAAAAGACTATCTGAAGGCGTTCAAGGTGTTCAGGAGTGGCAGGGTTGAAGAACATCCGACGATGACGACGAAAACGGCATCCATCATTCCACCAGTGTTCCCGAAGGGGTTGCGTTCGCCAGACGGAATGCCTGGTGCGGCGCTCTCGCTATCCTCTAACGGTGATAGGGATGCCGTGTTGTGGGTTTCGCTGGCGCCGGCCAAAGACGCCACCAACACCATCGAGCCCGGCATCCTTATGGCATTCGATGCGACGACGCTTGACCTGCTATGGTTCGACGCTGACAATCAAGTCTATTTCGCGAAGTTCGTCCCGCCGACGATCGCGGGCGGCAAGGTGTTTCGTGCAACGTTCGGCGATCATGACCCGTCGTGTACGCGAGCGGATCCGCGTACGCAAGTATGGCCCTCGTGTGGTTCCGTGGTCGTATATGGCCTGCAGTGACCGGGCGTCAATCAGATAACACAACTTTCGTGTGAGACGCTTTCGGCCAGTCAAGACAGCATGAATTGGACGCGGCATAACAAAGCCTTGCAGCTGACGGCGCGATACATTGCTTCTCAAGTAGCCTTTTCCTTTCAGCTTGAATGCTGATCGCGCGCCGCAGCTGAAGGCCAGCGTTATGTTGCCATCCAAGTTGTCAGGACCGATTTCGCAGAGTAAAGTCGATCCGATGAAGACGCTGGAGGTTAACCTTCCGGAACCGACTGCCAGCCGCCTCCAAGACGCGGCTCAGCGGCTCGGCGTGTCTCCGGAAGATCTTCTCCGTATCAGTGTCGAAGAGAAGCTCGCGCGTCTTGATGACTCGTTCCGGGACGCAGTCGAACACGTCGTATCGAAGAACGCAGAACTCTACAAGCGCCTGTCCTGATGCGGTACCTAACCGTCGAGGAGATCCTGGCACTGCACTCGCGGCTTATCGCGACTTCCGGTGGGAGCTTTGGCGTACGAGATGCGAATGCGCTCGACTCTGCCGTTGCACAACCCCAGATGACCTTCAACCGGATAGATCTGTACGCGACAATCGCGCGGAAGGCTGCAGCACTCGGACACTCTTTGATCTCTAACCATCCGTTCGTTGATGGTAACAAGCGAGTCGGCCACGCCGCGATGGAAGTAATGTTTCTTTTGAACGGTTATGAGATCGTTGCTACGGTAGACGACCAGGAAGAAACCATTCTTGCCGTAGCAAGCGGAAAAATGTCACGCGAAGACTTCGCCTCCTGGGTGGAGCAGCACGTGGCCGAGCGTTCCGACGGCG
Organism: Blastocatellia bacterium; assembly: GCA_049273835.1. GTDB lineage: Bacteria > Acidobacteriota > Blastocatellia > UBA7656 > UBA7656 > Onstottus_A. Next base: position 4,923 of record JBASRM010000183.1, on the reverse strand, counting down.
CAACATAACTCGGGCGTGCAGCGGAGCGCGCGATTCGGTGTTCACCGTGATTCGATTGCTACGACGCGCGCCCGCTGACGCCTGGCGTTAGCCACACAGGAGTATTGGCGCCTCGCAATTCAGCGCACTATTGTTCAGGAATGAAGGTACGCGATGTGTTGAAGTTGCTTCGCGATGTGTTGAAGTTGCTTAATGAAGATGGCTGGTATCTCGTCGCCACAGAAGGCAGCCATCGTCAGTACAAGCATGCAACAAAGCCAGGACGTGTAACTGTGCCAGGTAAGTCCAACGATGATCTGCCACCTGGGACATTGAATAGCATACTGAAGCAGGCTGGATTGAAGAAGATAGGAGATTAGATAATGCGCTACGCAATAGTCATAGAAAAAGCAGAGAACAACTATGCCGCCTACGTACCCGATTTGCCAGGATGTGTGACGACAGGAGATACGATAGAAGAAACAGAGCAACAGATACGAGAAGCAATAGAGTTTCACATTCGAGGTTTACGTGAGGATGGCTTGGCTATTCCAGAGCCGTCAAGCAAGGTTAATTATGTTGAAGTTGCCGCCTGAAACTGCACACAACAAAGCGTCCATTTTGAAATGCCCTGACGCAAGTGCGTCTACAAGCGCATGCAGCGGAGACCGCGGAGCGAGTCTCGCATTAATCTATCAATACGCTCGCGGCCCCGCTGATGCGAAGCGTTCGGCCGCCGGGTAGCACGACCCGCGCCCGCCGAGTCTTGCGGCATGTGAAGATTTTGATACAGGCAGATTCAATGCATCGCAGGAGACGCGAGTACTGTTTCCACGTCACTGAGCCCGCTCAATGCAGGGATCATTGAGTGGCGGCATATTCGGCGATACTCAGTACGAAGCCATACTAACCGGATCTCTCACGCCTGAACCTTGGCAAGGCCGCCTCTCAAACAAACTGGAAATTGGACTTAGCGCGCTTTTTTGCATCGCCATGAAAGAGTTTGAAGTGGTTAACCACACCGGCGATAACTTATTCAAAAATAGGATGTGATGTTCTTTGAATATTGACCACTTCAAAATGTACGGGGTCGCGGCGGTTCGGTAACGCCGGTATGAGGCCCAAAGTTTTGAATCGATATAAAGGAGATCATCATGAAACGTTTTGTCACAGTCAGAAGTTTGATTCTGGTTTTCGCTCTGCTGCTGGGAATCATTCCGGTAAGCGCAACTGAGCGTCCATATGCATCCAATGGAAATGGCCTCGCAACCTTCATCACAGATGGCGCCGGCAATGTCGTCGGTGCGACCGTCATGGTATCGGGTAACGGGACTCAACTGGGATTGTTCACCGGTACCGGCACGATTCAATTCCTGCCTGACGCCAACGACCCGAACATTTCGCATCCGGCCGGCGAAGTTACGTATATAGCTTCCAACGGCGATCGTCTTCCGACAGTTATCGAGAATGGCCGGATGGACCTTCGAACTGGAATCGCGACCGGAGACATGGTGTTCCAAAGCGGCACTGGCCGTTTCGAAGGAGCAAGTGGAAGAGCTGCAATCGTAGTCGAGCAGAACTTCGTCACCGGCGCCTACACGTTCACCATGGTTGGAAACATCAATTACTAATTCAGCCTGACCAACACACTGGTTTTTCAAGCAGGGCTGGTGGCAACGCCAGCCCTCTGTCATGTTGTGACGGCAATGAACGTGCTCGCCCGCAGTCTCTATACAGTTGGGCGGCTGCAAAGGATCGGCTTGCTACAACTAATGCATTCGTGAAAGCGTGGTCCGTTGATGGGCGTTCGCTTCGCCCTCTCGGCCTCTGCCTTTCGCCGGCCGATTCGGCATAGTGACGCGCCAGCTCTATAGCGAGGTAAGTTGAAGGTTTGCCACATAATCTCTAGGAGGTCGGTGTTTTGGCAGCTACTTGCCCAAGTACACGACGGAGGTTTGGGAATCTTCACTGATGAAGGCGAATTGCGCTTTAAGTTTTTTATTAGAGAATAACAATTTTCATAGTAGCTTATTGCCCTGCTTTGTCATAAGCATGACAAAGTTGTGCAGAATTCACTGAGAATTGCGTGATTCCGTAAACGACGCCGAACAACCCGTTGCAGCGGAGGCCGCGAAGCACATTTCTTATGGTTTCCCGTGCAACATCGCGCGCCCGCTGACGCCTGGCGTTCGGGCGCGTGCAACACCGACAGGCCCTCGTATGCTACAATCAAGGCGACGACGCCACATCACGAGTATTGACGGATTTATGGCAAAGAGGCTCAAGGACATCATGAGATCAAGATCGAACGGCCATCGCGGGCTAAGCTGTCTGCCGAAGAATCTCTGAAGCGAACCCAGGAATTCGATAAGCGGAGAGAGAGGTTCATTGCCTCTATCAGAAAAGGCAAGGGTTGAGGTTTACCTGCCCGACCTTCCCAAACCCGCTTACCAGGATTTGCTCGCGGCTCTTGATCGAGAGTTCACGTATGCATTCGGCCGCTGCACGATCATTCGCGGACTTGACGGGAGCTACCTTTCGCTAGCGGGCGAACAGTTACAAGACAGGATTACGCTCATTTACACCGATACTCCTTATGGGTTCAAGGAGAACGTCGAAAACATTTCGAGGTATGCGGACAAACTCAGAGACGCTGCCTACCGCGCACTACAAGAAGAAGCAATCCTGGTCGTCGTGCTCTCAGTGTATCACTCCATGTAAAGGCTGTGAGTCCGGCTTACGAATAACCGCCGAACTCTCGATGCAGCGGAGCGCGCGCAGCGATCTTCACATCAATCAGTCTTCAGGCGCGCGCCCGCTGATCGTATCGTTAGTGCGCTGAAGACAACATGCGCATTGGGCCGGATCCACAGGAGGAATGACGATGCCTATTCATCACCTTTTCGCGACAAAATTTGCAAAGGTTTATCCGCTATATGTTCAAAAAGCGGAACGCAAGAATCGTACTAAAGAAGAAGTTGATAAAATCATTTGCTGGTTGACGGGCTATAACCAAGCGGGATTACAGCAGCAAATCGAACAGGAAAACGATCTTGAAACCTTTTTTGCTCAAGCACCGGAGATTCATCCGAATAGCGCGCTTATCAAGGGCGTAGTGTGCGGTGTGCGCGTAGAAGAAATCGAAGATCCGCTGATGCAAAAACTTCGCTATTTAGACAAGCTGATTGATGAGCTCGCAAAAGGAAAAACGATGGAGAAGATTCTGCGGCAATGACCCGTTTCGCCACACGGAACTGCAGCGATTAGGGCTGTCATGCCAAAATCCACTGTCCCCTGGTGAGCTCATCAACGAGCTCTGTCTTGAGCCGCGCGGGCACGTGCTGTAAAAACCTCTGAATGAACTCTCGGCCCCGCTGACGCGGGACGTTAGGCGGCGAAGACATAGTGGACGACAAGATGCCCAAAACCGTCGAATGTGGATCGCACGGCCAGCAGAATGCTGCATACCTGTGCCAGCATCTTGTCCGAGGTTCGCATCTTGGTTTCTGCGTTCCGGCGCCCACTCCCGATCAGGAACCGTCGCTCGAAGCCTGGTGTAACACATGTGATCGCGCCTTGCAGACTCGCGGATGGGTCTGGGATGACATCTCGGAAGAGAATCTCGGCCTTACGCTCGTCTGCAGCGAGTGCTTCGACCGGTCACGCCAGCAGAAACGAGGCCGAAACACGCACAGAACTGTCAGATCCGCTGTAGCGGGTGGGTGCCTGGATCCGCCGCCTAACACCGCGCTGCACCCGACCCGGACCCGCGCCGCGAGTGTCACAAGGTTTAGAATGCTCGGCGTGCGGGTCCGCGCGGGTGAGGCTGATCGTTCGGCGGCTAGACGATCCGCAAGCCGAAGTGAATACAGAGCGCGGACAACAAGACCATGGGCGATTTCTTGTCGCAAGAGCTTGAGAGACTCAACACAGGCTTCGCCGAGGAGACGGGCCGACCATTTCTGCAGTTCTTCTGCCCACTCGATAACGTGGCAAACGGATCAGCAGGAGGATCTTTCGTACTTCTTCGACGCCGAGGATGGCTGGGGGCTTCTTCTCCCGCGGCGGCCTGATCAGATCAAAGCTCGTCCATTGCTTGCCCAGCGTCCGTTCGAAGAAGAACTTGATCCCGCACAGGGCGATGGTAGTGGTTGGCCGCGAGTACTTCTTGACATTCTTGATGTACAGGAAATACTGTCGAAGTTTTTCCTCGGTGACCAGGTCAGGCGACTTCTTGTAATGTTGCGCGAGTTGCCCGACGGCTCGGACGCAGGCTTCCTGAGTCCGCTCGGAGAAGCCTCGGAGTTGAAGACACTCGATCATTCTCTTTCGCAGTTCGGTCATTGCTACACCTCCTGAGTGGAATTGTTTTTTTGGTGACGGAAGTGTAGTTGATCAGACTTGTCGATCGAGAATGATCGAGCTATTTCTCAGGCAGGTTCGCTCTGCGCGTAGCGCTTAGTTCAACAAGCGCATGCAGCGGAGGCCGCGAAGCGAGTCTCGCATCAATGGCGAATGCGGCTCGCGGCCCCGCTGATGTGAATCGTTAGGCCGCTTAAGACACGCTTTGTGTTCTTCAGAAATCCGCGACCGATATATAATGCGGTTGAGAAGACGAGAGTCAGAGGAGTGATTATGGAAGGCATTCAATTCCTTACCAACGACAAGGGCGAAAGGATCGCCGTTCAGATCGATCTGCGGAAGCACGCTGATATCTGGGAAGACGTCTATGACAGCCTTACCGCGCGCAAGCGTTCAAGAGAACCGAGGGAGTCACTCAATTCCGTTAAGGAGCGGCTCATCAAGCGCCGCAAACTGAATGGCTGATTTTTCCATTGTCTTTGCGCGATCTTCTCGGAAAGAACTTGAGTCTCTGCCTGCGAAACTGGTTCAGAGAATCTTTCCGGCAATCGAAGCCCTTGCAAAAGAGCCGCGGCCCAGAGG